>CAYNPQ010000055.1:0-24625 GCA_964399065.1 uncultured Treponemataceae bacterium | reverse complement strand
GAGGCGTCGAAGCGCACGTTGCCCCAGTAGCGGAAGGGCCGCTCGCCCCCGGCCGAACGGCGGCGATTCGCTTCGGCGAACGCGAGGAGGCTTGCCATGGGCATGGCCTCGTCGACGAAATGGATGCCGTGGATGCCCGAGCGCTCCGCGGCCTCGGATGCCGCCGCGGCGAGGGCCTCGACCCTGGCCGGGACGTAGCCAGCGACGTACTCGAGCTCGGTGTCGCAGAAGGCGCAGCGCCGCCAGTAGCAACCGCGGGCGAGGGCGTACTTGAGCCAGGGCGCGTCCGACCAGAGCCGGTGCATCGGGTTGGCCGAGTCGACGGCGCGGAGGTAGCGGCCGAAGTCGGCGCTCCGGTAGTCGGGGAAGACCGATTCGAGGGCGGCCCGCTCCTCGGTCGCATAACGCCCCGGATCGGTCGCGAGCGGGCCTACGCGGCCGTCGGCGCCGCGCGTCAGCGTGCGGTACAGGTGGCCTGCGGCGCGGATGGCCTCGGCGGGGGCGGTCCCGGCCGGCGCGGCCTCGAGCGCGTCGAGGATCGCGGCGAGGCTCCCGTAGCCCGCGTCGAAGGAGAGGCAGTCGAACCAGTCGAAGACGGCGGGGTCCGCGAGGTTCCGTAGCTCGGTCGACACGTAGCCGCCGCCGGCGACGACGAGCGCCCTGTCGCCCAAGGCGCGGCGCGCCGCGGCCGCGCACTCGAGGGCGCCGGCGAGGCAGCCGGGGAAGGGTATGCTGATGAGGACGAGGATGGGCTCGCGCGGCCCGCGGGCGAGCGGCTCGCCCGCGAGCGGCTCGCGGGCGAGCGAGGCCCAGAAGCCCTCGAGCCAGGGCGCGTAGTGCGTCCGCATGACGTACGAGGAGGCGAGGGAGTCCCGGATCCCGGCGAAGGAGTCCAGGCTCGAGGCCAGGCGGTCGGCGTAGCGCACCGTGCCGAAGGCGGGGTCGAGGGCGTAGGCGACGAAGTCCGCGAGGTCCTCGAGGACGGCGGTGGCGAGGCCGAGGGCGCCCTCGGGCCCCGGCCGGCCGCCCGCGGCCTCGAGGAGGGCCTCGGCGCGCCGGCCCCGCGGCAGCTCGGCGGCCGAGGCGACGCGATGCGCGATGCCGGGATCGCTCTCGGCGAGGAGGGCGACGAGCGCCTCGATCCACTCGAGGTAGAGGCCTTCGTAGGAGAGGTAGCGCTCGACCTGGTCGCGCGTCGCGTCGTCGAGGCCGCAGGAGGCGAGCCTCGGCTCCAGGACCGCGCGGGCGTCCGCGAAGACCCTCGCGAGCCCGGTGCGCGAGAAGATGGCGCGGTAGAGCTCGATCGAGTGGTCGTGCGAGGCGGCCTCGATCCCGCGCCCGCGGAGGAAGGCCTCGAGGTAGTGGACGGCCGGGTAGGGCGCGTTGAGCTGCGCGAAGGGGGGCTGGATCAGGATGGCCCGCATGCCGGCAGTATAGCCGGCATGCGGGCGGGATTGAAAGGCGCCTAGGTCCGGGCCGATCTCACTTAATCCCCGTAGTGAAGCTCGCCCCCGCGCTGGAAGGCCATTCGTCGGTCAGGGTGCCGTTCGTGTAGCGGATCACTTTCCAGTAATACTGGGTATTGGACGAGAGGATGGTCGATGTCGTGAAACTGGCCGCGGTCAAGGCCGATGCCCCGTCCCACACGATCCACGAAACCCCGCTTTTCCTGTACACAGTGTAGGTCGCCGTGCTGCCGTGCGCGACGGACAGCGCTGCCCAATAGAGGACCGGCTTCCGCGCCGCTCCGGTCGCCCCCTCCGCCGGATAGACCTTGCCGATCGTGTAGGTCTTGGATCCGCTCGTCGAGTAGTCCCCATCGGCGTCCACTTCCTGCATGTAGGCCGTCAGGGTCTCGCCGAAGCTGAAGCCGAGAGCGGTGGTGTAGGTCGCGGAGCTTAGCCCTTCTTTCCACAAGGGCGTGGTGGCGCCGGACCAGGTCGAGGTCGCGAAGTTGTAGTATTTCCTCGCGGCGATGTTGCTATAAACCGCGAGACGGTAGGTGCCCGCGCCGAAGCCGTTCGGCGAGAATGTCCAGGTCGCGTTGTCCACGACGCCGTAGCCTGAGTCGTCGATCTCCTGGGTGATGTCCACCGTCGGCGCGTTCGGCGCGGCGTCGAGCGTGAAGGAGCTCACCGCCCAGGTCCAGTTCCCGGCCGCGTCCAACTCCCACATGCGCAGCTCGTAGGTGCCGTCGGGCAGGGCGGTCGTGTAGGTATAGGACAGTTGCGAGGAATCCTGGGAGACGACCGTCGAGCTGCCGGTGTCGGGCAGGTATTTGCCGGTCGTCGTGCAGTAGAGGTAGAACTCGACCCTGCTCGCGCCGTAGCCCAGGGTCCAGGACCAGGTGGGCGTGCGGTCCCCGGCCGCGGGCGCCGTGAAGGTCGGGGCGGCCGGTGGCGTCGTGTCGACGACGATGGTGCGCGTGGCCGAGGAGGGGGTCCAGTTGAGGGCCGCGTCGCGTTCCTGGACCGCGAGCGTGTGGTTGCCGTCGGCGAGTGCCGTGACCGGGGTGAAGGTCTTCGTCGTGACCACGGTCCAGTCGTTGGCCGCGTCGAACTTGTAGCGGAAGGTCCCGTCGCCGCCGCCGCCCGATTCCCAGACCCAGGTCGGGGTGGTGTTTTTGGTGGGGGAAGGCGTGCAGGACGCCGACTGGAAGATCGGCGTGGCGGGCGCCGTCACGTCGATGGTTATGGCGAAGGAGCCCGGTTCGGACCAGTTGCCCGCGGCGTCGCGTTCCATGACATGGAGCGTGTGCGGGCCTTCGGAAAGGGCGGTGGCGGGAGTGAAGCCCGCGGTCGCGGTCTCGATCCAGGCGCCCGAGGTGCTGTCGAGCTGGTAGCTCCAGGCCCCGACGCCGCCCCCTCCCGTGACCCAGGTCCAGGTCGGGGTCTGGACGTTGGTCAGCGCGGCCCCGCTCACCGAGGGCGCGGAGGGCGGCGTGATGTCGATCTTGAGCTGGTAGGAGCCGCTCGCCGACCAGTTGCCCGCCGCGTCGCGCTCCTGGACGTAAAGCGTATGGAAGCCTTCGGCCTGGATGGAGGTCGGCGTGTAGGCCAGGCTCGTCGTGACCGGCGACGAGGCGCCGGGCGCGGCGTCGAGGGCGTAGCGGTAGGTCCCGTCGCCGCCGGTCCCGCCGTTCTTCCAGGTCCAGGTCGGGGTGGTGTCGTTCGTCAGGGCCGAGGCCGACAGGACGTCCGGGGCCGGCGGCGCGGTCGTGTCGACCGTGACCGCGAAGGATCCCGGATCCGACCAGTTGCCGGCCGTATCGCGCTCCTTGACGTAAAGGCTGTGCGATCCCTCGGCGAGGGCGGTCGCGGGGGACCAGGCCGAGGCTACGACCTCGGTCCACGCGCCCGCGGTGCCGTCGAGCTGGACGCGATAAACGCCGTTGCCGCCGCCCCCGCCGGTCCAGGTCCATTCGGGGGTCGTGTCGTTGGTCGGCGTGGCGCCGGCGACCGAGGGCGTCCCCGGCTTCGCGGTGTCGACGACGACGGAGGCCGAGCCCTCGGCGGACCAGTTGCCCGCGTCGTTGCGTTCCTGCACGTAGAGCACGTGGATGCCGTCGGCCAAGGCCGTGCCGCTCGTGTAGCTGGTCGCGGTAGTCGCCGCGCCCCAGGTCCCCTGGTCGAGCCTGTATTGGTAGGTGCCGTTGCCGCCCTCCCCGCCCGTAGCCCAGGTCCAGGTCACGATGGCTACGCTCGTTATATCGGCGCAGCTCACGGCCGGGGCTCCCGCCGTGGCGAAGCTGATCGTGGTCGCGAAGCTGCCGCTCGCGGACCAGTGGGCGAGCTCGTCGCGCTCCTGGACCTCGAAGACGTGGGCGCCCTCGGCCAGGTCGGAGGCGGGCGTGAAGAAGGTGCCGGAGGTCGTCGCCCAGGTCCCGCCGTCGATCCGGTACCGGTAGGCCCCGGCCCCGCCGCCCCCGCCGGAACTCCAGACCCAGATCGGCGTCGGGTCGTTGGTGAGGCTCGAGCCCTGGACGGTCGGCGCGTTGGGCGCCGTCGTGTCTACGGTCGTCGCGAACGAGGCGCTCGCCGACCAGTTGCCGGCGCTGTCGCGTTCCTGGACGAAGAGCGTGTGCGTCCCGTCGGCGAGCTCGGGCGCGGTGAGGCTCGTCGCGCCGGTCTCGCTCCAGGCCGCGGCCTCGCCGTCCAGCTGGTACCTGAACAGGCCGCTGCCGTCCTCGTTGAGCCCGGCGACCCAGCTCCATGCCGGGGTCTTCGTGTCCGCGAGGGCCGTGCCCGAGAGGGTCGGCCTGGCCGGCGGGTCGGTGTCGACGGTCAGCGCGAAGGCCGCGCTCGCTGACCAGTTGCCCGCGGCGTCGCGCTCCTGCACGTAGAGGGTGTAGGCGCCGTCAGCGAGGTCAGTCGCCGGCGCGAAGGTAGGCTCGGTCAAGGCGGTCCACGCGCCCAGCTCGGAGCCGAGCTGGCTGCGGAAGTGGCCATCGCCCCCGCCGGAGGGGCTCCAGGTCCAGGTCGGCCGCCGGGCGTTCGTCCTGGCGGCGGTCCAGCCCGCGGGCGCCGTGGGCGGCTGGCTGTCGATCGTGATGGTGGCCTCCGCGGTGTCGCCCTCGAAGCCGCTCGAGCCCGCGTTGTAGCCGTCGGTCGTGTTGCCGACGAAGAGCACGCGGAGGACGCGGACCCCGTCGGCGAGGCCCTCGATGGGAGTCTCGAGGTCGCCGGTCAGGGGGCGCGGGGTCCAGGGTATGTCATAGGGCCAGGTCGATCCGCCGTCGGCGCTCACCCTGATCTTCACGATCGGATAGGCGTCGTTCACCTTGACGGCGAGCCTCACCGAGCCGGTCGTCGAGTGGCCGGCCAGGCTGTCAGGCGAGGCCCCGGTCAGGGAGGTCACCTTGCCGGTCGCGATGTGCCCGGTCGAGAAGGCCCTCGTGATGGGCTCGAGTATGCGGTTCCCGTCGATCCCGTAGAGGTTCGACACGGTGAGTATGTAGTTCCTTCCCGTCTCGAGATAGGGCAGGACGCGGACCTCGAGCTTCGTGTCATCGGCGAGGAATGCGATCTCGACCGAGGCCGGATCGACAGCCGGATTGTCCGCTCCGTTGTCGAGGCGGATGACGATGTTCGCCGCGGTGGCCGAATCCCGGGCGACCTTCCGGTCGAGCTCGATCGTGATCGCCCCCGTGGGGCTGAAGCCGGTCGCGCCCTCGGGGATCGCGATCGACTTGACCTCGAGGTAGCGGTCGTTGGCCTTCATGACCGTCTTCTTGACTTCCGATACGAGGTCGATGGAGTTTTTGCACGCCGCCGCCGCGAGGGCCGCGGCGATGGCCAGGGCGGTCGCCGCGGCCCTCGCCGCGGTCTTCGTGTTCAGTCCTGCCATGATTCGACCTCCAACGCGCCGGCCTCGGCGGCCCTTCCCGAGCCGCCCCCGCCCGACAGCTTCGAAGCCGCCGCCGCGTCCAGCGCGGCGAGCCGCCTCATCGCGCCGTCGTAGCCGCTCTCGTCGCCCGCGGCCCGGTAGGCCTTGGCCAGGGCGGACTGGACGGCGGGGTTGTCGGGGAGCCGCGCCGCGGCCCGCTGAAAATAGACGACGGCCTTGTCGTGGTTCCCCGCCAGGTACTCGAGATTGCCCAGGTTGACGAGGGCCGGCGCGTAGCCGGCGCCCGCGGCCGCCGAGAGCTGCGAGCGCGCGTCGTCGAAGAGCCCGTACTGCGCGTAGAGGACGCCCAGCTTGTTCTGGGCCTGCTCGACCCCGGGCCCGGAGGCGATCTGGGCCTTGAGCTCCGTGGCGCGGCGAGTTACCTGGGACTTGGAGATGCGGAGCAGCTCCGCGCGATAAGCGGCGAGGATCTGGTCCGGGGCGGGCGGGACGACACCGATCCCGCTCTCGGCGAAGCCCACCGGCTCGTAGACCTTCCATGCCTGGCGCACCTCGTAGAGCCGCGCCGAGCCCGTTTTCCGGGCCTCCCGCCACTCCTGGGCGCCTTTCGTCCAGGCCTGGAGGAAGCCGTCCTTGACGAGGGTGATCTCGACGGGGATCCAGAGCCTCCCCGCCTCGGTTATCGCGTCGTCGGGCTCGGCGAGGGCCTTGGCCGCGTTTTCGACGCTGAGGCCCGAGTCGAAGGCCGCGAAGATGTGGCCGGGAACGGTGACGAAGGCGGTGGCGATGCCCACCGATTCGAGGAGGGCGCAGTAGAGCGTCGTGAGGTCGTCGCAGTCGCCGCCCCGGTAGGCGAGTGTCTGGTTCGGGAACTGGAGGAAGTCGATGCTCGCCTCCGACGAGGAGAGGGCGGCGTAGGGGGTCTTGGGATCGACGACGTAGCCGAGGCCGAATATCGAGAGGCCCTGGAAGATGCCGATGGCCGCGCGGAAGTCCGCTGAGAGGGCGCCGGAGGCCGAGACGTTCCGGACCGTCGCCGCGATGCCCTTCGCGAAACCCAGGACGAGGGGGTCCTTGGCCGTCACGAAGGCCGCGGCCTTGCGGTCGTCTTCCCAGGTCATCGCGTTGCGGTTGTTGACCTGCAGTGCGGCCGAGAGCTTGGCCTGTCGCTGCTTGCCAAGGAAGAAGTAGTCGACGTAGATCTCGGCCGCCGCCTTCGTGCCCTCGGTCACCTTGAAGATGGAATCATTGAAGAGGGCGGTGACGGGAACGCTCGCGGATCCGCCCGCCGGGATCGAGGCGAACTCGCCGCAGAGCTTGGGCGCGTCCATGTACTGCTTCGCGTAGAAGCTGACCTTCACCTTTTCGAGGGGCAGGGACTCGCCGTTCGAGACGGCGATCTTCCCGAGCGGATTTTTGTCGTAGTAGCTGAAGAAGAGGGGGAAGACTTGATCGAGGGCGGGCTCGATCCGGATCTCGGTGCCCTTGCGGGCGCCCGCGAGATCGTAGGACAGGCCCAGGCCGCAGGATAGGCCGTGGTAAAGCGGGCCGGCGGCGGTGAACAGGTACTTGTACGCGCCGCCGATGCCGACCGCCAGCGAGGGCGTTAGGCGGAACCGTAGCGCGGCGCCCGCCTTCGCGAAGGGATCGAAGGCGGTCCCCGCCCCGGTCATGCCCATGTACATGCCCCCGCCCGCTCCCGCCTCGACGGCGAAGCGCGGGCTCGGCGAGAGGCTGACGCCGGCCTCGGCCCCGAGCGAGACGAGAGTGAGGGCGTCGCTCGAGTTCTTGATGGGCAGGTAGTCGGCGTCGAGCGAGGCGCGCCCGAAAAGGAGTCGGGCGAAGCCCGGTTTCAGCTCGGCCCGGAGACTGCCGCCTCCGCCCACCGAGTAGAAGGGCAGGCCGTCGTCCAGGGTCGGGCCGAGGGGCAGGGCTACCGAGGGCTCGACCGTCAGGCTGAAGTCGCCTCGCGGTTGGGCGGGGACCGCTTGCGTCGCGGCCGCGAGGGACAATGCGATCAACCAGGCTTTTCCTTGCATCACGGGCTCCTTCATCATTCGGGCGCCAAATCGGGATCCAAGTCGATAAGGAATAATAGCCCATGATAGTCTGTCCGACGCCGAATGGCGGGGAGAAAGTAATATTTTCATCGTATATGTATGCCGAGCCATTTCATGCCGCCGAAACGCTTCCCTTCTCCCCCGTTCCTCCTTCGGGATGCGCGAGGTATCATCGATATCGACCATGCGACATGGCGAGGGGCGATCGGTTCGGCGTTCCCTCCCCTTCTCCGGGGAGCGCTTGCTGGAGGGTGGGGCCCCCTTCGTGGCGCGCGGCCCGGCTCTCCTCCTCGTCTCCGAAGGAGGCGCGAGGGTCGCGGCCTCGGGCAGGCGCTTCGCCGCGGAGGCCCGCGATCTCGTCGTCCTCCCGCCCGGCCGCGGCGCCGCCGTGGAGGCGCCGGCGCGCTGCGGGCTCCTCGTCCTGCGCTTCGACGAGGAGGTCCTCGCGGCGGCCGGCCGCCTCCTACCTGAGCGCGAGGCCCTCGCAGGGCTCGGCGCGGTCCTCGCGGAGGCCGGGGGGACGGTCCGGAGGGCTTCGGCCGAGGCTGCGGAGCTGTCGGCGATCCTCGACGCGGCGGCCCGCGCCCAGGCGGCGCCGACCGGGCCCGGCGACGATTCGCTGGCCGCCCTCGCCCTCGCGGAGCTCCTCGTTCGCCTATCGCGCCTCGCCGCTCGCGCGCTGTCCGCGGCGGGGGGCGAGGGCGGGTCCGCGCCGTCCGGGAGATCGCCCGCGCGGGGCGCCGCGGCCTCCGCCGTCTCCGGCGCGGGCGCGGAGGGAAGCCCCTGGTCCATCGGCGACGCCCTCCGCCACGTCGAGGATCATTACGCGGAGTCCTTCAGCCTCGATTTCTTCGTGTCGCGCTGCGCCATGAACACGAGCGACTTCTCGCGGCGCTTCAAGGCGGCGTCGGGCTATCCCTTGTTCGAGTACATCAACCGCCTCCGCGTCCGCCGCGCCTGCTCCCTCCTCAAGGAAAGCGAGCTGCCGATCATCGAGGTGGCCCTCGCCGTGGGCTACAACAACCTCTCCTTCTTCAACCGCTACTTCTTGCGCATAACGCGCCAGACGCCGCGGGAGTACCGCGCCGCCTCGCGGCGCTGAGCGGCCCCGGCCCGCGCCCGCCCCGGCGACCCGCAAAAGCGTACATGTCCCCGCCGCCGAAATACTCAAGATAGTGCGCGAAGAGGCATCGGTCCCGACCTACATTGGAGCATGGAGGCAGCCATGGACGATGCGAGAGGAAAGATCGCGGCCGCGCCCTTCGCGGGCGCGGTGCGGCTCGAGACGAGGGTCGTGCTCGCTCGGGACCTCCTGAGCCCCGCGGGCGCGGAGAAGGCGGCCGAGGCCGGCTCCCTCGCCCTCGCGGGGGTCGAGGGCGGGCGGGCGCTCCTCGAGGTCGGCGGCGTCGCGGTCGCCGAGGGACGCGTGGCGACGCGGCGGGGCAAGAGCCTCTTCCGCGTAGAGCGGATGCTCCGCGGCGGGAGCGGGGAGGGGAGCGTATGAGGAACGGAACCATCGAGGACGCGGGCGTCCGCCTGCAGGTCGTGCTCGGCGAGACGACCCTGCCGCTCAAGCGGCTCGCGGAGCTGATGCCCGGCAGCATCCTCCAGCTCGAGTCGCTCGCCGGCGAGCCGGTGGAGCTCCTCGCGGCGGGCGAGCCGATCGCGCGCGGCGAGGTCGTCGTCATCGAGGAGAATTTCGGCCTCCGCGTGACGGAGGTCCTCGGCGGGGGAGGTCCGCGATGAACGGCTCCGGCGCGCCCCTCGTCCCCGGGAGCGAGATCCTCGGGAGGCGGAAGGGGCTCGACCGCGGGCTCGCGGTGAAGCTCTACGACTTCCTCCGGCCCGACAAATTCTCCCGCGAGCAGATCACGACCGTGCAGAAGATCCACGAGACCTTCGCGCGCTTCGCGGAGACGAAGCTCTCCTCGATGCTGCGGGAGCAGTGGGACTTCCGCGTGGCGAGCGTCGACCAGCTCAATTACGGGGAGTTCCTCGAGTCGGTGGCGACGCCCTCGGTCTTCGGGATCTTCTCCATGGCGCCCCTCAAGGGGCCTGCCCTCGTCGAGATCGATCCGGCGGTCGCGGCGGCGCTTATCGAACGGCTATTCGGCGGCAAGGGCATGGGCGCCGCGCCACTCGGCCGGGAGCTCACGGACCTCGAGTTCTGCGCCATGGAGAAGCCCATGACTTGGCTCCTCGAGGCCCTCGCCGCGTCCTGGGCTACCCTCTGCGGGCTCAGGCCCGCCCTCAGCCAGATCGAGACCAACGCCCGCTTCTGCCAGATCGTGCCGCCGACGGACATGATCCTCATCGTGACCTTCGAGGTCGGGATCGGCGGGAGCGAGGGGGGAGGGCCCGCGGCGGGCCTCGTCAACCTCGTCGTGCCCGCCCTCACGATCGAGCCCCTCCTCCCGAGGCTTTCCGCCCGGTACTGGTTCTGGAAGCGGCCCTCGGCGGAGGAGGAGGCGAAGTCGCCCCGGCCCGCGGGCCTCGACCTCCTGGCCCTGCCCGCGGAGGCCTATGTCGAGGGGCCCCGGCTCAGCATGGCGGAGCTCGCCGCCCTGCGGCCTGGCTCGACGCTCGGCCCCCTCGACCTCGAGGGGGGCGTCCGGCTCCGACTGGGCGGGGAGACCGTCTACGCCCTCGCCCCGCGTGAGAGCGCGCGCGACGGGCGGCTCCTCTTCGCGCCCCTCGCCTCGCCCCGGCCGAACAAGCCCGACGATGGGGCGGCGCGCCTCGAGGCGGTCGCCGCCGGCCTCGAGGAGGGGATCGCCGCGATGCGCGACAGCGTCGAGCGCGGCCTCGCCGCGCTCGGCGCCGAGCTCGAATCCCTGAAAGGCAGGCAGGAGGCGGTCGAGGACCGCGTGGCCTTTGGCGGCGAGGGCGCCGTCGAGGCGGGGGGGCGGCCCTTCGCCGGCCTCGCCGGCGCCTCGGAATCCGCGCTCGCCGCCTTCCTGGCCGAGGAGACGCCGCAGCTCACGGCCCTCGTGCTCTCGCAGCTCGAGGAGTCTCTCGCGGCGCGGGTCCTTGACGCCCTGCCCGAGGGGAAGCAGGTCGAGGTCGCCCTGAGGATCGGCTCGATGGACAGGATCCTGCCCGAGATCCTCGGAGCCGTGGACCGGGTCCTGTGCCGGAAGATCGGCTCGATCGAGAAGGAGGGGCCGGCGCCGGGCGGGGTGGTCCGCCTCGTCGAGCTCCTCAACCTGAGTCCGCGGGCCACGGAGAAACACGTCGTCGAGTCGCTCGAGCGGATCGATCCCGCGATGGCCGAGCAGGTCAAGCGGAGCATGTTCGTCTTCGAGGACATAAGCCTCCTCGACGACGCCTCGCTGCGGGCCGTGGCCGCCGAGGCCGACCGCCGCGACCTCCTCGTCGCCATGAAGCCGGTCTCCGACGCGTTGCGCGAACGCATCTTCGCACGCTTCGGCGACGAGGAGGCAAGGTCCCTCCGGCAGGAGTACGAGCGCCTTGGGAAGGTCCGGCTCTCCGAGTCGGACGCCGCGGGCATGCGGATAGTCGCGATCGTCCGGCGGCTCGAGTCCGAGGGGAGGATCTTCATCGAGGGGCCGTCGGGCTGAGGGCGTAGCGTCTTCCCGCGGAGCGGGCGGCCGGCGTTGCCAGCCGCCCCCTTCCCATGGGAGAATCCCGCATGCGGGCTCGCGCCCGGCGGGAGGGAAGATGAGCGTCGTCGCGGGCGGGGACTTCGTCCTCGGCGTGGATTTCGGCACCGACTCGGTGCGGGCGATCGTGGCGGACCCGGTGACCGGGGCCCTCGCGGGGAGCGCGGCGAGCGACTACGCGCGCTGGGCGCGCGGCCTGTACTGCGACCCGGCATCGAGCCGTTTCCGCCAGCATCCCCTTGACTACCTCGAGGGAATGGAGACCGCCGTCCGCGGAGCCCTCGCCCAGGCGGGCGCCGAGGCCGCCTCGCGGATCCGGGGTCTCTGCGTCGACACGACCGGCTCCACGCCCTGCATGGCCGACGGGCTCGGCCGGCCCCTCGCCTTGTCGCCCGAATTCGCCGAGGACCCCGACGCGATGTTCGTGCTTTGGAAAGATCACACGGCGATCGCCGAGGCCGACCGCCTCAACGCCCTCGCGCGCTCCTGGGGCGGCGAGGACTTCACGAAATACGAAGGCGGCATCTATTCCCCGGAGTGGTTCTGGGCCAAGGCCCTCAGGATCGTCGGGGAGAATCCGGCTGTCGCGGCGGCCTCGCGCACGATCGTGGAGCACTGCGACTGGATGCCCGCCCTCCTCGCGGGGGTCGAGGACCCGAAGGCGCTCCGGCGGAGCCGCTGCGCCGCGGGTCACAAGGCGATGTGGCACGCCTCTTGGGGCGGCTATCCGCCGGCCGGCTTCCTGACGCTCCTCCACCCGCGGCTCGCGGACCTCGCGCCCTCGCTCGGCGCGAAGACTTGGACCGCGGGCACGCCGGCCGGCCGGCTCTGCCCGGAGTGGGCGGCGAGGCTGGGCCTTCCCGCGGGCGCGGTCGTCTCGGTCGGCGCCCTCGACGCGCACATGGGCGCGGTGGGCGGCCTCGTCGCCCCCGGCACCCTCCTCAAGATCATGGGCACGAGCACCTGCGACATCCTCGTCGCGCCGCGGTCCGCCGGCCCCGAGCGCCTCGCGCGGGGCATCTGCGGCCAGGTCGACGGCTCGGTGATCCCCGGCATGATCGGCTACGAGGCGGGGCAGTCGGCCTTCGGCGACGTCTTCGCCTGGTTCCGCGACCTCCTCGCCTGGCCTTCGCGCAACGTGCCGGGCCTGCCTCCCGCGGCCGACGCCGCGATCCTGCCGGCCCTCGAGGCCGCCGCATCGGCCGTCGATCCCGCGGCCTCGGGCCTCGTCGCCCTCGACTGGCTCAACGGCCGCCGCACGCCCGACGCCGCGCCGGGCCTGACCGGCGCGATCGCCGGCCTCAAGCTCGGCACGGGCGCTCCCGAGATATACCGCGCCCTGGTCGAGGCCGTGGCCTTCGGCTCGAGGGCCATCGCCGAGCGCCTCCGCGAGGAGGGCGTGCCCTCGGAGCGCGTGGCCGCGGTGGGCGGGGTCGCGCGCAAGAGCCCCCTCGTGGTGCAGACGACCGCGGACATCCTCGGCATGGAGATCGAGGTCGCCTCGAGCGAGCAGTCCTGCGCCCTCGGCGCGGCGATGTTCGCGGCCGTGGCGGCAGGCCTCCATCCCGATGTCGGTGTCGCGCAACGCGCCATGGGCGCCCCGCCCGAGCGCGTCCACCGGCCGGACCCGGCGCGCAGGGTCCTCTACGACCGCCTCTACGCGCGCTACCGCGAGCTCGGAGCCTTCGTCGAATCATCGGCCAGAGGCTAGATCTCCTTCCAGCGGCGGCAGGCCTGCAGGTGGCCGCCGCCGACATCCTCGAGCTCGGGCTCGGGCGGCTCCGAGCAGCCGGGCCTCGCGTGCGGGCAACGCGTGTGGAAGCGGCAGCCGGGCGGGATGTTCGAGGGGCTCGGGATCTCGCCGGAGATCGGCAGGGACTTCGTCTCGCCCGCGCGGAGGAGGTCCGGATCGGGGACCGCCTCGATGAGGGCCCGGGTGTAGGGATGGAGGGGGCGGTCGATGATGTCGTCGGAGCGGCCCATCTCGACGATGCGCCCGAGGTACATCACCGCGATCCGGTCCGCGAAGTAGCGCGCGGTCGAGAGGTCGTGGGTGATGTAGAGGTAGGTCAGGCCGAGGTCCCGCTGCACCTCCTTCATCATGTAGAGGATCTCCGCGCGCGTGGAGAGGTCGATCATGGAGACCGGCTCGTCGGCGACGAGGAGCTTGGGGTTCAGGATGAGGGAGCGGGCCGTGGCCACGCGCTGCCTTTGCCCGCCGGAGAGCATGTGGGGATAGCGCTCCATGAAGTCGGCCGCGGGCGACATCTTCACTTCCTCGAGGGCCCGCGCGACCATGCGCTCGCGCTCCTCACGGCCCGTCTCCGGCAGGTGGATCATGAGGGGGTCGGCCAGCACCTCCCGCACCCGGAAGCGCGGGTTCATCGAGGCGTAGGGGTCCTGGAAGACCATCTGCACGCGGCGGCGATAGGCCTTGAGCTCCTCGCGGCTGAGCCTCGTCGCGTCCTCGCCCTCGAAGACGATGCGCCCGTCGCTGGGCTCGATCAGCTTCATCACGAGCTTGCCCGCGGTCGTCTTGCCGGAGCCCGACTCGCCGATGAGGCCGAAGACCTCGCCGCGCCGGATCTCGAAGGAGACGCCGTCCACGGCCCGGACCGGCTGGCGCCTCCGGCCCGAGAGGGCCTGGCCGAGGCCGAGGTGGGGCGAGAAGTGCTTGCGGAGGCCCTCGACCCTGAGGATGGGATCGGCGGCCGCGCCGCCTGATACGATGTCGCTCATCGCGCGCACCTCCAGCAGGCCGCGCTGCGCCCGTCGCCGAGGTCGAGGAGGGGCGGCTCCTCCTCGCGGCACCGTTCCATGGCCGCCGGGCAGCGCGGCTCGAAGCGGCAGCCCCGCGGCGGCGACACGAGGTCGGGCGGGGTGCCGGGGATGAAGGAGAGCTTCTCGACCTTGCGCCTGAGGCGCGGCGTCGAGGCGAGGAGCTTCTCCGTGTAGGGATGCGCGCTCTCGCCGAAGACCTTGCCGATGGGGCCGCTCTCGGCGATCTTGCCCGCGTACATCACGACGATGCGGTCCGCGATCTCGGCCTCGAGGGCGAGGTCGTGCGTGATGAAGACGTAGGAGAGGCCGAAGGCCTCGCGCAGCTCCTTGAGTAGGTTCACGATCTGCGCCTGCACGATCACGTCGAGGGCCGTCGTGGGCTCGTCGAGGATCACCGCGCGCGGCTTCAGGAAGAGCGCCATCGCGATGACGACGCGCTGCTTCATGCCCCCGGAGAGCTCGTGCGGATAGCGTCCCGCGACCTCGGGAGGGAGCCCGACGTGGCCGAGGTACTCCCGGATCAGGCCGTCGGACTCGGCCTTGCCGATCTCGCGGTGGTGGCGGATGGTCTCGGCCATCTGCCGGCCTATCGTGTAGACCGGCGTCAGGCAGTTCATCGCCCCCTGGAAGACCATGGACACCTTCTCCCAGCGGTAGTCCCTGCGGACCTCGCGCTCGGGCAGGGGCAGGATGTCCGTCCCGCCGACGAGGACGCGCCCGCCCTCGTAGCGCCCGGGCGGCGCCGGCATGCGCATGATCGACGTGCCCATGCTCGTCTTGCCGCAGCCCGACTCCCCCACGAGGCCGATCGTCTCGCCCGCGCCGAGGCGGAAGCTGACGCCGTCGATCGCGCGCACGGGCCCCTTGGAGGTATGGTAATGCATCCTGAGGTCGTCGACCTCGAGCACGGTTTCCATGCTTCACCTCGTCTTGAGCTTCGGGTGCAGGATCCTGTCCATCGCGAACCCGAGGAATGCGAAGGTCATGCCCATCGTCGCGATGAGGAGGCCCGGCGGGACGACCCACCACCAGATGCCGTTGAGGACGGCGCCGCCCTTGACCGCGTCGTGCAGGATCTGGCCCCAGGTGACGATGGAGGCGTCGCCGAGCCCGAGGAGGCTCACCGTCGACTCGTAGACGATGGCCCCGGGCACGTGGAGGGCCATGGACGCGAAGGAGTAGGGCAGGAGGATGGGCAGGAGCTGCTTGCGTATGATGCGACCGTCGGTGGAGCCGTAGGCGCGCGCGGCCTCGACGAAGGTCTCCTCCTTGATCTGCAGGGTCATGGAGCGCACCGTCATCACCGGCCCCGTCCAGAAGAAGACGACCATCGCCACCATGATGAACCAGATGCTCGGCCGGAAGATGGCCGAGACCACGATGAGGACGGGCAATACGGGGATGCTGTGGACCACCTGGTAGGCGAACTGCATGGCCGCGTCCACCGCGCCGCCGTAGTAGGCGGACACGATCCCGTAGAGGACGCCGACGAGGACCGAGGCCGCCGAGGTGAGGAGGCCGATGAGGAGGGCCCACTTGAGGCCCGCCACGATGCCGGAGAAGATGTCGCGCTTGAAGTCGTCGGTGCCCAGGAGGCCGGAGACCGAGCCGGCCGCGATCAGGTAGGGCTCCTCGAGCCTCGAGGCCGAGGGATCGAGGAGCATGGTCCGGGCGACGATGCGGTAGGTCCCCTTGAGCGGGACGAATTCCTTCGACATGGCCGGGCCGGCCTTCGCGAAGACGATCGCGGTGGGCCGGTGCGTCGAGGCGTCGACGGCGGCGAGGGCCTCCTCGCTCTCGAAGCGGCGGAGGAAGGCGAGGGCGCCGTCGCGCCCGTCGCTCCCGATCGAGATGCGGATGTCCTGGTCGGCGAGGCCCTGCTCGAGGCGCTGCACCAGTTGCGCGGACTCGCCGTCCGGCCGTTCGAGCGAGAGGATCACGGGCAGGTCGCCCGAGCCCCGGCCGTGGAAGATGAGGTCGAGGGGCGGCTCGTCCGCGGAGAAGGCGTACTCGAAGGAGTAGCCGAGCGCGGTCCCGCCCCCGTCGAGGGGCGCCTCTTCGCGCGAGGAAGGCCGGAGCCGCGCGGTGACGGAAGCCTTGCGGCTCCGGAAGGCGTTGGTCCAGGTCGGCGGCGAGCTCGGCGAGTTGTCCTGCCAGTACTCGATGTCGCGCCAGCGCCGGCTCGCCTGCGGCCAGGGCAGGATGAGCGGCTCGAGGGCGACGACGGCCAGCGACAGGAGGAGGATGCCGAGCCCCGCGAGGCCCGAGCGCTCGCGGCGGAATTCGGCCCAGAAGGCGGCGAGGTCCCTTCGGAGATCCTTGAGCGTCATGCCTTGCCTCCGACCTTGATGCGGGGATCGAGGAAGCTGTAGACGAGGTCGAGCGTCACCAGGCCGAGCTGGTACAGGCCCACGGTGATGGCCAGGTCGCCCATGAGGACCGGCACGTCGTTGCGCTGGATGGCGATCCAGTAGAGGTTGCCGAGGCCGGGCCAGCTGAAGATGCCCTCGAAGATGATGGCGCCGGAGATGGACGAGAGGAGGTGGAGGATCGCCATGGTCATGAGGGGCGGGGCCGCGGTCCTCATCGTGTGGCCGAAGAGGACCACGTTCTCCGGGAGGCCGCGGGCCCGCGCCGACATGATGAAGTCCTCTTGCAGGACGCCGAGCACGATGTTCCTCACGACGAAGGAGGTGCTCCAGAAGCCCAGCATGAGGAGGGTCAGGATGGGGAGGACCATGTGCCAGCCCATGTCCAGGGCGTAGAGGATGCCAGAGGGCGGCGGCACCGAGTGCATGCCGCCCGAGGGGAAGAGCTTGACGGTGTAGACGAGGAGCATGATGAGGAGCATGGCGAGCCACCAGGCCGGCATGCCGTAGATGATCATCGTCACGAAGCTCGTGCCCCGGTCGAGGGGGCCGCCCGGCTTCTGCGCCTTCTTGAGGCCGAGCGCGACGCCGACGACGATGTTGAGCGCCGAGGCGAGGGTGAAGAGGACGAGGGAGCGGGGTATGGCCTCGCCCACGATCTTGATCACGTCGCGGTCGCCCGTGGATGATTTGATGATCGTGGACTTGCCGAAGTCGAAGGTCAGGGTGCTCCAGGTCCGGTGGAGGATGCGCTCGGGCAGGGGGCGGTCGAGATGGTATTGCTGGATCAGGCTCTCGGTGCGCTCGACCCGGAAGCGCTGCACGGCCTCGGGCTGCGCGGCGATGAGCTGCGAGGCCTCGAGCCAGACCATCTCCTCGATCTGCGCGCGCATCGTCTTCTCGTTCACGGCGTTGAAGAGCGCCGACAGGATGAGGATGATGATCGCGTACGTCAGGACGCCGCGCGCCACGCGCTTGGCCGCGTACCATTTGAACATGGGGCCACCTGGTGTTTCGCCGGCCCCGGGCGCTCGGCCCGGGGGTCGGGGCGGCCCGCCCGCGCCGTCGCGCGGGCGGGCCGTCTCCCTAGAAGAGCATCATCGTCGAAGGCACGATCGAGGGCGCCTCCGAGGCGAGGACGGACTGGACCACGAAGTTGTAGTTGCCGCTCTTGAGCGAGGCGAGGTCGGCCGCGGGCACGGTCACCCGGAAGGAGCCGGGCTTCGCGAATTTGCCCGCGAAGTTCTTCTCGGTCCCGTCGGAGGAGATGAGGGTCAGCGTCACCTTGGCCTTCTCGTCGGCGGCCTTGGCGAGGTCGTCGGGGTAGGTGACCGTGAAGACCGTCACGTCGACGCTGAAGTCCTTGCCCTTCTGCGCCATCGGCTGGAAGTCCACCTGGTCGATGCGGGTGAGGGTCGTCCGGAAGGCGTTGGGCCAGTAGTCGGCCTTGTAGGGGTAGTCACGGAAGGCCGACAGCTCGATGTAATTGGCGTTCGTGTCGACCTTGCTGATGAAGAAGGGGCCGTTGGAGATGAGCGCGTGGCCGTACTTGTCGATGAAGGCGAGGGCGGCCTTGTAGCGGGCGACCGCCTGGTCTGGCGAGATCCAGGGGGCGATGGAGGCCGGCACGTACTTCGCGTCGGCCATGTCCTGGAGCTTGGCCCGGATGTCGGCGACGCACTTGGCGCCGATGACGTCGATCGGGGTCATGGACGCGTCCGCGGCGATCGTGTAGACGGCACCGCTCTTCGATCCCTCGACCACGAGCTTGGCGATGGCCTCGGTGATCTCCCAGGAGACGCCGACGGGCCTGCCGGGGGCGCCGGCCTTGGGGCCCGGCACGTAGTACTGGGCCACGCGGGCCTTGTCCATCGGCCAGTTGTAGTCGTAGAAGCCGGTGAAGGTCATGCCGTCGACGACCTGGCCCTTGGCGGTGAGGAGGTCGGCTTGGTAGCGGGAGGCCAGGGCCTTGTCGTAGAGCTTGTCGCCGTCGCCGTCCTTGTTGCTCCACTCGTACTGGAAGGCCGTCGCGTACATGAGGTCCTCGATCCCGATGGGCGCGCCGGAGTGCCACTTGCCGGGCAGGTAGGTCGCCACGTTCTTGGAGTAGGACGAGATCGCCTCGCTCTTCACGTAGTCGTACTTGCCCTTGCCCAGCTCCTTGTACTCGATCCCCGACTCCCATTTCTTGCTGCGGGAGTTGTAGATCACCGCGCGCTTGTCGACGGGGATGAGGCCGACGAGGCCCTCGCCCGAGGCGTCGGGCTTGACCTTGGTCTCGACCTTGGCCAGGTCCCAGGACACGCGGAGCGGGGTGTCCTTGGCCGCGTTGGGCGACTCGAAGGTCGAGGGGTCGTAGCAGTAGCGGACGATGTTGGTGGAGTAGGTGTCGGTGAAGCCCTGGGTGCCGACCGGATCCCAGGCGCTCATGAAGAGGCCGCCGCGGGCCGAATACATGGTGACCCTGAGGACCTTCTCGCCCTTCTCGTTCGGCGGGACGTCCGCGGTGCGCAGCGAGAAGCGGTTCGTGAGGCCGTCGCCGAGGCCGTAGAACATCCTGGACTTCATCCGTCCCTTGTTCGCGATGTAGAGTTGGGTCTGCGAGGTCAGGTAGATGCGGACCGCCTCCTTGAGGCCCAGCTCCACGGCCTTCTGCCCGCCCTCCCAGTAATCGGCCTCGTCCTGGAACCAGCCGTTCTCGTTCCGCTTGGCGAGGCGGTCGATCTCGGGATTCTCGTACTGCCAGAAGCCCTTGGTGTTGACGCCCGGCATGTTGTTGGCGTAGGGCGCGTACATCTGGCTCAGGGTGCCGTCCCACCAGGTGCGGGTCGCCCCCGAGGTCCAGCCCTCGGTGTAGATCGACCACTGGAAGTCGGCGGGGTCGGTCTTGCGAAGGGTGTCCAGGCACTTGGTGCGGTCCCACTCGAGGCGCTCGGCCTTGATGCCGGCCTTCTCGATCTGGTCGCCGAGGTAGCGGCCGACGAGGAGCTTGTTGGTGGGGTCGTCGACGCGCATCATGATCTTGACCACCACGGGCTCGCCGTTCCAGGTCCACCACTGTCCCGACTTCTCGAGCTTGCCGGCGTTCTCCGGCAGCTTGGCGGCGGCCTTCATCGCGTTGTCGATGTCGGTCAACGCGCGCTTCTCGTTGCCGCGGGCCGTGATGCCGAGCTTGGCGGCCACGAGGTTGAGCTTGTAGGTCCCGGGCTGGCCCGGCGTCATGGGGGTCATGGTCGGGTCGCCCACGCCGAGGAGGATCTCGTCCGCGATCTTCTGGCGGTCGACGAGCCAATTGAGGGCGTAGCGGAGCTCGCGGATCGCGAGGGGGTTGAAGACGGTCTTCCCGTCCTTCGCCGCGAAGGTGTAGGGAGCCTTGTTCGGGTAGGGATTGAGCTGCAGGGAGGTCGTGCCCGAGGGGGCCCCGTAGACGTCGAGCTTGGCGCGATCGGCGTCGCCGATGCTCTTGAAGGTCTTGCCGTCGAGCCCTTACATGAACACGTCGGTCTTGCCCTCGACCGTGTCCTTGATGCCGATGGTCTGGTCCATGCGGACGTCGTAGATGATCCTGTCCACGATAGGCCCGTTCCGGGCCTGGCCGAACGCGCCTGCGGCGACGACTGTCGCGAGTGCCGCCGCGGCCAACGCAACGATGGGTCTCCTCATGTAGCGCCTCCTAAACTTTTCGCAATCCGGGCCCAGCCTCCGGGCGTTAGGCGATGCAGGAGCCCAACGCGGCGCCGGCCGGCCTGGTCGAAACATGATAAGCGTACATCGTTCGTAACGCAATCCTAAAATAATACAAATTCGAGGGAGGCCGCGGAGGCGACAATATCGTGCATGTCGGCTCGCCGCTTCTTCGCAGGATAGTGGGGGCGGCGGAGCCTGCTCCGGTATAGAATTGCGGGCATGGATATCATCGATGCCGGCGCGGACTTCGATTTCGGGAAGGTGGTCGAACTGATCAAGGCCGAGTGGCCGCCCCAGTGGAAGGCGGTCACGGAGGCGGAGATGGTCGCGGAGATCGAGGCGAGCGCTGACCGGCGCCACGACGTGAACCGTCTCCTCGTCGAGGGCGACCGGATACTGGGCTGGTACCGCTACTCGCGCTGGCCCCGCGAGGAGTCCAACCGAACGGACGCCCACACCCTCGACATCGCGGTCCTGCCCGAGATGCAGGGGCGGGGCTACGGCGAGCTCCTCATGCGCGACCTGGTGGAGGACTGCCGGAGGCGAAGCTACCGGAAGCTCATGAGCAGGACTTTCTTCGACAACGCCCGTTCCATCGCCCTCCACGCCAAGGTCGGTTTCGCCGAAGCCTTCAGGACGGAGGACTCGATCGTGTGGAGCCTGTCCCTGGTGCCCGCCGAGGAGGAGGACTCGCCCGGCGGTTGACCCATCCGCGCCTGAGCCGTATCCTGTGCCTATCGGCCCCGCCGCTCCGCGGACCGGGCCGAAATTCCAAGCCCGCGAGGTATGCGCATGTCCGCCGCGCTCCTGATCCTCCTAGGCGGGATCGTCGCGATCGGCTTCCTTGGCGATCTCTTCTTCGAGCGCACCCGGATCCCCGATACCCTCCCTCTCATCAGCATCGGCATTCTCCTCGGCCCCGTCCTCCGGATAGTGCCCCCCGAAGCGGCCCGTCCCTACATGGGCCCCTTCGGCGCCATCGCGCTGACGATCATCCTCTTCGAGGGCGGCCTGGACCTGGACTTGCGGAGCGCCGTGCGGCAGGCCGGCCGCGCCGCCGTACTCGCCGTCGCCTCCTTCGCCCTCTCGGCCTTCCTCGTCTATTACGCGCTCGCGGTCGGCACCGGCGCGGGCGGGTGGAGGACCTTGGCCGCCGCCGCGGCCCTCGCCTGCACCAGCGCCCCCATCGTCATCCCGGTGGCGCGAAAACTCCTGCCCGACTCGCCGGCGCGCCCCCTCCTGGCAGTCGAGGCGGCCCTTTCCGACGCGCTCGCCGTCATGACGGTCCTCGCCCTGCTCAAGGCCGAGGGGGGCGAGGTCGCCGGCGCCTCGCTGATCGGCGCCCTCGGCGCTTCCTTCGCGGCCTCGGTCGCCGTCGGCCTCGTCGCGGGGATACTCTGGCTTTGGCTCCTCGGCTTGCTCTACTCGCGCCGCTATTTCTACGTCATGACGATCGGCTTCGTGTTCCTCCTCATGGGCGGCATCGAGGCCTTCCACGGCAGCGGTCCCCTCGCGGTCCTTGCCTTCGGCATCGTACTGGCCAACGGCGACGCGATCCTGGGACTATTCGGGGCCAGGGCCCAGGATCGACTCCGGAAGCTGTTCGCGGACGGCAGGGTCGAGCTCCGGCCCGAGATCGGCAAGTCCCACGCGGAGATATCTTTTCTCATCCGGAGCTTCTTCTTCGTCTACCTCGGCATCATCTTCCGCTGGCCCGGCGCCGACATGAGCCTCTGGCTCGCGATCATCCTCGCGGTCCTCGCCGTCCTCTGCGGCCGGCAGGGAGCGGTCGCGCTGACCTCCTGGACGACGCGGATACCGCCGGCCGAGCGGCCCGTCCTCGCGGCCATGCTGCCGCGCGGCCTCGCCACGGCCGTCCTCGCGGCCATGCTGAGCGAGGGCGCGCCCGCGGGCTCGCCTTCCTGGGAGACGATAGCTGCCTTCGTGGTCCTCGCATCGAACATCTGGATGACCCTCCGCCTCGCGAAGCTCCGCAGGACGGGGGGGGCGGGCGCCGCATGAACGAGGCCCTCGGCCAGGCATACAACGAGGAAGAGCTGCTCCTCCGCCTCCTCCTCGGCGTCGTGTTCCCCTTCCTCGTCCTCGTGGCGCTCCGGCTGACGATGCAAGGGCTCCGGAAGTGGGAGGCGGCATGGGGCGCCGCGGCCCTGGACTGGATCAACCGCGCCTCGGAGCGGCGGGGATTTCCGGATCGCGGGCGGCAGAACCGCCGCCTCGTGGCCGCGATCAGGGGGACGGGCAGGGCGCTGATCTTCACCCTGGTCCTCGTCCCGCTCTCGCTCGCGTGGTTCGCGCTCTTTCCGCAGACGCGGCCGCTCGCCGTGGATTTCGTCTCGGGCGTGGTCCGGCCCCTGCTCGGGTTCCTCGGCACGGCGGCCAAGGGCATCCTCGCCGTCGCCTATACCGCGGCCGTCGTCATGGCGGCCCGCCGGCTCGAGCGTCGCCTCCGACGGAGGCGCGCCGAATCCCCGGAGGGCAGGCTCGCCTCTCCTCTCCTCGACCTTCCCCTCCGTGGCGCCATCTGGCTCGCCGCGCTGTTCCTGGTCGCCTTTCCCTACGAGGGCATCCCGCGGCTCCTCGCGGTCGGCGTCCTCCTCCTGGCCCTCCTCGCCGCCCTGGTCGCGGCGCGGCCGATCATCGAAGAGGCGGCGGCCGGCCTTTACCTGTGCGGGTCGCTCCGGCTGCGCAAGGGACAGGAGCTGGCCGTCGGGCGGCGACGCTACACCATCGCCGAGCTCGGGCTCGTCCAGGCGGGGCTCGAGCGCGGCGGGCGCCGCTACTACCTGCCGTATTCGAGGCTCCTCAAGTCGAGGCTCCAGGCAGGGCGCGGCGAGGCGGAAGCCGATGGGAAGTGAGGCGAGGCGGCTGGGAAGGCTCGACCGCTTCGGTTCCCTGCTCGGGGCCCTGGCCCTCACGACGCTCCTGCTGCATTTCGGGTTTCCGGCGGTCCGGCTCCCTCCCACGGTCATGCTCGTCTGGACGGGGCTCCTGCCCACGGGGCTCTTCGTCGAATCCCTCATCCGCCTCCTCATTGTCAGGGA
This sequence comes from uncultured Treponemataceae bacterium, assembly GCA_964399065.1. Lineage (GTDB taxonomy): Bacteria > Spirochaetota > Spirochaetia > Treponematales > Rectinemataceae > JAKLFE01. Next base: position 1,697 of record CAYNPQ010000055.1, on the reverse strand, counting down.
CCCCCTGGCCTATGCGCGGAAAAACGCCCTCCGCTATGTCACGCTCCTCGTCATCCTCCTCGAGATGTCGGGGGTCGCGGGTTGGCGAGCCGGACTCAACTACGCGAGTCCTTCCCTCGTGGCCGGCCAGATCTACCTCTCGGTCTTCCTCCTTGCCCACATGGGTTCCTGGGCGCGGGGGATCCTGCTCACGAACCGCTGGCTGTCCAATCGGAAGATCCCCGTCTTCGCCCTTCCGGCGATCACCTTCTCCGCGGCGATCCTGGCCGGCGCCCTCCTCCTCTGGATGCCGGGCATGCGGCGGGAGTCCGTCGGCTTCCTCGATAGTCTTTTCACCGCGACCTCCGCGGTCTGCGTGACCGGCCTGACGGTCTACGATGTCGGCACCGTCCTGACCCCGGTCGGGGAAGTCGTCCTCGCCGCCCTCATCCAGCTCGGCGGCATCGGCACGATGACGGTCGCGGGCCTGATGGCGCTGTGGAGCGGCGAGCGGCTTTCGAATGGGGAGCGGGCCGCCTTTTCTGAGCTCATCGGCGGCGAGCGGCTGCAGGATACGCGCCGCATCCTGGCCCAGGTCGTCAAGGTGGTCCTCTCCTTCGAGGCGGGCGGATCCATCGCCCTCTGGCTCCTCTGGCGAGGGAGAATCGAGCATCCCCTGCTCCAGGCCGTCTTCCACGCCATCTCGGCCTTCTGCAACGCCGGCTTCAGCCTCCTGCCCTCGGGGCTCGAGCGCTTCTCCGGGGATGCGCCGCTCCTGTTCGCCGTCATGGCCCTCATCGTGGCCGGCGGGCTCGGCTTCCCCGTCGTCTCCGAGCTCTGGCACGCGGGCCTCTCGCGCCTGGTCCCCTGGAAGGAATCGCGCGCCCTTTCCCGGAACGCGAAGCTCGTCCTGGCCGCGACCGCGGCCCTCCTCGCGGTCGGGAGCGTCGGCTTCGCGATCGACGGCTGGGCCTCCGGCAGGCCTCGCAGCCCGGTCGAGGCGCTCTTCCAATCCGTGACCACGCGCACCGCCGGCTTCCAGGTCGAGTCGCAGCTCGGCTTCGGAACGATCGGATGGGCCATGACCCTCCTGCTAATGGCCATAGGCGCCGCGCCCCAATCCACCGGCGGCGGCTTGAAGACCAGTCTCGTCGCGCGACTCTTCCTGCGGGTGGATCCGCCGGATCCCGCGGCCCCCGCGAGGCGCTTCCTCGCTTCGCCCCCCTTCCGGGCCGCGCTCCTCCTCGCCGCGGTCTATCTCGGGATCGCCTCCGCCTCGGGCCTCCTGATCGCCCTCGTGGACGGGGCGAGCCTTCAGGACGCCCTCTTCGAGAGCTTCTCCGCCCTCGGGACCGTCGGCCTGAGCCGGGACCTGACGACGAGGCTTTCGACCTTCTCCCGCTCGCTCGTCATCCTGCTCATGTTCATCGGCCGCGTGCTATTCCCGACCCTCGCGCTGAACGTGGTTCGCACGCGTGGGTTGTCCGAGAAGGCGGCCGGCTGGGCCTGAAACACGCGCGAGGAGGCATCCGCCATGAAGTCCTACACCGAGGAGCTCTGGTTCGAGACCAGGAAGCGCTGCGAGTTCATCGACATCACCGACCGCGTCGAGGCGGCGCTCGAGGCCTCGGGGGTGCGCGAGGGCCTCTGCCTCGTCAACGCGATGCACATAACCGCGAGCGTGTTCGTCAACGACGCCGAGTCGGGGCTCCACGCCG
>CAYNPQ010000054.1:0-24975 GCA_964399065.1 uncultured Treponemataceae bacterium | reverse complement strand
ATGTCTATCTTGTTGATGACAGGCAGGATCTCCAGATTGTGTTCGATGGCCATGTACATGTTGGAAAGGGTCTGGGCTTGTACGCCCTGGGTGGCATCGATGACGAGGATAGCCCCCTCGCAGGAGGATATGGCCCTCGACACCTCGTAGGAAAAATCCACGTGGCCGGGGGTATCGACGAGATTGAGGGTGTAGGTTTTGCCATCGGCGGCCTTATAGGGCAGGGTTATCGCCTGACTCTTGATGGTGATTCCCCGCTCCCTTTCTATATCCATATTGTCGAGCATCTGGTTCTGCATCTTCCGCTGATCCACCAGATGGGCTTTTTCGATAAAGCGGTCGGCGAGTGTCGACTTGCCGTGGTCGATATGGGCGATGATACAGAAATTCCGGATGAGTTCCTTTTCGTGCATGGAGGTACTGTACAGGAAAAAGCCATTCTACGCAATTATGCCTTGATAATGCCGCCTGCCCGGGGCATAGTATCCATCGACATGACACGATTCAAAGACCTTCCGCGCAACGCCCGGACATGCATAGCCCTGGAGCCTCTCTGGGCGTTTTTCGGCCCCATGATCGCCTACTACATGCCCCTCTATCAGAGGCAGCTCGGCCTGAGCGAGGTGCAGATGGGGCTCGTCAATTCGATCAACATCGCGGCAGGACTCTTTTTCTACAGCCTCGCCTCGCCGATAACGAACAAGTTCGGCCGCCGGAACACCTCCATGTGGTTCGACTTCATCGCCTGGCCCCTCTCCCTGGTGCTGTGGGCCCTTTCGAGGAACTTTCTCTGGTTTGTCCTCGCCGCGGTGTCGAATGCCGTGGTGAGGATCGTCATAGTGTCCTGGAACCTCCTCATATCGGAGGACGCGAACGACGAACAGCGGTCGACAATTTTCGGCCTTATAAACATCATAGGCACCTTTGGCGGGCTCACCACCCTCCTCGGAGGCATGATCATAGCCCGCTTCGGCATAGAGCCTGCCATGAGGGCTGTGTTCTGGGCAGGAGCCCTCATCCTGACGGTCATGTTCATCGTTCGCTTTCTGGGTACGAAAGAAACAAGGACAGGCTCCTATATAAAGGACAGGACCAAGACCGAACCCTTTTTCCGCCTCGTCCTCCAGCAGATCCCGAAGGCGGGCCACGCGCTGCGCGATCCTTTCTTCCTCCGGATGACGGGCATCTATATCATCGCCAACGCCGTCATATCCATAGACTTTTTCCGGATCCTCTATATGAAGGACGTCAAAGGCCTCTCCTCCTTCACCGTTTCGGCACTGCCCGCCCTGAGCGCCCTCGCCTCACTGGCAATCTTCTACATCATCCTGCCCCGGCAGAAGGCCATGAAGCACAGGGAACACCTCACAAACGCCTTTCTCGCCTGCCTCGTCGCCCAGCTTCTCTTCATCGTTATGCCCAGGGCTTCCACCTTCTCGGCTATCCTCATCTTTCCCAGCCTTCAGGCTTCCTACGCCCTCCTCCTCACTTTCCGCGACACCCTGTTCATGAATGGCACCAGTCCTGAACAGAAAAGCGATCGCTTCAGCTTGATACAGGCGCTCATGATGCTGTTCAGCATCCCGGTGGGCTGGCTGGCGGGGCTTCTCTATTCGGTCGCCCCCCAGCTGCCCTTCATACTGGCCGTTCTTCTCTACGCGGTCGGATTTATGCTCGCGCGGGGCCTCCGTGGCAGCGAAGCACAAGGAGAATAAGCGATGAGGCTTGGCAATCTCGTCGTCGACGCTCCCCTCGAGGCTGGCAGGCTGCGGTTTCCGCTCGAAGCCCAGCCCAGGATTCCCGCCGACTACGTCCTCGTCTGGATGCAGAAGGCTCAGCGAAGCAGGGACAATCCCGCCCTCGACCTGGGATTCCATCTCGCCAACAAGCTGGGCCTGCCCCTCCTTGTTCTCTTCGTTGTAACCGATTATCCCGGAGCCTTTGCGCCCCATTATCGTTTCATGCTTGAGGGCCTCGAGGAATGCGCTGCCGATCTCAGGGATAGAGGTGCTCATTTCTGCATCGACTCAGGCGATATGGTCGCGACGGTGGAGAAGTATGCCCGAGGGGCGGCTGTTCTCGTTGCCGACGAGGGAAAGCTCGGTTTCGAACGCCGATGGAGGGAAGAGCTCGCTGCGCGTCTCATGCCTGAAGCCGCGACAGGCAAGGCTACGCCTGTCATCCTTGTGGAAACGGAATCCGTCGTGCCCCCTTTTGAAGCCAGCGACCATCTCGAATGGTCGGCCGCGACGATCAGGCGAAAAATATCGGCCAGGCTCCCCTTCTATCTCGGGGGATTGGCGCCAGTTCAGGAATGCAGGAACCCTGGCCGAGGCTCCGATTTTTCTTCGCGCGATGAACTCTTCAGAAAGTATTCGGGCAAAGCGGGAAACCTGAGGCTGGAAGCGCTTCCTGCTGCCGTCGACGGTCAGGCTGTATCGGCGCCCGGCTTTGGAAGCCTTCTGTACCTCCAGCGTCCCCATTCGATCCCAGGCTGGAAGGCAGGCATGGCTGCCTTCGGCGACTTCATCGGCTCGGGCGGCCTGGAGCGCTACGACCAGGCCAGGAACGACCCCACCCTTCAGGGACAGAGCGGCATGAGCCCCTACCTGCATTTCGGCCAGGTGTCGCCGGTCGCCCTCGCCCGAACCGCGCTCGAGCATTCGGAGGCGGCCGCCCAGGTCTATATAGAGCAACTCGTCGTGAGGCGGGAGCTGGCCTTGAACTATACGCTCTTCAATCCAGGATACGAGGCCTATGATTCGGCCGTTCCACAATGGGCAAAACTGAGCCTTGCCGCGGCGCGCGGCAGGAAGGCCCTCTACACAGCCTCTGACCTCGAGGCCGCGCGCACCGAGGACCCCTACTGGAACGCGGCGCAGAAAGAGATGCTGCTCACGGGGAAAATGCACAACTACCTGCGCATGTACTGGGGCAAACAGATTCTTTCCTGGTTCCCGAACCCGGAGGAGGCCTTCGGCATAGCCCTGGGCCTGAACGATACCTATTCACTCGACGGAAGGGATCCCAACGGCTACGCCGGCATAGCCTGGTGCTTCGGCCGTCACGACAGACCCTGGCCGGCCCGTCCCCTTTTCGGTACGGTACGCTCCATGGTGGCCTCGGGCTTGCGGCGGAAATTCGACGTGGAACGCTATACGGCGGATGTGGAAGCTCTATATACTGACAGGGTAAAGGAGACATCATGAATCTGAAAGAACTCTCGTATGTGGAAAAAAAAGGCAGCATCGACACGCACGATATCGTCATCTATTCCCTTTCGACCTGCGGCTTCTGCAAGAAAGCCATGTCCTTCCTCGATGAAAAGGGATTTTCCTACAAGTACATCCACGTGGACCAGCTTCCCCTGGAAACGAAGAATGAGATCAAGAAGATTCTCAGGGAAAGGTTCAACGAGAACGTAGCCTTCCCCTTCGCCGTCATCGACGACGCTTCCCACCTCGTCGGATTCATCCAGCCCGACTGGGTGAGAACCCTCGGGCTGTAGGGGGACACATGACGGAAAAGACAGCGGAGCAGACGCGCCTGTTCTCGAGGATGGTAGCCCGGAAGCAGGGCTGGGAACTGAATCCCGACGAATCCTTCTACGAAACCCTCATCGACGGACTCACCGCCAACTACAACCGCTTCGGTTACTTTCTTTGCCCCTGCAGGGATTCCGACGGCTCCCGCCAAGCCGATAGAGACGATATCTGTCCCTGCCTCTGGTCGAAGCTCGATGTCCCCGAATTTGGCAATTGCTTCTGCGGCCTCTACCTCTCGAAGCAAAAGCTGGCATCGGGCGAGGCGCCTGGCTCCATACCTGACCGGCGTTACGCTGGTTCATGATCTACCTGGACTGGGCTGCCACGACCCCTCTCGACAGGGACATTTGCGCACGGGCCCTGGAGGAATCCTTCGAGACCTACGCCAATCCATCGAGCCCGCATAGCGCCGGTAGGGCGGCCAGGCTGAGCCTGGATCGCTCGCGCGCTTCATTCTTAGCCGCGATCGAGGCAGGGGGAAAGATCGCGCCGGGAGGAAAGATCGCCTTCACCGCGTCAGGCACTGAGGCCGACCAGATCCCCCTTCTCTCCCTTGTAAAAATCCTGAAAAGCGGGCGGCGTCCAGGTTCGCGCGATGAAGAGAAGCCTCAGCTCCTGATCTCCGCCATCGAGCACTCGGCCATCCATGCCCAGGCCGAAGCCTTGTCCAAGCTCGGTTTCAGCCTATGCCTCGTGAAGCCCGACAGGGATGGCTTTATCCAGCCCGCAAGGATCGCCGAGGCTATTCGGCCCTCGACGAGGTTCGTCGCGGTGATGGCGGTGAACAACGAGACAGGCGCCATACAGGATATAAGGGCCATAGGCCTCGCCATCGCCTCGGCGGCATCAGCCCTCCACATGCCCAGGCTTCCCCTCTTCCATGTCGACTGCGTTCAGGCTCTGGGCAAGGTTTCCTTCGACCTCTCCGGCGGCCAGGTTACGAGCGCCGCCTTCTCGGCGCACAAGATACAGGGTCCCAAAGGCGTGGGCGCGCTCTGGTATTCCAGGCCCATCGACCCCCTCTGCGTCGGCGGCGGCCAGGAGGGCGGCATACGTTCAGGCACGGAGAATACCTTCGGGATAGCGGCCTTCGCAGACTGCGCCGCGGCGGCATCGGCCGCCCTGGACCGGCGCCTCGCCCATGCCCGCCTTCTCGAGGCGAGGCTCCTCACGGGGCTCGGCGCCATCCAGGGAGCCCAGGTCCTACCGCAAAGCCGCAAGGCTGGCGATTCCCGCTGGAGCCCCTGGATTGTCTCGATAACCTTCCCCGGCCTCGGCGGGGAAGTCTTCGTACGTGCCCTTTCCGACGCCGGCATCGCGGTTTCGACAGGCTCGGCCTGCTCCCATACCCGCGCCGTAAAAGGCCGCCGAATCCTCGACGCCATGGACCTTCCCGCCGACCTGGCCTTCTCGGCCATCCGCCTCTCCTTCGGCCCCGAAACCCTCCCAGAGGACATCGACGGGTTCCTCCAGACCGCAAGCGACTTGTATCGCAGACTGAAAACCTGATACAACAGGATCACCATGGAAATCCTCTACCTCATCAAGCCCGGCGAAATACTGCTCAAAAAAGAAAATCAGAAGGAATTCACGCGGCGCCTCGTACAGCAACTGCACAAGCGCCTGAGCGGTACGGGCTGCAGGATTGAGGAGTACCCCGGCCGCTTCTTTCTCTTCATCGACGAATCGCAGGCCGAACGCGCCCAGTTCGTTCTGAAGCGCTGCCCCGGCCTCAACGGCTACTCGAGGGCAATCATGTGCCCCAAGACGGTCGAATCCATCCTGGAGGCGGCAGAAAACGTCGCATCCCAAGCCCTTGCCGCGGGAAGCAGGCGATTCAAGGTCGAAACCCGGCGCTCGGACAAAAGCTTCCCCCTCGGGAGCTACGAGATGTCGGCGAAAGCCGGAGAAGCCCTCCTCGAAAAGTTCCCCTCACTCATCGTCGATGTCCACGAACCCGATTTCGTCGTCAATATCGAGATCAGGGAAAGGGCCTACGTCTATGGATTCACGGAGCCGGGACCGCGAGGCCTGCCTTCCGGCACGAGCGGCAAGGGTCTCCTCCTCCTCTCGGGTGGCATAGATTCCCCCGTCGCCGGCTACATGATGGCCAAGCGCGGCGCTCCCCTGGAATGCCTCTATTTCCATGCTTATCCCTACACCTCGATGGAAGCCCAGAAAAAGGTTGAAAACCTGGCCGTGAGGATAGCCGCCTGGTGCGGTTCCCTGCGTCTCTGGGTTGTCCCCTTCACCGATGTACAGATTCGGATCAAGAAACTGGCTCCCGAGGATGCCACGACGATCATGCTCCGTTCCGCCATGATGGAAGCCGCCGACATCCTCGCCTTCAGGATTGGCGCCGACGCCATCATCACCGGCGAAAGCCTCGGCCAGGTGGCGAGCCAGACGGCCGAGAACATGGCGATAACGGAAGCGCCCTCCCATCATCCCGTCTTTCGCCCCCTCATCGGCATCGACAAGGAAGAGACAACCTCGATGGCGAAGCGCATTGGCACCTACGAGATATCGATCCTGCCCTATGAGGACTGCTGCGTCCTCTTCTCGCCCAAGCACCCCCTTCTGAAGCCTTCATTCAAGGAACAGACCAAGGTCTACGGCGAGCTGGGGCTCACGCCCCTCATCGAGGAAAGCCTTTCGAAGGCGGAGCGCTTTGTCTATAAATACAGGGATGTGCTTGAGTCTTTCGGCATAGCGCCGTAGCCGGCCCTGCGGAAACGCTCGAGTTCCTCGGGCGTATTGATGTTGAAGAAAAGCGACCAGTCGGGGCTGAAGCGCCGCGTCTCCTCCTCGGAAACAAAGAGAACAGGCAGATCCTCGAAGAGTTCCTTGAAGGAGGGGCGGCGCCATTCTTCGCCCGAGGCTCGTCCAAAGAGGCTTTCGAGGCGCGGGATGAGGCCGCGATGGTAGAAGGCATGGAAAGGTTCGAAATGCGAGCCGAAACGTGCCAGGGCGGCCAGGGGGGCTGCGATGCCCGCACTGCCGCGGGGTCCAGCCTCCGCCGCTTCCGCCGCCTCGATGCGCCCGCGGAGAAAGTCCGAGAACCGGGGCAAAAAGGCGGGCATGTCGCAGGCCACCAGGTATATCCAATCGCTCGATGAGGCTGTCAGGGCGGCATGGAGGCCCGAAAGGGGACCAAATCCGGGGCGAAGGTCATCGAGGGTTGTCAGCCGCGGCCTACTGTCATCTGCCCCTTCCCTGTCGGTTGGCGGGAAGGCGAGCCCATCATAGAGCTCCGGCTTTTTGGTCAGCACGAGGATCTCTTCGAATTCCTTGCCCAGACGGCGAGCAAGGGCCGGGCCGATGGGGCCTTCGGGACCCTCGATGCCTTCCTTGGCCATCGAACCGAGGCGTCTGCCCTCGCCCCCCGCAAGGAGGGCGGCGCTTGAAAATCGCCTCTTCCAAGCCTTGCCTTTCCCAGCCTTCCCGTTCTCGGCCATCACCCTATCCGCTCGAGCCTCACCGCCGACACCTTGTACTCGGGAATCTTGGCCTCCGGGTCGAGAGCATCGGCGCTGGTGAGGAGGTTGACGGCCGCCTCGGCGAAATGGAAGGGCACGAAAACGACGCCGTCAGCCACTCGTTCGCTTATTCTTGGCAATACCTCGATGGAGCCTCGCCTGGAGCTGAGGCGGACGGGTCCCGACTCGCCCTTGAGGCCGTGACGCTCCGCTGTGGCGGGTGAAATCTCGATAAAAGCCTCCCCCGCGATGCGGCCGAGGCCAGGCTCACGCCCTGTCATGGTGCGCGTGTGATACTGATAGAGTATCCTTCCCGTCGTGAGAAGGAGGGGGTATTCGTCATCGACCTGGTCCACCGAAGGCCGATACTCCACGGGAATGAGCTTCCCCTTTCCCCGCGTAAAGCGCTCGGCGTGAAGCCGCGGCGTTCCCGGATGGCCCGCATCGGGGCAGGGCCACTGGAGGCCTGCGGCCTCGAGGCGAGAGTAATTCATGCCTCGGTAGATGGGCGCGAGAGAGGCCAGCTCGGCGAAGACCGAAGCCGCGGCTAAGGCTGCGTCTGAAACAGCTTCCTGGCCGGTGCCGGCACGTTTGCCAGGGCCGCCGTCCTTGCCAAGGCGCTCGATCAGGGCGAGCAGTATCTCGAGGTCGGTCTTCGCGCCCGAAGGGGCTTCCACAGCCTTGCGGACGCGCTGGACGCGGCGCTCGGTGTTGGTGAAGGTTCCTTCTTTCTCGGCGAAGCAGGCGGCGGGGAGGACAAGGTCGGCGTAGGCCGCTGTTTCGGTGAGGAAAAGGTCCTGGACCACGAGGAAATCCACCTTCGCCAGGGCCTCCCTCGCAGCCTTGAGATCGGGGTCGGAGAGGGCGGGGTTTTCACCCATCACGTAGAGAAAACCGAGCCGCCCCGAGGCCACAGCCTCGACGATGTCCGTGGCGCTCAAGCCCGGTTGGAATGGCGGTTCGCAGCCCCATATCGAGGCCGCCTCGGCGCGAGCCTCCGGATCCGTCACCTTGCGGTAGCCGGGCAGGACGTCGGGAAGGCAGCCTGCGTCGCAGGCGCCCTGGACGTTGTTCTGGCCGCGCAGGGGGTGGATGCCCGTGCCAGGCCTGCCAACCTGTCCCGAGAGGAGGGCCAGGTTGGAGAGAGCGACGACCCCGTCAGTCCCGCTCGAATGCTGGGTGACGCCCATGGCGTAGTAGATACCCGCCTTGTCAGCCCCCGCGTAGAGCCGGGCGGCCTTCCTGATATCCTCGGCGGGGACGCCGGTTATTTCTTGAGCCTTTTGTGCAGACCAGGATGAAAGAGCGGAGGCGAGTTCCTCGTAGCCCTCCGTCCTTTCCGAGACAAAGGCCGAATCGACCAGGCCCTCCTCGATGAGGACGGCGGCCATGCCGTTGTAGAGAGCTATGTTGGTACCGGGCCTGAGCTGGAGGAAGAGCTCCGCCTTGGCGGCCAGTTCGATGCGCCGGGGATCGGCGACAATGAGCCTCGCCCCCTTCGCGACAGCCCTTTTGATCCTCGAGCCGATGACGGGATGGGACTCAGTGGTATTGGAGCCCGTAACGAAGATGATCTCGGCATCGTCGACGTCGGAGATCGAGCCCGTCATGGCGCCCGAACCCATGGTCTTGACCAGCCCCGTCACCGTGGAGGCGTGGCAGAGCCTGGCGCAGTGGTCGATGTTGTTCGTGCCAATGGCAGCGCGGAAGAGCTTCTGGAAAAGGTAGTTTTCCTCATTGGTGCAGCGCGCCGAGGACATCCCCGCGAGCGCGTCGGGACCGCGGAGCCTGATGGTCTCGCGGATTTTTGCGACGAGTGTGTCGAGGGCTTCCTCCCAGGAGACGGGAACCAGTTCGCCCTCCTTCCTGAGAAGCGGTGACCTGAGGCGGTCAGGATGTCCGATGAAGTGGTAGGAGAATTTACCCTTGACGCAGAGAAGCCCCATGTTGGCCGGCCCTCGCAGGGGCTCGACGCCCACTACCTTGTTCCCGACGGTGTGAAGCTCGATGGCGCAGCCTACCCCGCAGTAGCCGCAGACCGTCTTCGTGCGCTTCTCGACGTACAGCGGGCCGGGCCAGGCCCTGTCCTTGGGCAGGAGGGCCCCTACCGGGCAGTTCGAAACACAGTTGCCGCAAGAGACGCAGCTTGATGAGCCGAGAGGCAGGTCGAAGTCTGCGACAACCCGAGACTCCCCGCCCCGCCTGGACAGCTCAAGCACCTGGGAGCACTGGAGCTCTTCGCAGACCCTGACGCAGCGGCCGCAGAGAATGCACTTGTTCTTGTCGTAGTTGAAGAAGGGATGGCTCGAGTCGGGAGCCCGGCCGTGGATCTCGAGCCCTGTCTCGATCTTGACCACGCCATATTCCCTGCAGTATTCGTGGAGCTCGCAGGAGCCCATCTTCCTGCAGTTGAAGCAGTCGGCCGGATGAGTGGCGAGGATCATCTCGAGGATTGTCTTTCTCAATGCCCGAATATCGGCCGTGTCCGTCCTCACCTTCATGCCCTCGGCGACAGGAAGGCTGCATGCCGCCGCGACCCCCGTCTTGGAGCCCTCGACTTCCACCATGCAGAGCCGGCAGCCCCCATAGCCTTCAAGGTCCTCGAGCCAACACAGCGTGGGTATTTTCTTTCCTATGGAGCGCGCCGCCTCGAGAACGGTAGTGCCCTCCCGGATCGCGACATTTTGTCCATCGATGAAGAGATTGATCATAAGGTTTCCAGTATGCACGGATTATAATATAGGGCAATATAAAAAACGACCAGCAGGTCGTCGCATTGCGACAACAGCGCTGGCCGCTCACTATCCCCAAGGGGAATCGAACCCCTGTTGGCGGGATGAAAACCCGCTGTCCTAACCGCTAGACGATGGGGACATACGACAGTCGGAATATAGCGGGTAGCGGCGGTTAAGTCAATTATGGCGAGGGCTCACATCTTCAGCTTTGACAGCGCGAGCTCGCGGAGGTGGAGGGCCTGCTGGTTGTCGGGCTCGAGCTTCAGGGCCGATTCGCAGTCGGCGAGGGCCTGGGGGTAGTCCCCCATATGCCAGTAGGCCATGCCCCGCCGGTATCGCGAGAAGAAGTGGTAGGGATGGATCCTGAGGGCGACGTCGAAGTCCTCGATCGCGCCGGAGTAATCCTGGATCACGCTCTTCACTACCCCGCGGTAGTACATCGCCTTGTAGCACTGGGGGTCCAGCTCCACGGCCTTCGTGAAGTCCTCGAGGGCCTCCTTGTAGTGCGACTGCGAGAAATGGGCCATGCCGCGGTGCTTGAGCACGACGGTCGAGACCTCCTTCGTCGGCTCGCGGGCGAGGATCGCGCCGTAGATCCGCTCCGCGGCCGCGTAGTCCTCGCGGTTGTGGGCGCTCAGGGCGGCGAGGAGGAGGTCGTCCATGCTCGCGGTCTGGCCCGGCTCGGGGAGGGGCGGCGAAAGTTCGGGGCCGGGCTTCCGCTCCGCGGCCGCGACCAGGACATCGACCGCGAGGGGCTTGTCCATCGCGTCCTCGATCTTGCCGTGGAAGGCGGAGCGCCGCCGCTCGAGCTCGGAATTCAGCTTGCGCTGATAATCGAGGATCTCCTGGAAGATGATGTCGGACAGCGATAGATTCGCGTTGAGGGCGGCGAGCTTCCGCTTCATCGGCTCGTCGAAGGGAGTGAACTCGGCCTTGTAGACGATCTCGTGCTCGACCTCGGCCCATGCTTCCTGGAGGATGGTCCTGAGCTGGACTTCGATGATCGGGGAATCGAGGGCTTTTCCGGCCTCGGCGAGCTCCTCCGGCAGGGCGACGAGGAGGTGGATGGACTCGTAGCCGAATTCGCGGAAGGAGCGCTCCGAGCCCTTCCGCTCGATCTCGACCACCTTGTAGGCGTCGCAGATGGCCGCCTCGGCCCGGGCGAGGTCGCCGAGGAAGGGGCAGACGGCGCGCAAGGCGATGACGTCGCAGATCGGGATCGGCGGGCGACCCGCGGCGGAGGCCTGCCGGAGGAGGCGGATCCGCTTGGCGTACCAGGAGTCGAAGGACTTGATCCTGCCCTTGATGATCGGCCTGAGGGAGGCCTCCTCGAGGGTGGCGCGCACGCGCCTTTCCATCTCGCCCAAGATAGCGGCGAACTCAGGCCTCCGACGGGCGCCGGCGGACCTGAGCTCGCCGCGGTCCGGTATCGTCTCCGCGCTGTCGCCGTCCATCATTCCAATCTACCCCAAAACCGCTGATCCGTGAATACGAAAAAGGCCGGGAAGCTTCCCGGCCTTTCTCGCTCGCGTTCGGGGCGATTACTTGGGCTGCTGCTGCTTGTCCTCGGCCCAGATGTCGGTCTTCTTCTGCGACTCGAGGTAGCGGAGGAGCTGCTGGTTCCCGAAGCGCTTGGACTCGATGGCCTTGCGCTCGTTCTCCTTCTGGCTGACGATCTTCCAGATGCTCTCGTCGTCGATGTCCTGGACCGGCTCGAGGACGGCCTTGTCGTAGAGGACCTTGACGTCCTTGACGTAGGTCACGAAGTCGCCGCCCTGGTTCGCCGCGTCGCGGGTGAAGACGAAGCCGCCGAACTTGACCATGGGCACGGTCTTCGGGTAGAGGGGGAAGATCCTGAGCTCGCGGTTGCGGACCTCGGCCACGTACTGGGGATTCTCCCAGCGGAGCTTGCGCCAGCCGTCGAAGTTGAGGTAGCCCATGAACATCATCTGCTCGTTGCCGTCGGCGTCGATGAGGCAGACGTTCATCCCGTGCGGGAAATTGAGACCCTTGACCGTGACCTCGATGGACTTGATGACGCCCACGTTCTTGACGATGCCGTAGGCGGTGGTGAGATTGTCGGCCTTGCTGCCCTCGAAGCGCGACAGGTGGTCGGTGCCCTGGTCCTGCTTCGGGGTGATCTTGCCGTCGTCGCCGATGTCGGCCTTGGGCTCGAAGGCGGGGATCTCGAAGGGGGGCTGGACCTTGGCCCAGCTATTGAAGCTCTCGAGGGGGAAGCGGACCCGGACTCCCATGACGGACTTGCCGGCGAGGTTCTTGTCGGCCGAGCCCTGGTTGACGATGGCCTCGGCGGTCAGGGACAGGGACTGGTTGAGGTTGGTCTTGGAGGATGAGGAGAGGATCACGTCCCAGTTCGCGATCGCGAGGGAGGTCCGCATCTCCTTCTTCTGGTCCTCGGTGTAGCTCGCGCCGCCGGTGACTCCGGAGAAATCCATCATCGTCGCGCGGTTCTGCGTCGGCTTGCCGGTCTTGACAGGGTCGATATCGGCCTGAAGGAGGGAGAAGTCGATGAGGACGGCTTCGTCGGCGAAGGCGAAGACGGCGCAGACGAGGAGAAGCGCCGCCATGATGATCATTGAGTTCCTTCTCATTCAGTAACTCCTTTCATTGTGCGCCATAACCTGTTTCGTCTATTTGATAAAGAAGTATACGCGACGGGACCCCTTTGTCAATTATCTTTCTGATTTTTTGCGCCATTTCCGGCCTCGTAGCCAAGGGAATAAGGCTCTCGTCCGCCTATCGTCAGGACCAGTTCCTTGAGCCAGGGGAAGCCCCGCTCCATGGTCCGCCGCATCGCGGCGAGGCCGGCCCGGAGCTCGGAGGGCGGGGAAAGGGCCGCCTCGGCCGAAAGATCGAGATAGAGACGGCCTTTACGGTACAGTACGGCCTCCACCTTGGTCCCCTGGGGGAAGGCGGGGGAAAGCTCGTCGCTCCGCGGACCGAGGAGGAGCTCGGAGGCGAGGAGCTCGGCCCTGCCCTCCCTGCCCCACTTCCTCGGCAGATCGCGCAACTCGCCGCGGAGGGCCCCCGTCCTCGCGGAGGGGAAGAAGAGGGCGACCTCGGCGTTGCGGTCGCCGACGGCCCAAGCCAGGAAGGAGACCAGGAAGGCCAGGCCGATCGCCGCGAGCACGGCGTTGAAGGGGACGGACAGCCAGGTCAGGCTGAGCCGCGCGGCCGCGCGGAGCGCGCGCCACGCCGCGAGCGCGGCCTTGGCGCAGGCGTCGAAGAACTTCTTCATGGGGTCGGAGGGCCTCTCATGCTCTCGAAATAGCCGACGAAATCGACGATGCCATTATATATGCCGTCCGACACGCGCCGCAAGTAATCGTCGGAGGAGAGGAGCCTCGCCTCGTCGGCGTTGGTGATGTAGCCCATCTCCACGAGGACGGAGGGCATCCGCGCGTTGCGCACGACGAACCACTCCTCGGCCTTGACGCCCCGGTTCGGGCTCTCCGCGCCGATCCGGGACTGCATCGAGGAGACGATGTTGCGGGCCAGGATGATGCTCTCGGTCGTGAACTCCTCCTCGAGCATCGCGTTGAGGATGGGGGCGATGTCGTCGGCCGGCGCGCCGGGCGCCCCCGTCTCGACGAGCTTGCGGCGGTACTCGGGATTGAGGTACCAGACCTCGAAGCCGCGGGCGTTCTTGTTGAAGGCGGCGTTGGCGTGGATGGACACGTAGATGATGGCCTCGTTGGGGGCGAGCTCCACGGCGTTGGCCATCTCGACCCTGTCCTCGAGGCTCGGATAGCTGTCGCCTTCCCTCGTGATGAGGATCTTGCGGTCGGGATAGCGGGCCTTCAGCGAGGCCATGAGCTTCTTCGCCACCTCAAGCGCGATGTCCTTCTCCACGACGCGGAGGCGCTTGGAACCCGAGGCGTGCTCGCCTATCGCGCCGGGGTCCTTGCCCCCGTGGCCCGGGTCGATGAGGACGGCGGCCACCGAGAAGTGCGATTTCAGGGCCTTCTCGACCTTGCCGAAGGCCGCCGCGAGCGCCGACAGCGCGGAGGCCGGGAAGGCGAGCCCCTCGGGCCCGTTGCGCGGCGCCTCGATCCGGAGGGATTCGTCCCAGTCCATGAGGACGAGGGGCACTCCCACGGCGTAGGAGGCCCGCAGGCCGGAGCGCTCGATGAGCCCCGCGCCGGTGAGGGGGTCGAAGGTTATGCGCGCTCCGAGGCGCTCCGCGGCCGCGGCGAAGCCGAGGAACTCCCCCGTCGGGGCGGCGGAGGGGGGCGTCGCCGCGTTCCCGGCCGCTGCGGACGGGGCGGCCGAGGCGGCGCTCCCCAGAAGGGCCAGGGCGAGGAGGATGGCGCCGCGCCACTGCTTCGCCAAGCTAGGCGCCCCCCTTTTCCCCGTCGGCCCGGGCGCTGTCGAGGGCGTAGAGCGCGGCCTGGGCCCCGCCCCGGGCCAGGGAGCGCCAGAAGCGGCCGCCGAGGACGGTGGCGCCCTCGGAGCCGAAGCGCGCTCCGCCGTGGCGGAGGGCCAGCTCCGCCGACTCGAGGAAGCCGCGGCCGGCCCAGTCGAGCCCCTCGACCTCCGCGGCCCGGGCGAAGGGCAGGACGCTCAGCTCGCCCGCTCCCCGACGGAGGTACTCGGGCATGGCCGCCAGCTCCTCGCGGGCGGGACCGGAGGGCGCGAAGGCCGCAGGCGGCCAAGCCGCGCCGTCGGAGAGATAGGCCTCGGTGGCGGGGTTCGAGGGCTGGAGGCGCGCCAAGACGGAGCGGACGGCGGCCATGGCCGCCCCGACCGCCGTGTCGCGGTCGGGGGCGAGGGTCAGGACATTGCCGAGCTTCTCGACGTTGTTCGAGGGGAAGACGAGCTCATCGCCGGGGGCCGCGCGGTAGAAGACGGCCTTGGCATAGGGTGCGCGCTCCGCCTCGCGGGCGCCGAGGAGGACTTCCAGCCGGCCGGGTATTGAAACGAAGGCCCGCTCGGCGGAGACCCAGCCTCGATCGGACCCCGGCTCCTTCGGATCGAGGCCGACCGCCACCTGGAGGGCCTCGCGGGTGACCTCGATGCCCGAGGCGTAGGGGTAGGTCCAGCCCGACATGTAGCCGCCGGAGAGCCGGGCGGCGATCTCGCCGACGACGGCGCTGCCCCGCGAGGGGCAGTACTTGATGTCGCCCTTCGCGGCGCCCCGGTCTATGCCGATGGCGCGGACCCCCGCCTCGAAGACGCGCAGCACCTCGCGGGCGATCTCGGGGCCGCAGGAGGTAGGCATGGTGTGCCCGAGCTCGACGAAGTAGGGCGCGAAGGCGATGTGGCGGTCGGCGAGGCCCCGGATGCGGATCTCGCCGTCGACGACCAGGGCGTCGACCGAGAACTCGGGGCCGTCGATGTACTCCTCGACGATGGCGCGGCCGCTCCGGCTGTGCGGCAGGGCCTCGGCCACCGCCGCCTCGAGCTCGGCGCCGTCGGCCACCGAGCGGCAGCCGCGGGCCCCCATGGAGTCCGCGGGCTTGACGACGAGGGGGAAGCCGAGGCCCTCGGCCGCGGCGCGGGCCAGGCCCGGGGCGGCGACCTCGACGAAGCGCGGCGAGGGCACACCGGCTGCCGCGAGGGCGGCTCGCATCCTGAGCTTGTCCGTGGCGCGGAGCGCGGTCTCGAAGGAGATGCCGGGAAGGCCGAGCCGCCCGGCCACCCAGGCCACCGAGGCCGAAAAGTCCGTGCCCGCGGTGAAGACCCCGTCGAGGCCCATCTCCGCCTTGAGCCGCCTGGCCGCGGCCTCGAGGCCCTCGCGGTCCTTGAGGTCCACGTGGAGGAAGCGATCGACCTCGGCCGCGCCGGCCGCCGAGGGATTGCCGTCGGCGGCCGCGACCTTCCAGCCGAGCTCGCGGGCTATCCTGATGGCGGGGAGCTGCATGACCCCCGCGCCGAGTATGAAGATGGTCATCCGCGAGTCCTCCGCGACAGAGATTTGCGTCAGCCCCTCGGCTTGCCCGCCGGTTCGCTCGCCGCTCCCTCGCCCCGGGCGGCCGCCCCGGCGCCCGAAAGCCCGGGTTCGGGACCTTCCCCTCCGGGCTCGCGGACGGCATAGACCTCGAAGGTGTCGCCGAGGCGGAAGAGCCGGGAGGCGGCGGAGCCGAGGGAGCGGGCGAGGGCCCCGACGAGGCCGCCGCGGCCGGAGAGGCGGCGGAAGGGCGGGATCCGCTCGGGATGGCAGCCGGTGACGCGGATCTTTTCTACCCGAAAGCCGTAGGACTTGAGAATACCCCGGACCCGGGACGGCTCCCAGATGCTGAAGTGGTCCGCCGGGCTCCCCGCGAAGAAGCGGGCGCGGTCGAAGCGGCCCGAGGCGCCCTCGGCCGAGGGCGTGGAGAAGGCCAGGACCCCGCCGGTTCGCAGGAGGGCCGCCGCGTTCCGCAGCGCCCGGTCGAGGTCGGCGAAATGCTCGATCACGTACCACATCGTGACCAGGTCGAAGGGACCGCCGAAGGCCGCGGCCACGGCGGAGTCGAGGAAGTCGCCCGAGACCGCGGGGATGCCGAGGCTGCGGCGGACGTAGGCGGCGGCCTCGGGGGCCGCGTCGATGCCGTAGGGGTCGTGGCCGCGCTCCCGGACGGCCTCGAGGAAGGGGCCGTAGGCGCAGCCGACGTCGAGGACCGAGAGGGAGCCTTGTCGCCCGCCGCGCGCGGCCAGGGGCTCGGCCACCTGGAGGCGGGAGCGGGCGAGCTCGAGGAGCTTCGGCCAGTCCTCGAGGTAGGTCCTCCCGTACTGCCTCCGGTACTCCTCGAAGAAATAGGACTCCTTGTAGGGATCGTCCCGCCCGGGCGAGAAGCGCGAGAGGTAGAGCATGCCGCAGGAGGAGCAGCGGAAGATCGTCCTCGTCGCGTCGCGGTACTCGGCGACGCGCTCCCGCCGCCCGCAGGCCGGGCAGAGCTTCGGTCCGGCGGGCGCGAGGCCCGCGATGAAATCCGCGAGCGACTCGGTCTCCTCGGGGGCGACCGCCGCCATCCGGGAGAGGACCTCGACCGGCGAGGCGAGGAGCCTCCCGAGCGCGCGCAGGTTCGGCCGGCGGACCCCGATCTCCGGGAAGCCCGCCGCCCTGGCGAGGGAGCGATGATAGGCGCCGGGGTTGAGGAGGATGACGCCGCAACCGGCCCAGGCGGCCTCGAAGGCTGTGAGGCCGAACTGGGTCAGGACGAGGTCGTAGCGGGAGAGGTGTTCCTTCAGGTCCTGCACCGGGCCGAGGACGGTCACGCCCTCGAGGCCCGTCGGAGGAGCGCCGCGGCGCAGGGCTCCCGTCACGATGGTCAGGTCCTCCGGCTCGACGAGGCCCGAGCCCACGAGCGACCTCGCGAGGCTCAGCGAAAGGCCCGCGGGGTCCTCGCCGCCGAAGGTGACGAGGATTTTCCTGAAGGCCCGCGCGGGTTCCCGGCGGGCCCGCGGCAGGTCGAGGAAGCCGAGCGAGGCCTTGTTCGCGACGAGCCGGCGCGCCGCGCCGCGGGCCGCGCGGGGCAGGATGTCGACGAGGTAGTGCGCCTCGGCGCGGGCGGGCCCGCCTTCGTCGATGGCGAGGACGGGGGCGAGCCTCTCCCAGAAGGCGAGTTCCTCGGCGGAGGTGGAGCGGCGGTCGAGGACGACGAGGTCCCAGGCCGAGGAAGGAGACTGGAGGGCGGCCCGCGGGGCGGGCGATCCCTCCTCGCGGAGCGAGCCGATGAGCTCGATGCCCGACAGCTCGCGCGAGTAGGCGAGCGTCAGCTCGGCCGCGCTCCAGGAAGTCTCGGCCTTGGCCTTCGGCACGTAGACCGCGGCGCCGGGCCCCAGGGCGCGGGCGAGGGAGAGACAGCGGACGATGTGGCCCGAGCCGTTCCCCTTGGCCACGGAGGGCACGAGGAGGACGCGAAGGCTCATACGGCCTCGCCCTCGCTTCGTGAACGGAGCCAGGCCATCACCGCGATGCTCGGGATGACCTCGCCCTCGTAGAGCGCGGCATAGGCCTCGCGGACCTGCTCGTAGTCGGCGGCGGTGTCGACCGTCACCCTGGCGCCCGGCAGGAAGTACTCGGGCGAGACCTCTGGGCGATCGATCGAGAAGAGCTCCGGATGCTCGTACAGGTAGGGACAGACGTGCTCGCGCTGGCTGGCCTGCCGCGCCTCGGCCTCGGCGCGGAGGAGCGCCGTCGCGGCCACGACCTCCACGCCCATGCCGACGGGCATGCCGAGGTACGACGAGTAGTCCGCCCTGGCCGCGGGAGGGCGTCCGGCGCGGTGCTCGAGGAGCCGAGCGGCGAGCTCGTGGGAGACGAGGGGATTGTCGCCGGTGGCGCGGAGCAGGGTATCGATGCCGTAGCGCCGGATCGCGAGGCAGTAGCGGGCGAGGACGTCCTCGGCCGGGCCGACGAGGAGCTCGAAGCCCTCGCGCTCGGCCTCGGGGCCGAGGGAGGCGGCGCTCGCCTCGTCGGTGGCGAGGACGCGGAGCTCGGCCGGCACGAGGTTGAGGCGCCGCATGGCCTGCCCCACCAGGGTCGAGTCGCCCAAGGGAAGGAGGGCCTTGGCGGGGAGGCGCGTCGAGCCCACCCTCGCCTGGAGGACAATGCCCGTCATGCCGTGCCCTCGTCCCAGAGATCGACGAGGCTCGCCGCGTCGCTCTTGAAGCGGTAGCGGTTAAGCGCGACCCACTCCCGCGCCTGCCGGAATTCGGCCAGGGCGGGGAAGAAGCCGCCCGAGCGCCGCTTCAGGTAGGTCCGGAAGCGGGCGGGAGGTATCCAGGCGGAATCGCCCCGGAAGGAGGGCGCGAGGTTCTTGAGCCAGAAGCGCGCGTAGCCCGAGTCGGGGGTCTCGTCGTCCGCGGGCGGTGCCTCGGCGTAGGCGACGCGGAGGGCCGAGGCGAGGCGGATCTCCTCGCCCCAGAGCCATGAGCGGAAGCCGAAGTCGAGCTTCTGCCAGTGGGGGTTGACGATGCCCCCGTCGAAGCCCCCCGTCAGCACGAAGCGCTCGCGCGAGTAGATGCCGCAATAGTCGAAGGGATAGGCGCTCCGGGCCCCGTCCCTGGCGGGCTGGAGGTTCAGCACCTTGAGGCTGGATTCCCGGTGGAGGGCCGGGGAGGCGGCCGAGGGCACGAGCTCGCCCGCGGAGGAGAGGAAGGGCGCCTGGCAGAGGAAGTCCTGCTCGGCGAGGCGCTCGAAGAAACGGCTCGAGAGGGCCTGGGTCTGGAGGCTCATGTCGCTCCAGATCACGAAGACATACGGCCCGCAGGACTCCCTCATGCCGAGGTTGACCATCTCCCCCGGGCTCGTCGGCCCGGCGAGGAGGAGGAAGCGGGCGCCGGGATGGCGGGCGGCGAGGGCCTCGACGTCCGAGCCTTCGGCGCCGCGCTCCTCGACCGAGACGATGTGGCGGAAGCCGATGCGATCGAGCTCGCGGAAGGCTTCGCCGCGGTAGAGCCGAGAGCCCCGGTTGAGGAGGAGGACGGACACCGGGAAGCTGTCCGGGCAGGAGCCGCCCCGGGCCGCGCCCACCACGGTGTAGGGCACGCCGCCCGAGTCAAGCGTTGTAGGTATAGTACTCATCGCAGTCAGCGCAGGGCGCCGGATAGGCGGCGCCCGGGACCAGGGAGGCGCCGACCTGGGCGGCGTGGAAGGCCTCCCCGGCGGCCCAGGCCTCGGCGAGGCCCGTCGGCGAGGCGAAGGCGTTCCCGAGCAGGATTTCGCCCCGCGCGCAGTCGCGGCAGAGGGGGACCGTCCCGTCGAGGAGGACGGCCATGTCCCGCTTGAGATGCCAGCAGGGACGGCGCTTGAGGGGCGAGAGGTCGGCCACCTTCCGCTCCGGCAGGAAGCCGGCGAAGCGCGAGTACTTCTGCACGATGACGCGCTCGGTCCTCGCCTTCCATCCGCGCCAGAAGGCCTCGAGCTCGCCCTCGTTCTCCCGGGCGCGGAGGGTCTGCACGTGGGCCGCCCCGGGGAAGAGCCCGAGGAGGCGTCCTGCGAAGGCCGTGGCCTCCTCGTAGCCGGGCCCGCGGAGCTTCGCGTAGAGCTCGGGGCTCGCCGCGTCGAGGGAGACGATCCAGTTCAGGCGCTCGAGGCCCGCGGGGCCGGTCTCGCTCTTCGCGCCTCCGTGGGATGCGGCGAGCGACGCGACGAGGGAGGGATCCCAGCCTATCCCCGAGGTCTCGATGATGAGGCTGAGGCTCGGCCTGGCCATGACCTCCTCGACGAGGCCCCCGATCTCCGGGTGCAGGCTCGGCTCGCCCCAGAGGGAGATGTCGACCACCGCGTCGCCGCAGAGCGAGACGACTTGGTCCATGAGGCCGGCGAAGCGTTCGCGCGGCATGGAGTCGCGCCTGGAGAGATGGTCGGGCGCCAGGACGGGATAGGGGCAGAGGGCGCAGGACTGGGGGCAGCCCCCCTCGACCTGGACCTGGACGAAGGCAGGCAGGCTCCTGAGGAGGTCGAGCCTCCCGGGGAGGAGCTCGAGCGCGCCGGCTTCGTCCCGGAGGCCCGCCGCCGCGAGGCGCTCGGCGAGGAGGTGATTCCGCTTCGAGTCGCAGGCGAGGGTCAGGCGGAGGTCGCGGAGGTCCACCGGCGAGATCTCCGTCTCGACGTCGAAGGAGTTGATGTCCTTCTGGAGGGCGGCGAAGATCGAGTCGCGCGCCGGCTCGGGGGGCAGGGCCGCGGCCAGGGAGCGCAGGGCGGGCACGATGCGCGGCGCCAGGATCTCGACGGCGAGGCCCTGGGGATAGCCGTCGGCGAAGTTGTACTCGGCGCGGTAGCGCCTGAAATTCTCGAGCATCCGCGCCGCAAGGGCCGGATCGAGGAAGGGCTGGTCAGCCCAGAGGAGGAAGACCGCGTCGAGGCCCTCCCCCGCGCGGCCGATGGCCTCGAGGAGGGCGTCCACGGTCCAGGCGGGACGGCCGATCCGCTCGAAAGCCATGCTCTCGGGCAGGTCGACGGTGCCAAGCTCGAAATCCTCCCTGCAGGCGAGAAGGACACGCTCGAGCCCGGGCAGGCCCGCGGCGAAGGCGAGACTCCGCCTGAACGCCGAGTCCCCGCCCGCGAAGGGCATGAGGGCTTCGGGACGGATCGATCCGGCATAGACGAGGGCTGCTGTTCTCATAGGCAATCCCCATTATCGGGAGACGGCGACCTTCTCCTTAGCCGCGGCGGCGCGGAGGGCCGGGAGGGAGCTGCGTCGCCGTAATGCCTCACTCGATCTACGCTCCGTAAAAAAACAAGCTATTGGGTATTGCGCGAGGAGTGCCCCCCATATATAGTGGGGAGATCGCCTCGTATCTAAACTCAGTATATGATAGAAACGTGGGATTGGGGAGGGGAATCACCGTGAAATTCGAGCGTCTGTTCACGAAGAAAGGTAAAGGCCCCTACGAGGGCATAACCTGGGAAAAAAGAGTCAGCGAGATCCGCAACCCCGACGGGAAGAGGGTCTTCAGGCTCGAAGGGGCGGTCGTCCCCGCCGCCTGGAGCCAGATCGCGACCGACATCATTTCCCAGAAATATTTCCGCAAGGCGGGCGTCCCCGCGGACAAGGCCCGCGCCTGGGAAGCCTTCGTCCCCGCCGACCAGCGCATCCTGGCCGGCGATTCACCCAATCCCGGCTCCGAGCACGATGCCCGGCAGGTCTTCCACCGCCTCGCGCAGACCTGGGTAGTCTGGGGCCGGACCGTCGGCTTCTTCGACGGACCCGAGGACGAGTCGGCCTTCTACGACGAGATCCTCTACATGCTCGCCCGGCAGATGGCCGCCCCCAACAGCCCCCAATGGTTCAACACGGGCATCCACGCGGTCTACGGCGTCGAGGGGCCAGCCCAGGGCCACTATTACGTGGACCCCGCCACGGGCGAGGTGACGAAGAGCCAGTCGGCCTACGAGAGGCCCCAGCCCCACGCCTGCTTCATCCTCGACATCGAAGACGACCTCGTGAACGAGGGCGGCATCATGGACCTCGTGACCCGCGAGGCCCGGCTCTTCAAGTACGGCTCGGGCACCGGCTCCAACTTCTCCAAGATCCGCGCCCTCGACGAACCCCTCTCGGGAGGCGGCGTCTCCTCCGGCCTCCTCTCCTTCCTCAAGATCGGCGACCGCTCCGCCGCGGCCGTGAAGTCGGGCGGCACCACCCGCCGGGCCGCGAAGATGGTCATCCTCGACGCGGACCATCCCGACATCGAGCGCTACATCGACTGGAAGGCCGAGGAGGAGTACAAGGTCGCCTGCCTCGCCGCGGGCTCGGCCCTCCTGCGCCGGGAGGCGGCCGGGCTCGCCGCCGCGGTCAGGCTCGGAGTGGAGGGCGGCGCGAGTCTCGAGGAGGCGCTCTCCTTCGACGCGAACCCCGCCCTGCGCAAGGCCGCCAAGTCGGCCCTCCGCCGCGGCGTGCCCGCGCCCTACCTCTACCAGCTCCTGTCGATGTTCAGGCAGGGCGACTTCGGCGCGGCGGGCCTCGAAGACCTCGAGGAAAGCCCGGCGGCTTCGCGGAGCGCCCCCCTCCCCCTCTACGACACGGCCTGGGAGGGCGAGGCCTACGGCACCGTCTCCGGCCAAGCCTCGAACAACTCCGTCCGCGTCGACAACCGCTTCATGGCGGCCGTCCTCGAGGACGGCGAGTGGGAGCTCGTCGGCCGCACGACCGGCGCCGTCATGCGCAAGGCCAAGGCCCGCGACATCTGGGACGGCCTGGCCAGGGCGGCCTGGAAGTGCGCCGACCCGGGCATCCAGTTCCACGGGACCGTGAACGAGTGGCACACCTGCCCGACCGACGGCGAGATCCGGGGATCGAATCCCTGCTCCGAGTACATGTTCCTCGACGACACGGCCTGCAACCTCGCCTCTCTCAACCTCGCTTCCTTCTATGACCCGACGCGGCGAAAGTTCGACGACGCGGCCTACCGCCACGCCATCCGCCTGTGGACCGCGGTCCTCGAGATCTCCGTCGTGATGGCGCAGTTCCCCTCGAGCTCGATCGCGCGCAAGAGCTACGACTACCGCACCCTCGGCCTCGGCTACGCCAACCTCGGCTCCCTCCTCATGGTCATGGGCCTCGCCTACGACTCACCCGAGGGCCGGGCCGTGGCCTCCTCCCTCGCGGCCATCCTGACCGGCGAGGCCTACGCCGAGTCCGCCCGCATGGCGGCCGCCTTCGGCCCCTTCGCGCGCTACCAGGCCAACGCCGAGGCCATGCTCCGCGTCGTGCGAAACCACCGGCGGGCGGCCCATGGCGCGCCCGAGGCCGAGTACGAGGGCCTGACCGTGAAGCCCGCGGGCCTGGACGACTCGCGCTGCCCCCCCAACCTCGTCGCCGCCGCGCGCGAGTCCTGGGACGAGGCCCTCGATCTCGGAACTCGCCACGGCTTCCGCAACGCGCAGGTGACGGCCATCGCCCCCACGGGCACCATCGGCCTCCTCATGGACTGCGACACCACCGGCGTCGAGCCCGACTTCGCCCTCGTGAAGTTCAAGAAGCTCGCGGGCGGCGGCTTCTTCAAGATCATCAACCAGTCCGTCCCGCCCGCCCTCCGCGCCCTCGGCTACTCCGAGGACGCGATAGCCGAAATCGAGACCTACGCCCTCGGCCACGGGAGCCTCGAGGGGGCGCCCGGCGCCCTCTCCGCGGAGTCCCTCGCGGCCGAGGGCCTCCCCGCCGAGGCCCTCGCCAAGGCCGGGGCCGCCCTCAGGAACGCCTTCTCCCTCGAGGCATGCTTCTCGCCGGGCCTCCTCGGCGCCGGGACGATGGAGGCCCTCGGCATCCCCGAGGCCGCCTGGAAGGCGCCGGGCTTCAGCCTCCTCCGCCGCCTCGGCTTCGACGACGCGGCCATCGAGGCCGCGGAGCTCTGGGCCTGCGGCACGATGGGCGTCGAGGGCGCCCTCGGCCTCGAGGACAAGCACCTGCCCGTCTTCGACACGGCCACGCCCTCGGGCAAGAAGGGCACGCGCGCCATCTCCTGGAAGGCGCACATCGCGATGATGGCCGCGGTCCAGCCCTTCGTCACGGGCGCGATCTCGAAGACCATCAACATGCCGAACTCCGCGACCTACGAGGACGTCAAGGGCGCCTACATGCTGGCGTGGCGCTCCATGCTCAAGTCCATCGCCCTCTACCGCGACGGCTCGAAGCTCTCGCAGCCCCTGTCCGCGCTGGCCCCCGGCGCCGACCTCATCGCCGACTCCATCCTCGCCCTGCAGGAGGGCGGGATCAAGGCGGGGGACATCGACGACGAGGAGGAGGCCGCCGCGCCCCGCCGCCCGCCCGAGGAGGAGCCCGAGCTCCCCGGCATGCCCGCCGCTCCCCGCGGCGTGCGCCGGGCCCTCCCGAACCGCCGCTCGGGCTACACCCAGAAGGCCAAGATCGGCGGCCACTCGGTCTTCGTCCGCACCGGCGAGTACGACGACGGCGCCTTGGGCGAGATCTTCCTCGACATGCACAAGGAGGGCGCGGCCTTCCGCTCCATCCTCAACTCCTTCGCCATCGCGGTCTCCCTGGGCCTCCAGTACGGCGTCCCCCTCGAGGAGTACGTCGACGCCTTCACCTTCACCCGCTTCGAGCCCAACGGCATGGTCCAGGGCCACGACTACGTGAAGATGTCCACCTCGGTCCTCGACTACATCTTCCGCGACCTGGCCATCGCCTACCTCAAGCGGCACGACCTCGGCCAGGTCAAGCCCGAGGACCTCGAGGCCACCTCGACCCAGAACCGCTCCTCCGAGAACGGCCGCGCGGGCCGCAAGACCGCGGCCACCCTCGAGGGCTCGGCCCCCTCCCGCCGCCTAGGACTCGCGGCTGAGGAAGGCCGGGACGAGCCCTCCTCCGAAGCGACGAAGCTGAAAGCGGCGCGCCAGAGCTCTCGCGAGGCGCGGATGAAAGGCTACGAGGGCGATCCCTGCCCCGTCTGCGGCCACCTCACCCTGGTCCGCAACGGCACCTGTCTCAAGTGCGAGACATGTGGTAGTACTACCGGATGCAGCTGATGGTCGGGATGCGGTTGACGGAGGCGGGATGAGCGAAAAGAAGGACGAAGCCCTCGCGGCCTGCCTGGACGGGCACGAGGGCGGCGAGCCCGTCCTCGTGGACGCGGCCGTCATCCGCGAGATGGTCAGGACCCCGGTGTCCCTCCGCGACGACATCTACGAGAAGGGCTACGTCGAGGCCCTCGCGCTCTGCATCGACCTGCGCGGCTTCAGCTCCTTCGCCGCGTCGGCGGAGCGCGAGCGCGTGACCGCCTTCCTCGAGAAGTACAGCCAGGAGCTCC
>CAYNPQ010000053.1:0-25727 GCA_964399065.1 uncultured Treponemataceae bacterium | reverse complement strand
CCTCGCCCTGGGCGTTGATGAGGCAGTCGCCGTAGAAGACGTTCTCGCCGGAGTTCGGGTCGCGGGTGAAGCAGACGCCGGTGCCCGAGCTGTCGCCCTTGTTGCCGAAGACCATCTGGACGACGTTGACCGCCGTGCCCTTGAGGTCGGTGATCTTCTCGACGCGGCGATAGGTGACGGACTTCTCGGCCTCCCAGGAGTTGAAGACCGCGTCGATGGCGCCCCAGAGCTGCTCGACGGGATCCTGCGGGAAGGCCTTGCCCTGCTTGGCCTTGTAGAAGTTCTTGAACTCCTCGCAGAGCTCCTTGAGGTCCTCGGCCTTGAGGTCGGTGTCGTTTTTGGCGCCGAGCTTGCGCTTCATGTCGGAGAGCATCTCCTCCATCGGCTCCTTGGAGAGGCCCATGGCGGTGGTGGAGTACATCTGGATGAAGCGGCGGTAGCTGTCGTAGGCGAAGCGGGGGTTGCCGGTCTTGGCGGCCAGGCCCTCGACCGACTTGTCGTTGAGGCCGAGGTTGAGGATCGTCTCGAGCATGCCGGGCATGGAGCGGGCGGCGCCGGAGCGGACGGAGACGAGGAGGGGATCGGAGGGATCGCCGAGCTTCTTGCCGACGGTCTTCTCGAGTCTGGCGAGGGCGACCTTGACCTCGTCGACGATGGCCTTGGGCAGCTTGCGGCCGCTCTTGTAGTACTCCTCGCAGGCGGGGATGCCGATCGTGAAGCCGGCGGGAACGGGCAGGCCGATCTTGGTCATCTCCATGAGGCCGGCGCCCTTGCCGCCGAGGATGTCCTTGGACGTGACCTCGGTCTCCGCGACGCCGCCGCCGAACTGATAGACGAATTTGGACTTGGCCATGGGGTTCTATTCCTCCATCGGGATAAGGTTCGTAGGATACTCGATAAAAGTACAGGAAAGGTTAGTGCCTGTCAAGGAATGGCGTTCTAAGCTAGAGGTTGAGGACGAGGCTGATGACGGTCAGGTCGGCGCCGGGAAGGAGGTTTACCAGGGACTCGAATTTGACGTTCACCTTCTCGCAGGCCTCGGAGAGGTAGGAGAGATAATAGAGCCCGAGCTCGGTGTTGGCTTCGCTCTCGGGCAGCTCCTTGTAGAAATCCTGGAGGCTTTTCTTCTTGAGGTCCGCGTTCTTGCGCTCGTCGAAGGTCTCCTTGACGGCCTGGTACTCGGACTCCTTGCTGAAGAGCGTGAACTGGAGGCGGCCCTGCGTGCCGACGGAGGCGCCCCTCGAACCGAATTTCCAGGAGAGGTAGACGAACTCGCCCTTCCGCGCGAGGCTGTCGATGACCTGTCGCCGCACGTTGGGGTCGAAGAGCACGGCGTTCATGTCGACCGCGCCCTTGAAGACGGCCTTGGCCTCGCGCTTGAGGTTCGAGTTCTCCGCGTTCATGGCCAGCTCCATGACCATGAGCGAGACGTACTCCGCGATCTTCGACTTCTCCATGTACTCGGCGAGGGCCGTCCTGAGCTCCTTCACGAGCTGGTCGTAGCCGTCGGAGCCCTTGAACTTCGCGATGATGAACCAGGTGAAGGGGCGGAGGCTGTTGAGGAATTTCTCCGAGAGGAGGAGCTGGATGTTCTTCTCCTCGGGGAGGAGGGCCGAGTTCTTGCTGATGTAGGCTGAGACCGGCGAGAGGATCTCCTGCTTGATCTCGTGGATGTCCCGCTCCCGCTCCTTCAGCGCGTTCTGGAGGAAGGCGTCGTTGATGTGCGTCTTGTCGTCGATGATGTTGGCGGGATTCAGCCTGTTCCATTTCTTGATGACGTCGCTGGAGAGGACCCGCGAGAAGATGCAGGCGTCGTACTGCCGGTAGAGCATGGAGTAGACGATGAGCTTCGAGAGGTCCATGACCTCCTGCCTCGAGGTCATGAACTCGCTCTTCGAGATCTCGATCTTGGAGACATAGTCGACGAGCATCATCCGCTGCAGGGAGGCGGGCGTGAAGGTGTCGAGCACGATGCCGTACTCCTCCACGTTGTCCGCCAGCTTGAACTTCTTGAGGTTCTTTCCCTTGCGGATGAAGAAGGTGGTGCCTTCCTCGGTCAGCACGAGCTTGACCGGCAGATCGATGACGCTCTTCCTCTCCTGCATCCCTGGCCCTTCGCCCCCGCGAGGCCGCTCGTCCGGCGCGTCGCAATCGCGAGTATATGTCATTATCGGCAGGCGGTAAACAGTATTGACCAGCGCTTTCGCCCTCCCTATGCTCGGAACGTGACGAAACAACGGGCGCTGCTCGCCGTCGCCGCCGCGGCCCTGCTCTGCGCCGCGGCCCGGGCCGCGGCCGCGGGCCCCGTTCCGGCCCCGTCCTACGAGGCCAGGCTCGCCGAGATCGAGGCCCTGGGCCCGCGGGCCGAGAACGGGCCGGCGGAGCGCGCGGTCCTGGACCTCCTCGAATCCGCGCTCCGGGGAGCCGGCATCGCTACCGAAGTCTCGGACTTCTCCGCGGCGCGGGGCGGGTATTCAGGCTCCCGGATCGTCGAGGCCCTCATCCCCGGGGCCTCGGAAGAGGAGATGGCCTTCATAGCGCCCCTCGATTCCTGGCAGGACGCGAGTTCGGCGGGGGAGGGCGCGGCGGGCCTCGCGTTCGCCCTGTCGGAAGCCGAGCGCATCGCGGCTTCGGGGCGCAAGCCGGCCCTGAGCCTCCGCTTCGTCTTCCTCGGCGCGGAACGCCGGGGGCGGAAGGCTGACGGGGAGGAGGCCTCCCTCGGCTCGAGGACCTGGATCGCCTCGGCGCCGGTGGCGCCCCTACGGGCGGTCATCTACCTCAACCTCGACGCCGGCTTCTCATCGGTTACCCTGCGGAACGCGGGAGAGGGAAGGCTGTCCCCCTATTGGCACTTCGAGCGCACCCGCTCGGCCCTCGAGTCGGCCGGTATCGATCCACGGATCGACGCCAACCGCCTCCTCATCTACCGCCTCGGCCTCGCTGATCGCTACGGCCCCGCGGCTCCCTATCTCGCCGCCGACATCCCCGCGGTCGAGCTCCGCGGCTCGGCCGCGGGCGGGCCGGCGATACGCGGCGACAGCCTCTCCGCCTTCGTCGACGCCCTCGTCGCGGCGAACGCCGCGGGCTTCCCCTCGACCTGGGACTTCCACTACCTGCCCTTCGCGATCGGGCGACGCTCCTTCACGATCCGCGAGACGAGCTACGTAGCCTTCGTCCTCGCCTTCTGCGCGGCCGTGGCGGCCGCCTTCCTCGCCTTCACCGTGGCGAGGCGCGCGCAGGTCAAGCCCTTCCTCTCGAGGCTCCCCCTCGCGCTCGGCCAGACGGCCGCCTTGTACATCGCCCTCGCCGCCGTCTTCCTCGCCGGCAACGGGATCGCGCGCTTCGATTCGCTGGCCCTCGGCTCGCAAGAGGCCTGGCTCCTCGCGCCCCGGGTCTTCGCGGCGGCGCGCATCGTATCGTCGCTCCTCCTCTTCCTCGCCCTCGTCTCGATCCTCGTCGAGCGGAGGACCATAACGCCGAACCCCTTCTTCTACGAATTGACGGCCCTCATCTGCCTCGGCGTCGACGTGCTCGTCTTCTCCGCGATCAACCTGTCCATCTCCCTTCCCTTCATCTGGGCCTTCATCGTCGTCGCGGCCTCCCTGGCGACGCGGAAGGCCTGGGCCACGATCGCCGCCTACGGCGTCATGTACGCGCCCATCGCCTTCCTGGCCCTCGAGATGGCGCTAGACCCGGAGCGCGCCGTCTACGGACGCGTCATCTCCTCCGGCCCCGGCGGCGCCTTCGCCCTCGCCGCCTTCCTCCTGCCCTTCTACGCCTTCACGGCCAGCCCCCTGCTCTTCTTCGCGCCGCGAGGGGCCTTGGCGCGGAAGCGGACGGCCTTCATCCTCGCCGTCCTCGGACTCGCCGTGGAAGGCGCGGCCCTGGTGGTCGCCGGCCAGGCGGGAAGCCCGGGAGACGCCTCCGGCCCGGCCCGAGGCTCCACCGCGATCGTCTCGGAGAGCCTCGACCAGGATTTCGGACGCTTCGAGACCAGGCTCAAGGACCGGAGGCGCCTGGGAGCCGGGCATCTCTTCCGCGGCCCCCTCGAGCTGGACTACGCCGCCTCGGGCGACGCGGCGGTCATGGGCGGCCTCGACGCGCGCCGCCTCATGGAGATCAGCCAGTCCAGGACCTTCTTCCTCGATCGATGCACCCGGACCATCGCCATCTCCTTCGCCGAGCCCCCCTACGCCGCGAGGCTCGTCCTCAAGGGGGAGGAGGAGCTGCGCATCTACGACTGCGGCCTGCCCTACCGAGTCTCGCTCGACGGCCGCTCGGCGGAGATCTTCCCCGCCGTCAATCCCGGGCCGAGCCTGGTCTTCCCCGTGACCGTGCCGCGGTCCTTCGCCGCCGACCTCGAGGTCGAGGTCGAGTACCTCGAGCCCATCGTGCCCTACGCCTTCCCTGACGGGACGAAGCCGAGGCCCGGCTCCTTCACGGCGAAGTCCACGGCTCGCCTGGCCGGAAACGAGGGGGCGCCGTGACCCCCCTGATCTTCCACGTGGACCTCGACGCCTTCTTCGCCTCGGTGGAACAGCTCGACGATCCCTCCCTGCTGGGGAAGCCCGTGATCGTCGGCGCCGCGCCCGGGCATCGCGGCGTCGTCTCCACCTGCTCCTACGAGGCGCGGGCCTTCGGCGTTCGCTCCGCCATGCCAATCTCCGAGGCCGTCCGCCGCTGTCCGCAGGGCGTCTATCTTCCCGTCCGGATGTCGCGCTACGCGGAGATCTCCGAGCGCGTCATGGGCATCTTCGGGAGCTTCACGCCCGACCTGCGCCAGATCTCCGTGGACGAGGCCTTCCTCGACATGACGGGGACCGAGCGCCTCTGGGGCCGGCCGGCCGAGGCGGCCATGCTCCTCAAGTCCCGCGTCCGCGAGGAGACCGGCCTCGGCATCTCCGTCGGCGTCGCGCCCAACCACTACCTGGCGAAGATCGCCTCGGGCCTGCGCAAGCCCGACGGCCTCGTGCTCGTGGAGCCCGGCGGGGAGGAGGCCTTCATGCTCTCCCTCCCCTTGGCGAAGCTCTGGGGCGCCGGCGAAAAGACCCAGGAGCGGTTCAGGGAGCTCGGCATCCTGAGCGTGGCCCAGCTTTCGGGGATAGGCCGGGAGACCATGCGCTCCTTGTTCGGGAAGGCGGGCGGGGACTTCCTCTACGAGGCTGCGCGGGGCCGCGATCCCGGCATGTTCGGCGGCGAGCCGGGCTCGCGGTCGATGAGCTGCGAGACCACCTTCGAGCGTGACGTCTCGGATCGCGAGAGCCTCGAGTCGGTGCTCATGGGGCTCGCCGACGAGCTGGCCTTCCGCCTCTGGTCCGAGAAGGCCCGTTCGCGCGCCCTGGTCCTCAAGCTGCGCTTCCACGACTTCACCACGATCTCGCGGCGCTCGCGGCGGGCGAGTCCCTACGCGACGGCCGACGAGGCCTACCGCGACGCCCTCGCCCTCCTGGAGAAGGCCTGGGACGGCCGGACCGAGATTCGCCTCATCGGCCTCGGCTTCGCCGACCTCGAGTCGGGCGGCGACCTCGGGCAGGGAGAGCTCTTCGCGGCGGGCTCGGAGAAGCGGAAGAAGGCCGAGGAGGCCATCTTCGAGATCGAGCGCTCGGGCCGCGGGCGCGTCAGGCGCGCCCGCCTCATCGACAAGGACGGGCGGGGCAAGGAAAAGCGCTGACCATCCATCGCCGGGCTCGCCCGCGGAGGGCCCGATCGGCGATCACTCCTTGTTCAGCGCGTCCTGCATCGCCGGCAGCGAACGCTGGATCGCGGGTACCATGGCCTCCCTCGCCCTCTTGAACCCGTCCGCCACGGCCGCTTCCCTCGTCCCGCCCTGTCCCTTGACGGCCTCGAGGGGCAGGGCGTAGACCGCCGTGCCGTCCGCCCGCACGAGCCGGAAGGTCAGCTTCGTCGCCGCGGTGAAGATGTTGTACTTGACCCCGTTGAGCTCCATCTGCCTGATGTCGGCCACCTCGGCGAGGACGAAGGCCGTGTAGGAGGCCCCTCCGCCGAGGTCGGCGAGGGCCTTCGCGTCGCCGCCGAAGGCCTGCCTGAAGGCCTCGGGCGCGAGCT
This sequence comes from uncultured Treponemataceae bacterium, assembly GCA_964399065.1. GTDB lineage: Bacteria > Spirochaetota > Spirochaetia > Treponematales > Rectinemataceae > JAKLFE01. The sequence continues at coordinate 19,661 of CAYNPQ010000053.1, read as the reverse complement.
TGCCGTTCAGGGGCGAGAGCTGGAGGCCGAGGGGCTTCAAGGCCGAGATCAGCGCGTCGACGACCTGGGGATTGTCGGTGGCCCCGAGCTCGGAGGACTCGAGCGCGGCGACCTTGGCGACGTTGGCCGGCGGCAGGTAGGCGAAATCCCTGAACACGCTCTTGAAGGCGTAGGCCTTGCCGCGCGCGCGGAACAGCGGATAGGCGCGCACGACGGCTTCCTTGCCCGGCTCGTCGATCCGCGCGATCGTCGTGTTGGCCTTGCCGTAGGCGTCGGTGGTCACGAGCTGCACGAGGGAGCCCGCGTTCTTGACGAACTCGAAATAGATCGAGGCGTCGGGCACCGGGGACTTTCCCATGCCGAAGCTCTCGAAGAGGTAGACCGCCGGGTTGAGGCCGCCCTCCTTGCCCGCGCTCCTCGTGGCCCCCGCGAGCTGCGTCCCCTTGGGGTCGACCCATTCGCCGGCGGGCTCGAGGCTCAGGCGGCCGCCTATCTTCGCGAGCTCGGCCGCCGCGATCTCCGCCTTCGCCCGGCGCTCGGGGGAGGGCCCCTCGTCATAGACGGCGATGACCGACACGAAGCCGCGGATCGCCTCGGAGAGGTGATTCGAGTCGGCGGAGTCCCGCGCCTTCGCCAGGAGTCCGTCCATCTCGGCGAGAGCCGCCGTGTCCTGCTGGGCGGCCGGAAGGGCCGGGACGGGGGGCTGCGGCGGCGCGGGTGTGGCATCGACGACAGGCGGAACCGTCGCGGCTGGCACCGCCTCGAGCGAGACGCAGGCGGCCACGAAGGGGAAGAAGAAGACCAGGGAAAGGGCCGTCACGGCGCGGAACGGGGCGTTCACCATTGTATCTCCCATATCATCGGTTGCGCGCTCTGGATGAGGGCGGTCGTGGCTTGCTGGAAGACTGTCCTCGTGCCCGCGACGCGGACTCCCTCGCCGGAGGAAAGCTTCGATGAAAGAACGCGGCTCGGAAGCTCGATCGCGATGGAGATCGAATAACCCGCGAAGGCCGTCGCGGCGAGCCGCGCGACATCCGGATCGGCGAGTTCGGCCGCCTTCGACGTTCCCTCGGTCAGCGCGAGGCGGATCGTCCTCGCCCCGCCCGCCTCGGAATATATCGCGCGCGCTCCCGCGGGATCCAGGAAGGCGGTGAGCGCGGCGGGACGAGGGAAGGCGATCCTGGCGCGGACGCGGAGCTCGTCGACGCTGTCCTCGAAGTCCAGGGATTCGAGGCGGAGTCCCTCGATCGCCGCCACGGCGGCCTCGAAATCGGCCTGCGAGAGCGGGAAGGGGATGGTCGATCTCGAAGGATCGATGGACGCGATCGGACTGAGCATGCGCGGGACGGCATAGGCGATGTCGAGGCTGCCTGAGCCGTCGGCCCCTATGCGCGCGGTCGCGTCGAGTCCCACGCAGGATGCCAGCGATAGGGCCAGCGTGAGGAGAAGGAGGCTCCTTAGCAGGCCCGGGGGCGGCGTCGCGCGTTTATTGCCTCGGGGCCGGGGCATCAGTACTGCTCCGAGTGTATCTGGGCGTCGTGGACCCGGAGGGAGAAGGCGTCCTCCACGAGGGCGAGGGCCTTCTGCATGACCGCCTCGCCGTGCTCGCGGGAATTCGAGACGAGGGCGGCGCCGAGGTGCGCGAAACGGATCGAGTCCAGGAGATCCACCTCCGCGCAGGAGACGCGGAACTTCTGGCGCAACTTGTCCTTCATGGCGAGGACGATCCGTCGCTTGTCCTTGAGCGAGGTCGCCTCGGGGAGCTCGACGACGACCTGGAGCATCGACACGACCATCATCCCCGCGGGAACCCTGTGCCGCGGCCCGCGCGCTTCTTGTCGAAGGCGAGGGCCGAGGCTTTCGCGGAGGCCCTCGCGAGCAGGCCCTCGAGCTCCTCCTTGGAGGTGGGCGATACCGCGCGGCCGCGCCAGGGCGCGAGGGGATCCTCGTCCGCTTCCCCGGCGCCGGCTTCACGCCGCGCGCGCTCGTCGAGGAGCTCCGCGAGGACGAAGGGCTCCTCGTCGTCGCGGCCCCGGGGCGCCAAGGCGCGGACCCGGACGTCGTCGCCCATCGCCCAGCGGATGGAGGCGAGGACGGGGGCGCCCACGCCGCGGGCGAAATAGGGGCCGTAGGCGAAGACGAGGATCGAGGCGACCGCGATGGCGGTCACCGTCGAGACGAGGGAGACGAAGCTCCTCGCCCTCGCGTTCTCGGCGAGGGGAAAGAGGCCGAGCGCGGCGAGGGCCTCCAGGGCGAGGAAGGCCAGGACCACAGCGCCCGTCCCCAGCGACGCGGCGCGCGCGACATGGCGCCTCGTGGATCGGGAGTCGAAGCCCTTGATCCGGGACAGGAGGCGGATGAAGCGCAGGAGCCTGAGGCTCCGCAGGGCCCTGAGCGGGCCGAGGATGCCGGTCGTGGCGAGGGAGAGGCCGTATGCGGAAGTCTCCGAGAGAAAGCCCTCCGCGGCCGCGAAGGCGAAGGGCCCGGAGACGAAGATCAGGAGGGGGAGGGAGGAGAGGCCATCGATCCAGCCCTGGCGCCTCGTGAGGTAATCGAGGGTCCGGTCGTCGGACAGGGCGAGGGCGAGGCTCATGGCGAACTGGAGGACGAAGACGCTGTCGATGACCGCATTGGCGAGGCCGAGGGCTTTCCGGAAGGCCCAAGGGCCTCCCGCGGCGCCGACGGCGTCCTCCGCCACGGCCGCCGCGAGCGCGAGGACGATGAGAGCGTCCATCGCGAGCTCCCCGCGATCCCTGCTTCCTTCCATATTTCGCACGACGATAGTATCATAGCCGAACCCGATGGAAAATGAAAGAAGCGGGCAACGCCTCGCCTGCGCGGCTCCGGCCCTGCTCCTCTCGCTCCTCGCCGCCTTCCTCGGCGTCGAGCCCGCCTCGGGCCAGGGCTCGCCGGCCGCGCGGCTCCCCCCGGAGGCGCCGGCGAGCCTCCTGGCGATCGAGCTCGGCGGAGCCGACGCCGAGCTCCTCGTGAAGGGCAGCTGGGAGGCGAGCCTCACCGCCCAGGCGGCCCTCTCCTCCTCGTCCTCGGGGACGGGACTCTCCTCCATCCAGCCCCTGCTCTTCTCCCAGAGCCCCGACCTCTTCCTCTCCTTCCTTCTCTTCAAGAAGTACTTTGTCGAGGCGCGCGTGGCCGATGACATATCGCAGGCGCGCTATTCGTTCGGCTATCGCGGCGGCGAGGACGAGACCCTCGAGGAGCTCAAGGGCGGCAACGACGGGATCTCCTTCCCGGAGCTCCCCTTCCTCTCCTTCGGCGAGGGTTCCTACCGATCCTTCGGGCTCGCCGCCAAGGCGCGCGCCAAGGATTTCTCCGGGCGGGCGATGCTCCGCTACGACCAGGCGCAGCGGGCCTCGAAGCGCTACTCGGGCGGCGCCGAGCTCCGGGATACGGCCCTCGGGGCCCAGGCCTTCCTGCGCGGCCGCTGGTTCTATTCCCCTACTGTGCCCTGCGTCAACCTCGCGCTGTACGCGGAAAGCCTCTCCGGCTCCTTCGAGGGCTCGGACGGGAAGCGCTACCGCCCCCTCGAGCCGGGCGAATACTCCTATTCATCGACGACGGGCCTCATCTCCCTGGCCCGCGAATCGGCCACCCGCGTCGCCGCGCGCTACGACGGCTACGCGGGCTCGGAGCTGTCCGTCGGAGGCTCGGCCTGCGCCCTCCTCTACGACCCCGAGGATCTTTCGCAGCCGAGGTGCCAAGTCCTCTGCCGCTATCCCAGCTCGGCCGACCCCGCCGCGTCGGAGGCCTTCGTGCGCGACGCGGCCACGGGGCTCAAGGACGCCGCCTACGAGGTGATCCTCGGCGCCGGCTACGCCGAGCTCCGCCGGGCGGGCTACCTGGTCGCCGCGGGCTCAGCCCTCGACGAGGCCTACGCCCGGCCCTTCAAGGGCGACGCCTCCGCGGGCCTCGACTGGATCTACGTGACCGACCTCTCCGAGGACGGCCCCGCGGACTACGCCCCGGTCTCCACCCGCGACATCGTCATCCGCCAGAGGAGCCCCGTGGACGCGATGACGATCGACAAGGACTTCATCCCCGGCTCCGTCGAGGTCCGCCGGGACGGGGCGCCCGAGTACGCATTCATCGTGGATCCCGACCTCGGCACCGTCTCGCTCGCCTCCCCGCCGGGGCCCTACGAAGTGATCGACATCAGCTACCTGCGCGAGAGCGCCGAGCGGAAGGCGGGGAGCGTCGCCGCCGGTCTCGGCGGCCTGTGGAAGCTTGGCGAGGGGCGGAACGCCTGGGCGGCGCTCGGCCTCCGCTGGTCCCTTCCCGGGATAGGCTACGGCGCCGCCGACGCCGCCAACCCCGGCTCCCTGGTCCTGACCGCCGGCGAGAAGGACGCGGAGGGCCCGTTCACGCATCGCGCCGCCCTGGCCGCGTCCTACGGCAGGGACGAGACCTCGGACCGCTATCGTATCGAGGGCATGGAATCTTCGGGCTCCTTCGCGACCTCCTTCCGGCCGACCGGCTCGACGCCCGAGGGCTTCACGGCGGTCGAGACCCTCGAATCCGACCTGAAGAAATCCTTCCCGAGCCTCGTCTCGAACTTCCACCGCGACGGCTCCTCGCAGCAGGCGCTGCGCCTCGACGCCTCCGCTTCGGACTGGAGCGTGTCCCTCGCGAAGATCATCCCCCGGCCGAGCTACACGAGCTTCGAGGGCCTGTCCTTCTTCGTGAAGACCAGCGCGGCGGGCGGAAGCCTCGTCCTCCGCCTCGACGAGGGAGAGGGCTCGAGCGCCAAGGCTGTGGTGGTGTCTGTCTCCCTCGCGGCGCTCCCCGCGGGCGAATGGCGACGCATCGTCGTGAAGTACGGCGACCTCAGGGTCTACGCCCAATCGAGCGAGGACGCCGAGCTCGAGACCGTCGGCCTCATCTCCTCCGTCTTCGATCCCACGAGCGCGGCCTCGCGCCTGGTCATCGAAGTGACGGGCGCGGGAGCGGGGCAGGTCCTGTGGATCGACGAGGTGACGCTCGAGGGATCAGCGGGAAACCAGGCCATCCTCTTCCAGGGCGAGCTGGCCTGGTCGCGGCCCGACCTCCAGGCAGGGAACGATTCGTCGCCGATCCTGCGCGGCCTCGAGCTCAAGTCCGATCTCTCCGCCGCCCTCCGCGAGACCTCGTACGCCGCGGGAGGCGCGTCGCTCGCGACCAAGCTCGGCCCCATCGAGCTCAAGCTGCGGGCGCGGGCGCGGGCGGCGGCGGGGGAGGGGGAGGGCCCCGCCGCGAGCGGCGGCCACGACCTCGCGCTGCCGGCCGGCCCATTGCCCCTCGGAGCCGCGGAACACTTCGACTTCGATCCGGACACCGGAGCCTTCGGCAAGGAGGACCGCGCCTCCCTCGAAGCAGGGCGGGCGCTCGGCATCGATATCGCGCAACGCTCCTCCTGGATTCCTCCCTCCTCCGCGGTGGCGGGCATCCTGTCGCAGGAGTGGGCGGGCAAGATCGCAGCCGCGGGCGGGAGGCTCTCCCTCGAGGCCAAGGCGACGAACCGCGCGCGCCCCGCGGAAGGCCCCGGCCTCGCGGGAGCGGGCTATCTCGACGCCTGGCTCGACAGCTTCGCCTACCTCCTTCCCGCCTTCGAGGCCTCGTCGGACCGCCGCGGCGAGTCCCTCTCCCTGTCGGCCTCGCTCGCGCCCGCCGCGGAGATCATCTCCGCCGCTGCCTCCGTCGTCGCCGAGCCCGGGACGTCGGGGCTCCGCCGCAACTCGGCCGCCGTCAAGGCATCGGTCCCCCTCGCCTTCGGCTCGCTCAAGGTCGCGCCCTACTACCGACGCGCCTGGACCGACGCCCGGACCGGGGTCGGCGTGGGCGTCCTCGGCGACCTCGAGCTCGCGTTGGGCGATTTCAGTTCCATCCCGCCCTTCTACTCTCCGCGGTTCTTCGCGGAGCTGGCCGGCGATCAGGCCGCGTCGGACTTCGCCGCGGCGAGCGGCGCCGCGGGGCCGGCCATCGCCCTCTACTCGCCCGAGACCGGCCTCGTCCTGTCCCGCGAATACGGCTCGCGATGGTACGATCTCCTGGCCCCCTCCGCCCTGTCCCTAGCCTTCCGCAGGGAGCTCGGCCGCGCGGACGCGAGCCTCACCGACTCGGGCTCGTGGATCCTCTCCTCCAAGACGGCGGCCCTCAACCTCTTCGGCTCGCAGGGCTCCTACCCCGGCCGCCTGCCCTTCGAGTCGGACGAGTACCTCGGCTCCCTCCAAGCGACGATCAAGAACGTCGCCCGCGAGTCCGCGCCGCGGCTCCTCCTCCAGGCCCAGCACCTGGCCTCCTTCGTCTCGGGCCCCGACCGCCTCGACGCCGAGAACCGCACGTACATCTCCACCCAGCCGGCGAAGTCGGAATGGTCGGAGAGCTTTTCTTTCAACCTGTCGAGCCGCGCCGAAAGGCACTGGCTCCTGGACCTGTACGCCCTCGCCCTGTCGGCCCTGCGGAGCGGGGGCGAGGGGAATACGATCCTGGCCTCCTCCTACTTCGACGACCTCCGCGCGAGGAGGCCTTCGGCCAGGAACTCCTTCGGCCTGAAGGGATCCGTGAAGCGCGCGGCCACCGACGCCTCGCGGCCCGATCCGACCTGGTCCTTCGAGGAGCGATACGAGGCGAAGCTGACGGTGCCCGAACGGCTCACGATCAAGACGACGGCCTCCCTCGTCCAGGGATGGGACGGGGAGGCCGGGATGTTCTCTTTCGGCGGATCGGCCTCGCTCGGCCTCAGCCTCAGTTTTTAGAGTATCGGATGCGCCGTGCCGCTGCGTACCCCGATCCGGCGTCCCGTTTCATCCCTCCGCGTCCCCGGGCCGGGCGACGCCCTCATTCGCATTCCCATCCCCACTCCCAGCCCCAATCCTTCTTCGCCTGGTCTTGGTCCTGCGACTGCTTCCCGGTAGCCTCCGTCGCGCCGCATCGGGGGCGCGCGCCGAGGGACTCCTTTCCGATCTCGGGATCCTTCGCGTTGCGTGCTTTCTCGAGCATGAGAGCTGCCTCTCCTTTCTCGCGTAGCGCCGTCTCCGGGCCGGCCGGGACGCGCGAGATCGCGTCCCGGCCGGCCGAGGGGTCTTGGCCGGCCCCTATCCCTCAGTCCAGGGACTCCGCGCGCTCCTTGCACACGACTCCCAAGGTGGCGAGCTCGTTCAGCACCGGATCGTAGATCTCCTTGAGGACGGGTATGCGGACGCCGGTCATCTTTATCTGCCCGTCCAGGATCATGCGAACGCCGATCGCGGCCGGAAGGGCCACTGTGCGGGACATCGACGAATCGCCGCCCGGCACCCCGAAGTCGAGCAGGGTGGACGTGATGCGCTCCCTCCTGTCGCCGTAGACCGCGACGAAGTCGTGGACGAGCACGACCATGTCCCGTTCGCCGTCCCCGTATCCCATCTTAGCGAGGAGCTGGTCGGCGAGAACGTCCAGCGAGGTCGGGGCCTTGGGGGACACGGGCGACTCGTCGAGCAGCCCGAGCCACCGGAAGGCCGCCATCACCCCGGAGGCAGGCGAGACGTTCAGGAAGTACGCGAGCTCGTCCTCGAGCTCGGCGTTCTTGGGCTTGCCGAGGAGGCCGGCGAGGACGTCGCGGAAGGTCTTGCCCGCGAGATCCTTGCGCTCGTCGAGATTGAAGTATCCGAGCTCGTTGAGCTTCTGGAAGACGTCGCACCAGCCGACGTTGCGGAAGGTCCCGCGGAACATGGTCTTGGTCTCGGGGATCGAGTAGATGTCCATGTAGGGCAGGGAGTCGCGGTTCGGGTAGATCTCGAGGTAGCCGAGGCCCTCGACCTTCGAGAGGGAGTGCGTCGCGAACAGCCGCGCGTTGGGCACGTTGATCACGGCGCCGTTCTCGAGGAAGCGCGCGTTGTTCCGGCCGGCGAGGACGACGCCGCGCGGACTCCACGAGAACTTGTACCCGAGGGGGTTGTCGTTGGCATCCGGCGCGGGAAGGCCGCCGCAGCAGGAACGGAACGACTCGATCTTGCCCCCGGCCGCGTGGACGCGGTCGATGACGCGCATGGCCGACATGTGGTCGGTGCCGGGATCGAGGCCGATCTCGTTGAGGAAGAGTATTCCCGCCTCCTTCGCCTGGGCGTCGAGGGCGCGCATCGCGTCGCTGACGTAGCTCGTCGTCACCAGGTGCTTGCGGTGCTTTAGGCAGGACTTGGCCACCTGCACATGGTGTATGTAGGGCAAGAGACTCACGGCGAGATCGACGCCGGCGACCAGCCCGTCGAGCGGAGAGGCGTCCTTCTCGATATCGAAGGCCACGGCCTTCCCGCGAGGGTGGCCCTCGATCAGCTCGTCGGCCTTCGATACCGTCCGGCTGGCCACGACGACTTCGTAGTCGGGGCGAGCGAGCAGGTAGCGGACCAGGGGGCGGGCCACGAGGCCGGCGCCGAGCACTAGAACCTTTTTCACGGTATTCCTCCAATAGCGTAGATTTGCTGTGCGTGCGACCGCATCACGTAGCCAGGTGCTTCTCGATGTACTTGTAATCGGGCGTCAGCTCGCCTTGATAGACGATCACGGCGCGCTTCAGCTCCGGAGGCAGATCCAGCCGTTCGAAGGGCACGGAGTAATCCGCCATCGCGATGTCATTGACGTGCGTCCGCAGCACGTCGCTGAAGAAGACGGACGCGTCCCGCGGCAGCTCGCTCGGAAGGATCTCCACCGCCATTATGACCGGCCCCTTGCCGGCCACCCCGTCATGCGCGTCACCGTCCGAGACGTCGTAGACGAATACGGGATTCGCTGGATCCGTCGACTTGATCGTGCATTCGATGGAGCCCTCGATATCGCAGCTGATGTCGCCGATGACGCGGAGGTTCGGCTGCCCGGCGGCCCCGAACAGCTCCGTCACGTCTTTCTTCGTCACGAGGCGGGGGTACCGCGCGTCCCAATAGATGCAGTTCACGAGCATGGTCAGGTGCGGGAGATAGTCCGCGAAGACCGCGTGGTATCTGTCCGGGCTGGCGTAATAATCCTTCAGGTCGAACTTCGCGGCCGGGTCGTTAGGGGCGAGACTATGCTCCTCCTTGAACACGACCTTGTATAGCTTATGGCGGACTGCCTTCGGCCCCTGGGCGATCCTCGCGACGTCTCGAGGATCGATCTCCTCGAACGGCAGCAGCTCGAAGATCTCGCTGGCGCCCTTGGCGACGTTGCCGTACCCCGAGAAGCCGCAGATGACCGGCGGCATCGCGGGCAGGCCTTCCTTGGCGATGCGCTCCCCTACCGCCTTGATCGCGGCCCTCGCCTCCGCCAGGTCGGCGTAGTCCTTCGCTTCGCGGATGCCGGAGATCAGGTTCGGCGCGCCTTCCCACTCGAGCCGCTTCCCGAGGGCCCACAGGGTGTCGATCATCCCGGCGTAGCCCGCGAAATTCCCGAAGAATATCAGCCTCTTGCCCTTGTCGTCCACGATCTTCTCGTAGTCGATGAGATGGCACTTGAGGTCGAGCATCCTCTGCAGCATGGGCATGTTGTACGGCTGCCCCTTGATCACATGCGAGAAGAAGACGTAGGCCTTGTTCGGAAGGAACTGGTCGATCGGGATCTCCTTGACGCCGAAGATGGCCTTGCATTCCGACAGATCCTCGCTCACCCTCACGTCCTGATCGCGATACTCTTCGTCCTTGATGGCTCGTTGCGGCGAGGGCTGTACGACGATGCGCACGCGCTGCTCGGCTGCGAGCTTCCTCGCGTCCCCGGGAACGATCGGCACGCGCCGCTCCCATTCGCTCTTATCTTCCCGCCGAATGCCAACTACCGGTTCGATGATTCCCTCCTCTTTCGCCGCGTTGCCCGCAACCGGCGTCAGGGCAGGGCTCCGCCCTGCCGCTCGCGGGATTCCAGGCGAGCCGCCCGCGCCCGGCGGGCCGGGCGGCGATGCGTTTTCGATGTTAAAAATAAATCCGGTAATGACGACGCGCCAGGTCCATTAACTATGTCAGCTCGGTACCATTGTCCTGGGCTATCACTCGGCGGGCTTGTCGTTGGCGAAATGGAGGTGCGTGAAGCGGCACTTGCCGCCGTGATTCGCGATGGCGAAGGTGACGGGACCCCGCTGAACCTTTCCCGTCGGCTTCTGGAAGAACCAGATGGCTATCGCCACCGTGAAGTCCCCGTACTTCTTCACGAGAAGGTCGTCCAGCCACAGCTTGTTGGCGCTCTGCTTCCCGCCCTCGACGAAGCCGAAGCCGCGATGGTGCTCGCGTACGGCCTCGATCCCGCGGATGATCCCCGCCTTCTCGGAAGAGAAATAGGTCAGGTCATCGCTCTTGACGAAGAACTCGTCGACGTCCTTGAGGTCGTAGGTGTTCCACATCTTCACCCACTTGTCGATCAACTCCCTCTCATCCATTCTCGAACTCCTTTCCCTCCCCGGTTCCCGTCTCCGCCGCGATTCCGGCGGGCGCGACTGGGGAGAATCACGCGATGCATTTCAAGATCTCCGCGAGGAAATCGTAGGTCCTGCCGACCGAGGGGATGTCGAGGCTCTCTTCAGGAGAATGCGCGCCGCGCATGACCGGGCCGAAGGAGACGGCGTCGAGCTTCTCCATCTTCCCGACGAGAAGCCCGCATTCCAGGCCCGCATGGATGGCCGATACCTTGGCCGTGCGCGACGTCATCCTCTCGTATGTCCTCACGCAGAGATCGCGCACGAAAGATTCCTTCTCGAACTGCCATCCCGAATACGCGCCCCCCACCTCGCATCGTATGCCGAGCGCCTCGGCGAGCGTCCTCATGCGCGGCAGCAGATCCGTCTCCATATTCGAATCCACCGAAGATCGGAGGAGGCATTTGACCGCGATGCTCCCCCCGGCGTTCTCGATGACCCCCAGATTGAGCGACGATACGACCAGGCCGATTTCTCGGTTCTCGGTGTTGATGCCGTTCGGGATCAAGCGGATGGCGGCGAGCGCCTTCACTTTCGTCCCCTCGTCGAAGACCCATTCCCGCGCCGGCTCCTCGACGAGCGCGAGTCTCACGCCGGCGTCCGAGAAGGCGTACTCGTTCTTCAGGGCCGCGTCCCATTCCGCTACTTTCCTCTCGAGGATATCGCGCCGGTCGCAGGAGACGGAGGCCTCGGCCTCCTGGGGAATCACGTTGGTCTGCGATCCTCCATGTATATCCGATACGTCGACGATGCCGGCGACATCGGACAGGACCCGGCCGATTATCGCTATCGCGTTCCCTCGGCCCTTGTGGATATCCGCGCCCGAGTGCCCCCCGCTCAATCCGCGGACGAGAAGCCTGAAGCTCTCCTTCCGCCTGCGCGGGCCCATCTCGTAGGGTATCCGGTAGACGACCGTGGCCCCTCCCGCGCAGCCCGCGGTGAAGACGCCCTCGCCGCCGTTATCGAGATTGAGGAGGATGCTGCTCTTCAAGCCAGAGCAATCCAGGCCCCTCGCGCCGCTCATCCCGCGTTCCTCGTCCACGGTCAGGACGACCTCGAGGGCTGGATGCGCCAGCTCCTCGTCGTCGAGGATCGCCAGGCACAATGCCACTCCGATGCCGTTGTCCGCCCCCAAGGTGGTCCCGTCCGCCCTGATGGCGCCATCCGAAACGACGAGCCGTATGGGATCTCGGAGGAAGTCGTGCTGAACGGAAGCGTTCTTCGCGCAGACCATGTCGAGATGACCCTGGAGCATCACCGTCGGGGCGTTCTCGTACCCTCGCGACGCCGGTTTCTTGATCACTAGGTTGTAGCAGCCATCCTGCTCGACCGCGAAGCCCTTCCCCGCGAACAGGTCGCGGACGTAGTCGGAAACGCCCTTCTCGTTGCCGGAGCCTCTCGGAATCCGCGATATCTCCTCGAAGTAATAGAAGACCCTCTCCGGCCTCAAGCCTTCCAGGACTCTCGGCATTCTTCCCCCCGTGCGAGCCTTATCCGTGATGTTCAGCAGCCTATCGAGGCGGCTGAGGCCGCGAGGCCTCACCAAGGAGCGGCTTTTCTCGAAAAGGCCGCTCCGCCCGACTACTTATTCAAGATGGCCATCGCCTCGCGACCGGGCATCCCGACCTCGACGCCCATCTCCCGCGCCTTCGTCGTGGCCGCGGACACCGGGTTCGCGAGGAGGTCGCCGAAATCCTTGCCTCCGACGATCGCGGCGACGTCCGACAGCCTCTCGGCGACACTGATGTTCAGATAGCCGCACATGATGAATCCGCTCTTGCACAGGATGACCATCATATCCGCGTGATCCGCGCCGGGCATGGTCACCCGCAGCCCGATTCCAGAAGTACCCTGATCCGAGACGGTCGATACCTGAATCATTCGTCACTCTCCCGTGTTATATGGATTTCGAGGCCCTCGACGCGAGGGCATTTTAAGCGACGCGCTTCCCCTTCGCCTGCTTCCAGACGTGCAGGCCCAGGGCGAGGCCGATGACTCCGTACACCATGAAGGTCCGGAAGTATTCGCCCAAGAGGGCCTGGCCGAACAGGGCCTTCCCTATCTCGGGAGACATGATGAACATGGAATTGAAAAGGAGCGTGCCGACGAGCGCGTTCTTGTAATTGGCATGGTAGATCGATGCCCCGCCGACGAGCAGCGAAGCCACGGCGAATATGCCCGTCTGCGTATGCGAGCCGAAGGTGTTGAGGGTGCCCATGTTCTGGAGATAGATGATCTGCCCCCACGCGGCGAGCACGATGGAGATGATGACGGCCAAGATCCGCCGCCGATCCACGTCGATCCCCGACACCTCGGCTATGTGCTGGCTCTGCCCCACGCTCCGGAAGTCCTGCCCGAGCTTCGTCTTCATGATGAGCTTATGGAAGACGCACGAGGCGGCTATGAGCAGGCCCGTGATGATGGGGACTTGGCCTACCATGAAGCTCGAGTCGGTGGCGATCTGGTACGCGCAGAACGCGACGGCGATCGCCGATACGGCGATGCCGGCGATGGCCCGCCGCCCCGCCCCAGGCGTCCTGGCCCTCCCGGCCCGCCTGATCCACGTGACGACGAGGTAGGCCATGGTCAGCGCGGCGAAGGCGAGGGCGGCCCACATGAGCGGCACCTTGGCGATGTCGTCGATGATGTACATCAGCCCGCGCTCCTCGGCCTTCCCCATGTCGATGGTCGTGCGCAGGCCGATGGCGTCGGGCTTGATCAGGGGATTCGACGCCGGCACCTTGATTATGACGCCGACCGCGAACAGGAATATGAACTGGTACACGCCGTCCGCGAACAGCCCGACGAGGAGGCTGGCTATCATCTCCTGGCCGCGGGTCTTGTTGTACAGCCGGCCGGTGAGGTATCCGAATACGACGGCGAGCGGGAGCGACAGCCCGAAGCAGACGGCCAAGCCCAGGAAGCCGCCTATATCGAAGTACCTGACGAAGATGATCGCGATCTGGCCGCACATCGCGCCGACCACGATGCCGAAGTTCAGCCCGAGCCCGGCGATGACGGGGATGATCAGGGACAGCACCAGGAACGCGTTCCTGAAGAACCTCGCGGCGAGCTCGATGGAGAGGTAGCTGAGCGTCACCCCATCGGACACCATGAAGCCGAACAACGTGAAAGCGACGAAGATGAGCGGAACCGTGTTGTTGCGCGCGAAGGCCGACACCGCGGCCCCGAACGTCTTCCGGGGGACGCCCCCCCCCTTCGATTGGCGCGTCATTTCGTACCGCCCTTCACCTGGGATAGCGCATAGAGGATGATGCCGTACTGGATGATGATACGCATGATATCGGGCAGGTCCGTCCCCGTGAGGACCTTGTTCGCGACCGGGAGGGCGGCCGTCAGCAGCCCCTGGAACAGCACGGCGCCGATGACCGCGTTGGAGACCGTGGCTCGCGTCGCCGTCGCGCCTCCGATCAGGATCGCTGCCACCGCCGGGAATGCCATGTAGAGCGGCGCGGCGTAAAGCTGCGCGAAGCCGAAGGACTGGGCGTAGACTATGATGCCCACGGCCGCGAGGATGGTGGATATCACGTTGGCGATGACCCTGTTCCGGTCGATATCGAAGCCCGACGCTCTCGCGAACCGCGGGCTCATGCCGCCGACGGCGACCGCGATCCCGGTCTTCGTCCGGAAGAATACCCACACGATCGCGCACATGAGCCCGAATACCAGGAGGAGCCCCGTCGGCAGCCTGAAGTTGCCAATTTCGATCCTGAGGAAATTGTCGAACAGGTTAGCCGCCTTGAACGCCTTGAGCTGGACGGTTTCACGCAGTCCCCCGCCCAGGAACCATCCGATGTTCTTGTTCTTGAAAGGTATCAATATCCAGGCTAGGCTGCTGAGAGCCACGAAGGAGAATCCGGTATACGTGGCGATGGTCATCTCGGAGCCCTTCACCTTGTTCAGCAGCTTCCCGTAGGCGATCCCCACCACGGTGGCGATCGAGGCGCCCATCGCCATCGCCATGAGCAGGCAGGCGATCGCGACGAATCCGAGCTCGATCGATAGCATGAGGCCGAGAAGCCCGCAGACGATGCCGATAGGCAACGCGAAATTCGGCCCCGTCCCCGATTGGATGGAAGGGACCATCGCCAATATCAGTATCCCGTTCATCCCGACTCGCCGAATGATGTCGCTCGCCAGGACATCCATGGGGATCCGCAGGATATACGCGCCCACGAGCACGAGGAAGAACGTGGTAGCTATGATCAGCCTCGGCACGCCGATGCGCGCGACGCGTTCCGAAACGCCGATCCTATGTTCGTTCGCGGCCGTCATCTATTCCCCGCCTCCATTTTCGCCTCTCTGGCTGCTTCCCGACATCATCAAGCCGAATTCGGCGTCCGAAGCGTCCGGAGCGAGGATACCTTGGACCTTGCCCTCGCAGACGATCATGATCCTGTCGCAAACGCTCCGCAGCTCGGCGAGCTCGGAGGACGTCATGATCACGGTCATGCCCTGATCCTTGTTCAGCTTCGCCACCAAGTCCAGCACGAGCTTCTTCGCGCCGATGTCGATGCCCCGCGTCGGCTCGGAGACGAGTAAAAGCGCGGGCTTCAGGGTCAGCGCTCGCGCGATGCAGACCTTTTGCTGATTGCCCCCGCTCAAGCGCCCCGCCCTCTGCAGCGGCGAGACGCATCGTATATCGAGCGCCGCGATCATCTCGTTGGCGTGCCTCCTGATCGCCCTGCCCTTCTTCACCTTCATGAATCCGAGCGATTGGAGGAAGTCATCCTTTATCTGCATCGCGGAGATCGCGATATTCATCTCTATCGACTCGTCCAGGAGGAGCCCGATGCCCCGCCTATCCTCCGAGACGAAGCCCAGGCCGGCCTGTATGGATGCCTTGGGATCGTTGAGGGGTAATACCCCGCCGCGGAAGACCGCGCGCCCCCTGGCCGGGCACACGCCCATCAAGCCGTTGGCGATCCCGATCTTTCCCTGGCCGGCGAGGCCGCCTATCCCGAGGATCTCGCCCCTCTTGACCTCCATGGATATGCCCTTCACTTCCTCGCCCGGCATATCGACGTAGAGATCCTCCACTTCCAATATGGTTTCGGCGGACGCGACCCTGCCGGCCGACGCCTCGCGGAGCGCGCCGACGTCCCGCCCGACCATGAGTTGCGCGATTTCGGCGATCGAGGTCTCGCGGGCGTTCTTCGACGCGACTTGCTCGCCGTCGCGCAGGACGACGACCTTGTCGGCGATCCGCAAGACCTCGTCCAGCCTGTGGCTGATGAATACGACGCCTATGCCGGAGTCGGCGAGCTTCCTCACGGCATCGAGCATCTTGCTCGCCTCGGACTCCGTCAGCACGGCGGTAGGTTCGTCGAGGACCAGTATCTTGATCCCCGTCTTGTCGATCTCGCGCGCAATCTCGACGAACTGCATGTATCCGACAGGCAGTCCCTCGACGAGGGTGTATTCCTCGATCCCTATGTCGAGCTTTCCGAGGGCCTTCCTCGCGTCCTCGCTCATCCTCGCGGAGTCGAGTGTCTCGAGCTGCTTCCCCAGGATCCGGCTCGCGAGATTGGGCTTCGTCGTCTCGCGGTTAAGCTTGATATTCTCCGTTATGGTGAACCCGGGGATGAGCATGAACTCCTGGTGGACCATCCCTATGCCGTAGAGCATTGCCGCGTGGGGGGACGAGATGCTGGCCGGGCGGCCGCCTATCTCGATCGACCCCTCGAAGCCCCCCGTGGAATGGATCACGGGCATGCCGAACAGGATGTTCATCAGCGTGGACTTGCCGGCCCCGTTCTCCCCGACGATCGAGAGCACTTCGCCCTTCCGGAGATCGACGCTTATGTTCTTCAGGACCGCGTTGCCGTAGTACATCTTGGATACGTTCTTCAGGCTCAGGATGCATTCGCTCAAGATACTGCCACCTCGTCACGATCGATAACGTCGCTCCCCGAACGCGATGGGATCGCCACATCGACCGTTGGCGCTCCACCGAAGACGAGTACGCGTGCAAGGCGAAGGTCCCGGCATTGCGGCACGGGCCCCTTCGCCGCCATTTCATGGTAATGCGGCGTCCCGCCTGACACGACCCCTTCGCGGGCATGGCGATCGCGTCAGGCGGGACGATGTCCTCAATACATCATGAATCCCTGGAGGTAGAGCAGGACGTTGCCGTAGGTCTTGCCGCCGTCCTCCATGAGCCTGAACTGCATCTTCGTGCCGGAGAAGTTCTGCATGATCGCCTCGATGGCCGGGCGGTCGAATTTCCCCTTGGTCTCGCCGGAGATGTACTTGAGGCCGTATTCGGTGCCGGTGACGGTAAGCATGTACGAACTGGGGACGGGGAAGTTCGAGAAGCGCCCCAGCACGCCCGCGGCCTTGAGCTTGGCCCGGGTCTCATCGATGACGTACTTCACGTCGCCCTTCTTCTCGGGGGGAAGGTCGATCCCGAGGGCGATGGGGAAGCCGTGGAAGGGGGAGGGGCAGCAGGGGAGCACATAGATGGCCTTATAATCGACCACTTGCTCGATCAGGGGAATCTGCATAGTGCAGTTGGTGGCGTAGAAGGCCGTGTCGGGACCGTACTCCGCGACTTTCTTGGGCACGTCCTCGAGGATGAACTGCTGGGTGCCGGGAACGCCCGCGTCCCCCGTGGGATCGGGAGCGGTGACCTGGACGAACTTCATGCCCAGTTCCTCGGCCTTCGCCTTCATGAGGTCCCTGTTGACGGAGAAGATAGAGAGCGCGAGGTGCCTGGGGAAGGAATAATAGACGATCGTCTTCGCGCCCATCTTCTTGGCCTGCTCCGGGTAAACGGAGCCCACCTTGAAGTTGTCGCCCAGCAAGGCGACGTCCGCGTATTTCGCGACATCGGGCGGGTTCTCGGAGAAGTTGCAGCTGATGACGAGAATGTCCTTCCTGATCTCGCGCAGCTTGGCGATGGCCGCGTTCGTTCCCGGCGATGCCTGGTTGATCACGATGACCTTCACGGTCTTGTCGGCGCCGAGCTTCGTCAGCACCGTGATCATCTGCTCCTGCTCCCTAGCCGCGTTCTCCGGCCAGGTTACGTGGAGGACCTTGTCCTGGCCGTACTTCTTCACCATCTCCTCGGCCGACCGATACTCCTCCTCCGTCGAGGAAACCGTGTTCGTCACGATCGCCACCCTACCGGCGCTCGCCGCTCCGGCGGCGAAGACGGCGTTCGTCGTTGCCGCGCAGAGTATCAGCGCGAAACCGACCGCGAGGCATCTACTCAACTTCATGACCCCTCCTTAGGAAAATCCTATAAGATGATCGTAGCCCCTAGCGAACGCTCGTTGGCGAAAGCCGAGCCGATGGACGAGTCGACCGACCCGCATGGACTCAGCCCCCGACTCCCTCGAAAGTACCAGGAAATTCGCTCTCGGACGCGCCGTGGCACGTCCTTTAGAGGACATTAGCCGTGAAGTGGTATTGACGCCAGGTCCATTATCCGTATTACTATGGAACCATTCCCGAGGTGGCGATGTCGAAAGGCTCCGAATGGTTCTCCCTCGCGGCGGTCAACCTGGATCGAGAGGGGACGGAGGCGCTTCACAAGCAGCTGTACTACCAGCTGAGCCAGGCGATCCTCTCGCGGAGGTTGGTAGCGGGAACGCGGCTGCCGTCGACGCGCGCCATGGCCGCCGATCTGGCTATTTCGCGTAATACCGTAATTACCGCCTTCGAGCAGCTCCTCGCCGACGGATACATAGAGGGAAGGATCGGCGACGGGACATATGTCAGCAGGTCCCTGTCGGAAGACCTCCTGACGTCCCACACGCATGCCAAGACGACGATGGGCGAGAAGCCCCTCCGCGCCCAGCTATCCAAGCGCGGCGAAACCATTGTGGCCGCTCTGCCGGACATCTGGAAAGACAGACGCGAACGGCCACGCATCTTCCGCGTGGGATTGCCCGCCTACGACGAGTTCCCTTTCGACATTTGGCGGCAATTGACCGCGAAACGGCTGCGGTCCCTGCCGAACTCGGTCCTCATGTACGACGAGCCGGCGGGATACGGTCCTTTGCGGGAGGCGGTCGCGACGTACGTCGGCGCCTCCCGCGGGGTGCGCTGCGAGCCCGAGCAGGTAATTATCATTTCGGGGTCCCAGTCGGCGCTCGATCTGGCCGCCCAGTTCCTCTTGGATCCCGGGGACGCGGTATGGATCGAGGAGCCGGGGTACATCGGCGCTCGCACGGTGCTGCGCGCCGCCGGCGCGAGGCTCGTTCCCGTGCCCGTCGACAAGGACGGCATAGACGTCGAGGCCGGGATACGGCGGGAGGTGAACGCGAAGCTGGCCTACGTCACGCCTTCGAACCAGTTCCCCCTCGGCACCACGATGAGCCTGTCGCGCAGGCTGGAGCTTCTCGAATGGGCCGCCACAAAGAACGCGTGGATTCTGGAAGACGACTACGACAGCGAATACCGGTACGAGGGTCGCCCCTTGACCGCCCTCCAGGGCATGGACAACTACGACCGGGTAATCTACATCGGCACGTTCAGCAAGGTCCTCACGCCCGCGTTCCGCCTCGGCTACGCCATCGTGCCCCCGAGCCTCGTGGACGCCTTCACGTTCGCCCAATTGATAGGCAGCCGACGCTCGGCGACCTTGATGCAAGCGACAATGTGCGATTTCATCAGCGACGGCCATTTTGCCAGGCATATCCAGCGAACGCGAGCCTTATATATGCAAAGGCGCGCGGCCCTCGTCCAGGCCATTGCCAGCACGCTCTCCGGGGTTCTCGAGGTCACCTCGGGGAATGCCGGCCTCCATGTCCTGGCGAGGCTGCCCGAGGGCATGGACGACAAGGAGATATCGAGGCAGGCCGCCAAGCTGGGCATCGAGGCCTTCGCCCTTTCGCACATCGCGCTCGAGCCCCTCTCCAGGGGCGGCCTCCTGCTCGGATACGGAGCGGTGACGACGAAGGAGTCGCAGGAGGGCGTGCACCTCCTCAAGACCGCCATCGCGGCGCAATACGGAAAGCGATACGCCTAGGCCCGGCCGAGCGCCGGCACGGTCCCGCCGTCCCGGTCGGCAGCCAATCGCCGGGGCGCCGTCCAGGACGGCCCTTCCTTCAGCTTGACATGCGTTCCTCGCGGCGTCTATTGTTTCCGGCATGAAACGACGACTCGTGACCTCCGCGCTCCCCTACGTGAACAACGTCCCGCACCTCGGGAATCTCATACAGGTCCTCTCCGCCGACGTCTTCGCCCGCTTCTGCCGGCTCCGCGGCTACGAGACCCTCTACGTCTGCGG
>CAYNPQ010000052.1:12976-26241 GCA_964399065.1 uncultured Treponemataceae bacterium | reverse complement strand
GGCCCGAGGATCGGGCCGAGGTCCACCTCCCTCGCCTCGCCGCCGACATACGACGTTATGCGACGCGGCACGGCGAAGCGGGGGTCGGCGGCCAGGCGGGCGGCCTCCGCCCGCGTGAGCCGGGCTCGCATGCCCGTCACGCGCGCGGCCGCGTCGAGGGCCGCGAGGGCGGCCCCGTCCGCGGGATCGAAGCTCTCCATCATGGCCCCCCAGAGGTCCCAGGGCAGGAGCTCGAGGCCGGCGAGGCTCGCGACGTCGCGGACGAAATCGCCCTTCACGAAATCCCAGCCATGCATGTCGAAGATGCCGTAGCGCCCGGGGTCGTCCCCGCCGCGGCAGGCGAGCCAGGCCTCCCCTCCGGAGAGGAAGGCGCCGTCGGGCAGGTCCATGGGGTCGAAGGGGATCTTGAGCCTCTCGACCATGACCTGGTCGAGCTGGGGGTCCGAGATCGCCCAACGCGCCGATCCTCGGTCCCGGCGCTCGACGACCCAGTGGTCCTCGCCGTGGCCGGGGGCGAAGTACATGCCGAAGCCGCAGCGGGCCCTCGCGGGGATCCCCGCCTCGCGGAGCAAGGCGGCGAAGAAGAGGCTGAAGTCGCGGCAGTTGCCGAACAGCCGCAGCTCGGGCGGCAGGGGCCCGGCCGATCCCGCCGGCCGCCCCAGGGAAGCCTCGGCCTCCGAGATGAGGCGGAGCTTCGAGGGCAGGTCCCTCAGGTTGGTCGCCTCCTCGGCGCGGGCGCGGTCCTCGGAAAGACCGTAGGCCTTGAGCCAGAAGACGTGGACCATCAAGGACCTGACCCTCGCGGCGAGGGCGCGGGGATCGGGGCCGATCTCGTCGACGATGGCCGTGAGCATGGGGCGGAAGCCGCGGGGATCGGAGAAGGGTCCCCGCTCGAGGTATCCGGAGTCGTCGTTCGCGTCCATGTCGTTCCCCCTCGGGCCCATCATATACCCGCGGCCGAGCTTGCGCGACCGGCGATCCCGAGGCTAGGATGCCGGCATGGGCAATAGGATAATAGCTTGGCTCGCGGAAGGCTGCTCCTCCTCCTCCCTCTATGTCCGGAAGAAGAGCCGCGTCCTCGCGGCCCTCTGCCTCGGCTTCGGAGCCATCTCGGTCGCCTTCGCCGCGCTCATGCTGGCGACGGGCGCGGCCGTGGCCGGCGCGGTCTTCGGGGTCCTCGCGCTCTTCTGCGGCGGCGTGCTCGCCCTGCTCCGCTCGGGCAGGTACGGCGTCTCCGCCTCGCTCTTCCTCTACGGCCTCTTCGCCGCGATGTTCGTCGCCATCAAGTTCGACCAGTACGTCGACGTCTACGAGTCCTACGTCTTCGGCACCCTCGCCTGCTTCCTCCTCGTCGTCGCGACCCTCGTCGCCGACCGGCCGCGGCAAGCCGTCGCCTGCGGCCTCCTCGGGCTCGGGGCCATCGAGGCGCTCTACTGGCTCGACGCCTTCCCCAAGGACGGGAGGAAAGTGACGGTCCTCGCGGTACAGAACCTCACGGTCTCCTCGCTCATGGTCGCGCTCGGGACGATCGTCGCCGCCTACCTGGTGAAGACGACCTCCGGCCTGCTCACGCAGGTCGAGAGCGAGGCCGTGGCCGCGGAGCGCAACTACGGCGACCTCAACTCGGCCATGGACCGCGCCCAGTCCGCCTCGCAGCGCATCGGCGAGAGCCTGTCGGAGAGCGTCGCGACGACCGCGGGCTCCATCGAGTCGCTGAGCTCCCGGGTCGAGGGCATCGCCCGCGGCATGGACGAGCTCGAGGATGCGCTCGGACGTTCGGGCGAGGCGAGCCGGCGCGCCGAGGAGGGCCAGGACGAGGCGAGGAAGGCCCTCGCCTCCTACGCCGAGCAGGTGAGCCGGGCCTCGGCGGCCATCGAGCAGATGGCCGCCGCCGCGCGGTCGCTGTCGGCGCAGGCAGCGGGCAAGAAGGAGGCCGTGCGCGGCCTCGTCGATTCCGCCCGCGAGGGCGAGGGCGCGATCGCCGCCATGGGCGCCTCGATGACGGCGATCCAGGAGTCGGCCAGGCGCGTGGCCGAGCTCGGGGCCATCATCGGGGACGTGGCCGACCGGACCAACCTCCTCGGCATGAACGCCTCCATCGAGGCGGCGCACGCGGGCCTCGCGGGCAGGGGCTTCGCGGTCGTCGCGAACGAGATCCGGAACCTGTCGATCGAGGCCTCGAAGAGCGCGAAGGTCATCTCCGACACCCTCGGCGAGGCCCAGTCCATCATCGGGGCCACCTCCGCGAGGAGCGCCGAGGCCCTGGCCTCCTACCGCCGCATCGGCGAGGAGATCCGCGGCGTGAGCGAGATGATCGAGGAGCTCCTCGCGAGCGTGGGCGAGCTCTCCACGGGATCGGCCGAGGTCGTGTCGGCGGTGGAGGCGGTCTCGGAGCTCGCGCGCGCGACGCGGGGCGCGGTGGACGGCTCCCGCGAGCGCCTGGACGAGTCGCTCGCGGGCATGGAGGCGGTCGCGAGCATCGCCTCGAGGGTGCGCTCCGACACGGCCGAGATGTCCGCGCGCTTCGACCAGATGCGCCGCGTCTCCGAGGACGTGCGCCGCCTCGGCGACGAGAACCTCGGCACGATCCAGGCCCTGCGCTCGAGCCTCGAGGGCTTCTCGCAGGCGCCCGCCCAGCCCTAGGGCGCGCGGCCCTCGCTTGAATGTCCCGCGGGCGGGCGGGTAGTATCGCCGCATGAAGCGCGAGGAGTGGAGGCGGAAGCTCGCCGGGGTCGGCGCGGCGCGGCTCGGGCCGCGGGGCGAGGAGGTGCTGAGGCGCCTCGAGGAGCTCGCCCTCGGCGAGGATCCCCGGATCGAGGGCGCGGCCTGGGGTTGCCTCGGCGCGGGGCCCTCGGCCTCGAACGGCCTCCTCGTGCTCGCGGAGGCCAACCTCGCCTTCGTCGCCCCGCCTCCCGGCCCCCTGCGGGTCTGGGCCCTCTCGGGCCTCGACGGAGGAGGGCCCTCCCTCCCCCTCGAGGTCGGCTCCTCCTGGTCCTCGCGCGGGCTCTCCTGGCGGCTCGAGCCGCCGATGCCGGAGGCGGCCCCCGCCGCCCCGCGACCCGCCGGCGAGGCGCCGCGGGCCGGCGGCGGCGCGGATTCGGCCATCGTCTCGGCGGCGCGGCGGGCCATGGAGGTCGTCGTCGCCGACCTCGACCTCCTCCTCCCCGAGCTCTGGGGGATCGCGGCCGCCTGCTACGACCGCCGCGGCCTCGCGGCGCCGGAGCGCCGAACCTTCGCCGCCCTGAGCCTCCTGCCCTTCATGGCCGACGCCGGTCCCGGCCCCGAGGGCATGAAGGTCTTCTTCCGGGACGAGGTCCTGACGGCCGAGGAGCGCGCGACCTTGGAGCGCTGGGCGCCCGAGGTGGAGTCGCGCATCGCGTCGAGGCGGACCGCGCCTTGGGGCGCCGGGCTCGCGCGGCTCAAGGCGCGGGACGAGCGCGAGGGGGGCTCGCGCTTCCACCGCGCGGCCGCGGCCCTCATGCAGTGGGCCGACGTCTACCTCACGGCCGGCGGCCTCGCGCCCGGCGACGAGGAGTTCCTCAAGGCCCTGAACAAGCGCGTCCTCGAGCCGGCGGAGTCCGGCGGCGCCTTCGCCCCCGGAGCCGCCGCGGGAGGGCCGGGCGCGGCCGCGGCCGCCGGCACTGTCGCGCAACGCGTCGCCCCGACCCCGGAGGAGCGCCTCGCGGCGGCCCTCGCGAAGCTCGAGGGACTGACGGGCATGAGTCCCATCAAGGAGCAGGTCCGCAGCCTCTCGAACCTCATGCGCGTCCACCGTAAGCGCGAGGAGCTCGGCATGAAGGCGCCGCGCGCGACCCTCCACTCGGTCTTCACCGGGGGTCCGGGCACGGGCAAGACCACGGTCGCGCGCCTCCTGGGCGAGATCTTCGCGGCGCAGGGCTTCCTCGCCAAGGGCCACCTCGTCGAGACGGACCGGGCGGGCCTCGTGGCGGGCTTCGTCGGCCAGACCGCGGGCAAGGTGGACGAGGCCGTGGGCAGGGCCCTCGACGGCGTCCTCTTCATCGACGAGGCCTACTCCCTCGTCCCCGAGGAGGGCGGGAACGACTTCGGTCGCGAGGCGGTCGACATCCTCTTGAAGCGCATGGAGGACTACCGCGACCGGCTCGTCGTGGTCGTCGCGGGCTATCCCGCGGAGATGGACCGCTTCCTCGATTCGAACCCCGGCCTCGCGAGCCGCTTCGGCCGGCGCTTCTCCTTCGACGACTTCTCGCCCCTGGAGCTCGAGGCCATCTTCTCGCGCTTCTCCGACGAGGCGGGCATGCGCCTGACCGGCTCGGCCCTGGGCAAGCTCCGCGTCTTCCTCCAGGCCGCCTACGCCTGCCGCGACGATACCTTCGGGAACGGCCGCTTCGTGCGGAACCTCTTCGAACGGACCCTCGAGCGGCAGGCCGACCGCCTCGCGGCCTTCGCGGAGCTGAGCCCGGAGCTCCTCTCCACGATCGAGGAGACCGACCTCCCCGACGGCATCTGAGCGGCCCGGCCGCTCAACCCGCCTCGCAGTCCGCGATCCAGGCCCCGAAGGCCGCCGCGAAGGCGCCAGCCTGCTCGACCTGGGCGTTGTGGCCCGCCGCGTCGAGGATGTGGTAGCCGGCCCGCGGATAGCGGTCGGCGAGGCGCAGGGCGTCGCGCCAGCCGACCGAGGAGTCCTGCCTGCCGAGGAAGAAACAGGCGGGCCGGTCGAAGACCGGGTCGAAGGGCTCGCCGCCCCGCCCCATCGCGTCGAAGGAGTAGGGATAGCGGGCCTTGAGCCGCTCGAGTTCGGCATGGCGGGCGACGGCTATGCCGGAGAGGATCTCGGCGCGGGTGCGCTCGAAGGCGGGGCGCGAGGCTACCACGGCGCAGTCGAGGTAGCCCTCGACCTCGGCCGGGGTCAGTCCCTCGGACCAGCCAGCCTCCTCGCGGAGGAGGCCCGGGGGCGGGACCTCCCGCTCGGCGAGCCGCGCGACCACGCAGGGGCAGAGGAGGAAGAGGCCGGCGACGCGGTCCCCGAGGACCCGCGCGAGGCCCCTGACCATGTATCCGCCGTAGGACTCGCCCGCGAGGAGGAGGGGCCCGGCGGGCAGGAGGGCCTCGACGAAGCCGAGGAGGGCGGCGAGCATCTCGTCCGAACCCAGCCCCGGGCCGAGGTCGTCGGACTCGCCCATGAAGGGCAGGTCGGGGTAGATCCGGCGGTAGCTCCGCGAGCTCGGTCCGCCCGAGGGCCTGAAGGCTCCCGCCGAGGCCGGGAGCGCGACTCGCCCCTCGGCGTCGAAGAGGGGCTCGAAGGCCCCGATGGACATGCGCCGGTCCAGGGTGTAGCCGTGCACGGCGAGGAAGGGGAGGCCGGAGCCGCGCTCCTCGTAGGCTATGCCCCGCAGTTTATGGGCGCTCATGGGTTCTCCTTGGCGGTAGTGTCACGAAGCTTGGGGGCGGTCTCTTGAGGCGCTTCCACCGGATGGCGACCGGGGGCGGAGCTTCTTGGAAAGGTGAGGGCGGGAGGAAAACCTTCCCTGAAGGTTGTCCTCCCGCTCGAGTCCATCCTCGTCCTCCTGCGCCGGAAGCCGCTCGGCCGGCGTGTCGATGAAATCGACCACGATCACGCTGTCCTCCCTCGCCCTGTTTCCAGGGCGAATGATATCATTCTATCACTTCGCCGCGACAAGACATGTCATACTTTTTCTCCGGCGCGTTCGTGGCCCAGAGGCCGGCGAGGATGGCGGCCGCGCCGAGGAGCTTGGCCGCTCCCACGGACTCTCCGCGCAAGAGGGCTCCCGCCGCGAGGGAGATCGCGGGCACGAGGGCGCCGAAGACCGCGGATTGCGCGGCCTTCAGCCTCGAGAGGGTGAGGTTGACGAGGAAGAAGGCCAGGACCGAGGAGAGGAGGCCGAGGTAGGCGATCGCCCCGACGGCGCCGGGGGAGAGCCGCGCGGCGAGGGGCGGCCCGCCCGCGGCGCGCTCGGCGAGGGCGAGGAGG
The DNA here is from genome assembly GCA_964399065.1 of uncultured Treponemataceae bacterium. GTDB lineage: Bacteria > Spirochaetota > Spirochaetia > Treponematales > Rectinemataceae > JAKLFE01. The sequence continues at coordinate 20,270 of CAYNPQ010000052.1, read as the reverse complement.
CCGAAGACGGCCGCTCCCGAGGCCATCATGGCGAAGGTGATCTCGGCGGGGCCGTACCAGGCGCTCGCCTTCCGCGAGTAGATGTTGTAGAAGGAGGCGCAAGCCAGGGCAAGGCCCACCAGGGCCATGCCGCGGGCGCTGTCCGAGCCGTCCGAACCGCCGGCGACGGTCACGAGGGCCACGCCCCCGACGGAGAGGAGGAGGCCGGCGGCCCTCGGGGCGGAGAGGCGCTCTTTGAGGAGGGGGACCGCGAGGGCCGCGACCGCGGCGGGCATGGCGCCGAGGATGAGGCCGGCGGTGCTGGTCGCGGTGTCCCGTACGCCGTAGGTCTCGAAGAGGAAATACAATATCGGCTGGAAGAGGCAGGTCAGGGCGAGGATGCCCTTCGGCTTGCCCCGGTACCTAAGCTTCGTGACACCAATGGCGGCAAGGAGGCCGAGGACCGCCGTCGCGAGGGCGAAGCGGAGGAAGAGTATCTGGAAGGGAGTGAAGGCCTCGAGGGCCGACTTGGTGACGAGGAAGGAAAGGCCGAAGATGCCGGCCCAGCCGCAGCCGGCCAGCCAGGCGAATCGCGTATCCATGGGAGGCTCCTTTAGGGTGGAGCCTACTACCGCGGCGCGACGGGGAATGTCATACTTTAGGTAAAGCGATGAACAGGCTCGACCGGATCATGGGCATCCTCCTCCTCCTCAGGGGCGGCAAGGCCGTCTCCGCGTCGGACATGGCGCGGCGCTTCGAGGTCTCGACGAGGACCATCTACCGCGACGTCGAGGTCCTGAGCGTCCTCGGGGTGCCGGTCGAGGCGGAGATGGGGAGGACCGGCGGCTTCGTCCTCCGGGAGGGCTACTTCCTCCCGCCCGTGACCCTCGGCCCCGAGGAGGCGGTCTCCCTCCTCCTCGGCCTCATCCTGATGCGGCGGCTCCGCGTGCTGCCCTTCCCGGCGGAGGCCGACTTCGCCGAGCGCAAGCTCCTCGCCGCCCTGCCCGAGGACACGAGGCGGCTCATGGAGCGGGCCTCGCGACTCATCGGATTCGAGCCGGTGCCCGCCGACCTCCTCCACCCCGAGCGCGACGACCCCCTGGCGCGGCCGCGCGGCGAGGCGGACGAGGCCGAGGCCAAGGTCGTGGGGCGCTTCCTCGAGGCCTTGCTCTCGCGCTCGCGGGTGCGGCTCCGCTACCGCTCGCCCTATCGCGGCGGGGACGAGCCGCCCCGCGAGGTCGAGCCGCGGGGCATCGTCTGGGACCGCGACCGCTGGTACCTCGTCGGGGACGTCGAGGTGCGGCCCGGCGAGCCGCGGATGTGGCGCGCGGACCGCGTCGAGGAGATCGGGCCCGGCCCCGCCATGCGGCCGACGGCGGGCGGCTTCGACGTGGAGAGCCTCCTCGGCCGCAGGTGGCTCGCGAAGGCGATGGAGCGCTGGAGGGGCGAGGACCCGGTAGCCCGGGTCGCGATGGGCCGCGACCAGGCCGAGCGCCTCCGGCGCGACTGGTACTACGGCCACGCCCTCTTCGAGGAGCTGCCCGACGGCCGGGTCGCGATGAGCTACGGCGAGGGCGATCCCGAGGCGGCCGCCGCCCTGGTCCGCTGGCTCGGCCCCGGCGCCGAGCTCCTCGAGCCGGCCGAGTGGCGGGCGCGCCTGGCGGCGGGGCTGCGGTCCCTCCTCGAGGCCCACGAGGGGCCGGGCGGCGGCGATTTAGAGCGTTAGGCGATATCGTTTACCGGGGGTGTCGGGGATCGGCGCGTTGTGCGCTACCATTTTCGCGCGTCGCGCGGGAGGCTGATCCCGGGACTGCCCGCGGACCAGGGCGCGACCTGGTAGGGCTTGAAGCGGATGGTCAGGTCAGCCGGACCGAAGGTGAACAGGGAGAAGTTGCCGGGTTCCGGGGCCGTCCCCTCCTCGATCCATTTCCTCGCGGCCTCGTCGAGCCGGTAGCCCGGCCCGCGGCCGAGCTCCTCCTCGAGCCGCGCCCGCGCGGCCCGGGAGAGGGCCTTGAGCCAGTCGGGACCCGCGCCCTCGAGGAGGTCGGAGAGGCCGAGGAGGCGGCGGGCGCGCGGGTCGTAGTTCAGCGCGGCGAGCTCGAGGGCGCCATGGGCGCCGCCGACGAAGGAGTAGCTCTCGAAGAGGACGCTGACCGCTTCCGGCGAGAGCCGCTCGGCCCGCCAGGAGAAGGCGAGCTCGAAGGGAGGCCGGCCGGCCGCGAGCTCCTCCTGCGAGGCGGTCGCCTCCCAGGCCTTCCCGTTCGCGGTCGCCTCGCCGACGAAGCGCGCGACGGCCTCGTCGGCGAGCCGCGCGGCGAGGCGCGTCGGCTCGGGATGGCCGGGGAAGGCGGGGTACTCGACCGTATACGAATAGGCCGCCTCGACCCCGGTCTTCCGGATGACGCGGAGCTCGAGCTCGTCGGAGCGGGGCCGCGTCGCGCAGGCGGAGAGGGCGAGGAGGGCCGCGAGGGGCAGGGCGAGGGCGGGCGCGAGGCGTTCGGAGAGGCCCATGGATCGACTATAGCGAGACGGGACCGCGTGGCCTAGCCGGCCGCCTTCATTTCCGGGGCTCCGTCCGGTTCAGCCAGAGCCTGGGGCGCCCATCCCCGCCCCTCCACATGTTCGCCACCGTGAAGACATCGACGCGGCCGTCGCCGTCGAAATCCGCGCAGGCCGCCGCCTGGACGTTGAAGGAGTCGAGCCGCGATTGGGAATCCGCGAATCGCCCGGTTCCCCCGTTCATCCAGAAGCGCGGCCCCGCCAACCAGGAACCGGTGAAGGCGTCAAGGTCGCCGTCTCCGTCGAAGTCCGCGAGGACGGCGCACATGCTGTAGTAGGAGCCCAGGGCCTGGCCGCTGTCGGTGAAACGGCCCTCGCCGTCGTTCAGCCATACCTTGTCGGCGGGATTGAAGCCGGCGTGGCTCGAGTTCGCGACGAAGAGGTCGAGATCCCCGTCGCCGTCGAGATCGCCCGGGACGGCCTCGTAGGCGTTGGAGGGGCCCAGGACCTGGCCGCTGTCCGAGAAGCGTCCCTGTCCGTCGTTGAGCCACACTTCGGTGCACGTGTCGGCCGTTTCGCCGTTGTTGGCGACCACGAGATCGAGGTCCCCGTCGCCGTCCAGGTCTCCGAGGTGGACCCTGCTCCCCCAGCCGTGGCCCAGGGCCTGGCCGCTGTCGGTGAAGTCGCCATCGCCTCCATTCAGGAAGACCTGGTCGGGAAGGCCCCGCCAGTTCGCGACCACGAGATCGAGGTCCCCGTCGCCGTCGAGATCCCCGAGCGCCAGGGCGGAGCTCTCGAGGCTGGTCAATCCGGCCTGGGCGTCCGTAAAGGCGCCTGTTCCGTCATTCATCCAGATACCGATGCGCGTCGCCTCGGCGACCACGAGGTCCAGGTCGCCATCGCCGTCCAGGTCGCCCAAGGCGATGGCCTCGCTCTTGGGGAGTCGGGAGGGAAGCGGGGCGAAGCGACCTTCGCCCAGGTTCTTCCATAGGGAGGCGGGCCTGTCCCCCATGCTGATAGCCAGGTCGGGCTTCCCGTCCCCGTCCAGGTCGCCGGCGGCGACCCCGTTGCCGGAGCCTACGACGAATTCCTGTCCGCCATCCTCGAAGACCACGAGGGGCTGAGGGGGGCGGTATTCCTCGACCGGGGCGGGTGGCGGCGGGGTGGCGCAGGACGGAAGGGAGAGGAAGGCGAGAAGGGAGAGGGCCCAGCCGGCCCCCGCCGGGGAAAGCCTTCTGATACGCATGGTTGGCTCCTAGGGCGCCGATTCTTGGTCTTCCAATGGGGCGCGGAGCTTAGACGGGGGCAGCCGGAGGCTTGTGACGAGGAGTCGGGCGCGGTGACCGGCATATTCGATCGGCGGTCGCTGGACTGCGGGAAGGATCCATGTATCATTGAGCGCAGGGCAATGAGCCGCGATCGTCGCCATACCGGCACGAAGATCACGTTCAGGAGCGCTAATTGGAGCAGACCTTCCTCTCGGCCACCGTCCTCCTCATTGTCATCACCGATCCCCTCGGGAACACGCCCCTCTTCATCTCGGCCCTCAAGCGGGTGAAGCCCGAGCGGCGGCTCAGGGTGATCACGCGGGAGTGCGCGATCGCCTTCGCGGTCCTCCTCGTCTTCCTCCTCTTCGGCCGGCAGATCCTCGGCGTGCTCAGGCTGAACGAGGAGACCCTCAAGGTCGCCGGGGGCGTCATCCTCCTCCTCATCGCGATCAACATGATCTTCCCGGGCTCGGGCGCGAAGATGGCGGGAGACGACGAGGAGGGCGAGCCCTTCATCGTGCCGGTGGCCATCCCCCTCATCTCGGGGCCCTCGGCCATGGTGACCGCGATCCTCATCGGCGCCTCGGACCCGAGCCGGATGCTCGAGTGGACCGGCGCCCTCGCGATCACCATCCTCGTCACCTTCGCCGTGTTCCTCGCCTCGACGCGGCTCGAGAGGATCCTCGGGCACCGGGTCATCGCGGCGATTGAGCGGCTGATGGGACTGGTGCTGACGGCGGTGGCCGTCGACATGCTCCTCGGGGGCGTCGCGGCCTACATCGGCCGCCTGTAGGCGGGGAGGGCGAGGAGGGTCTTCAGCTCGAAGGGCCCGAAGGAGAGGCGGGCCGGATCGGCCGGGCGCAGGGGCCGCTCGAGGAGGTCCGCCTCGTAGAGGCCGGCGATCTCGAATCCGAGTTCGAGGCGCGCCTCGGCCGGCCGGCCTCCGTCCTCGTAGAGCCGGAGGACGACGGCGTCCTCGTCTTCGGCCTTCTTGATCGACTCGATGACGACGTCGGGCGAATCCGTCGAGGCGAGGGACGCGAGCGAGGCGCCGCGGGGCAGGGCCCGCGGCCGCGAGGCGAAGAGCGCGGCCATGCGGGCGGTGCCGGCCTCGAGGGCGTCGCCAGCGTGGGGAAAGAGGGCGTAGCGGAACTCCTGGGCGCCGCGGTCGGCGCGGGGATCCGGGTAGAGCGGCGAGCGCAGGAGGCCGAGGCTCAGGACGCCGCGCTTGGCGCGGTGCCCGTACTTGCCGTCGTTGATCAGGGAGAGTCCCGTCCCGCCTTCGGAGAGGTCGACCCACCTGCGGCCGCAGACCTCGAACTGCGCCTTCGATACGGAATCGTCCTCGCGGGTCGAGCGCTCGATCGAGCCGAACTGGATGTCGAAGCGCGCGCTGTCGCCGAAGGCCGCGGGCGCGAACTCGGCGCGCAGCATGCGGAGGGTCTCGCGCCACTCGCAGCGGGTCTCGAATTCGACGAGGGGACTGCCCGCCTCGAGGACGACGTCCTGCTCGATCCGCGTGCGGCCGTGGCGGTACAGGCTGCGCCGGATCGCGCGGGGGCCGTCGACGAGGGTCCTGACCGAGGAAGGCCGGAGGACGAGGCGGGGCAGGCTCCGGTAGCCCGGCCAGATGTCCCAGGCGTTGAAGTAGCGCCAGGGGTCGAGGAAGAGGACGAGCTTGTTGGCGTAGGCGCCGACGGCCTCGAGCCCCCGCGCCTTGTCGAGGATGGAGGCGACGTGGCCGCCGGGCGCGAAGCGGACGAGGAGGCGGTCGCTCTCGAGGAAGTCGGGGCCGGCCGCGACGGGGAAGGGCCCCTCCGCGGGCGCCGCGGCCGCGGAGGCGAAGGGGCCGGCGTCGAGGCGGAACCAGCCCGAGGCGCCCTTGAGGCGGCAGGAGCGCGGATACGAAGTCAGGTTCGCGTAACGCGGCGAGTCGCCGTCCTCGCCGGTCACGAGGGCGGCCGCGGCGGCGTCGGCCTCGGCCTCGAGGAGGCGGGTCAATTCCGCATAACGCGCGATGCTCTCCCCGTAGACCCGGCCGACGCTGGAGCCCGGCAGGATGTCGTGGAACTCGTAGAGGAGGGCCTCCTTCCAGGCCCGCTCGAGGAGGGCCGCGGGATAGGGCCTGCCGCGGAGCCAGGCCGCGGTCGCGAGGCACTCGACCTCCCTGAGCAGGAGCTCGACCGCGCGGTCGGCCCGCTTGGAGCGGGCCTGGGTCGTGTAGGTGCCCTGGTGCTTCTCGAGGTAGAGCTCGCCGCGGACCACGGGCAGGGCGGGGGCGCGCTCCGCGAGGCGGTCGAAGAACTCCTCGGCCGGGCCTTGCCGGACGGGGGGGAAGCCCGCGAGCAAGGCCTGCCGCGAGACGAGCTCGAGGTGGGCCTCGCCGGGGCCGCCGCCCCCGTCGCCCGCGCCGAAGAGGACGAGGGCCTCGCCCGCGGCGCCGCGCTCGGGGTAGAGCTCCGCGGCCCGGCGGACGCAGAGGGGAGTGCCCCCGGAGTTGTAGTCGCCCTCGGGGGGCAGGTGGGCCAGGACGGACGAACCGTCGATCCCGGTCCAGACGAAAGAGCGGTGGGGGAAGTCGTTGACCTCGTTCCAGGAGAGCTTGATGGTCATGAAGTAGTCGATGCCCGCCTTCTTGAGGATCTGGGGCAGGTTGCCGTTGAAGCCGAAGGCGTCGGGAAGCCAGCAGATCCGGGACCGGCGGCCGAACTCGCGCTCGAGGAAACGGGAGCCGTAGAGGAGCTGGCGGACCAGGGACTCTCCCGAGGGGAGGTTGCAGTCGGCCTCGACCCACATGCCGCCCTGGGGCTCGAGGCGGCCGGCGGCGACTTCGGCCTTGATCCGCTCCCAGAGCTCGGGGCGGGATTCCTTGATCCACTCGAGCTGCTGGGGCTGGCTCGCGCCGTAGCGGTATTCTGGCCTTCGCCCGAGGTTGGCGAGGGCCGTGGCGAAGGTGCGCGCGGCCTTGCGCCTGGTCTCGCGGAGGGGCCAGAGCCAGGCCAGGTCGAGGTGGGAGTGGCCGATGGCGGCGAAGCGGAGGCCGGCGGCCGCCTCGTAGGCCGGCTCGCCGGGGAAGGCTGTTTCGCGCATCGCGCGACCGAGGATCGCCCGCGCCCCGGCGAGCGAATCGGCGGCGGCCGCCGGGTCGCGGCCCGCGCGGAGGGGCGCCGTCGCCCGCCAGGCCTGCTCTAGGGCCTCGTCGAGCTCGCGGCGGCGGCCGCGGTGCCCGCAGGCCGCGGAGGCGTAGGCCAGGGCGAGGTAGTCCCAGTAGAGGGCGCCGCGCCCCGCGTCCCGGAGGACGAGGCGGGCGCCGCCGAAGCGCGAGCGGCCGTAGGGCGGGACGGTCCAGCCGCCGTTGTAGCCCGCCTCGATCCAGAGCTCGACGGGATCGCCGGGGCCGAGGGCGAGCTCCACCTCCTGCTTGCCGGGCAGGGGGTTGAGGCGGTCGACCCAGGTCATGTTCGACGAGAGGCCGACGATCGCGCGGCCCTCCTGGTCGACGGCGAGTCCCTCGCCGCCCAGGTCCACGGCGGCGACGAGGCGCGGGG
>CAYNPQ010000052.1:3687-12876 GCA_964399065.1 uncultured Treponemataceae bacterium | reverse complement strand
CGCCCGCGGGGCCGCCGGGGAGGGGCCGCTCCGGCACGCGGCCCGTTATGCGAAACCAGGCGCAGGCGTAGGCGTAGGCCTGGCCCCAGCTTCGGCCGGGCGTGATCGGTCGGTACTCGAGGGTCCCGCGCTCCCGGAAGGGGACGGGCTCGGCCGTGACGGCGACCTCGGCGTCAAGGGGCCCGAGGGTTTCGACGGCGAGGCGGCGGAGGACGAGGGCCCGCGCGTAGGCGACCGGCCTGCGGCGGATGCCGCTTTCGGGCTCCATCCGCCGGGCCCCGCCGCCTACCCGCGGCCGCCGCGGGCGCGGAGGGACGCGGCGCGGTCGAGCAGCCCGGCGCGGAAGACGGTGGAGCGGTTGCGGCCCGCGTTCTTGGACTCGTAGAGGGCCCGGTCCGCGCGCTCGAGGCAGTCGCTCGCGGAGAGCCGGCCGCCGGGGGCGATGAGGCAGCAGCCGAGGCTCGCGGTCACGGAGTGGCGCCTCGACTCGAATTCCACGGACATGGACTCGATCGCCGCGCGGAGCCGCTCCGCGACCTCGGGGAGGGAGCGCTCGTCGCACTGCACGACGATGACGCAGAACTCCTCGCCGCCGAAGCGGGCCGCGACGTCCTCGGCCCTGACCTCGCGCTTGATCGTGTCGGCCAGGGCCTCGAGCACGGCGTCGCCCGCGAGGTGGCCCCAGCTGTCGTTGAAGCGCTTGAAGTGGTCCACGTCGATCATGACGACGCCGGCGGTCTCGCCGTGCCGCGCGACGCGGGCGAGCTCCTCGTCGAGGCGGCGCATGAAGTAGGCGTGGTTGTAGAGCCCGGTCTTGGCGTCGACCATCGCGCTCTCGCGGAAGAGGCTGTTCTGGATGCCGATCGAGAGGAAGCGGACCATGCGGTCGACGTACATGAGCTCGGCCTCGGAGTAATCGGAGCCGACGAGCTTGCGGCCGAGGATGACGACGCCGTAGAGGCCGTCGAGGCCGAGCATGGGGAAGAAGCGCTCGGGGTCGAGAAGGGCCACCTCCCCGCCGAGCGCGCCCGGGCCGAGCCTCGCCTCGATGTCCCCGAGGGCGGCGGGGTAGGGGGAGGCGAGGAAGAAGCGGCGGAGGAGGCCGTAGCGTCCCTCGGGGAACTCGGGCTCGGCCGGCTCGAGCCGGTGGTAGCAGTACTGGGCCACCTTGTCGCCCCGTGAGGACTCGATGAGGAAGACGAGGCGCGAGGGCACGAAGCGCTCGAGGATGCGCGAGATGACGAATTCCATCATCCGCTGCACGCCCTTGATCGCGAAGAGGCAGGCGGCGTCGGTGATGAGGGCGTCGAGCTCGCGGTTCTCGCGCCGGAGGTTCTCGAGGTCCTCGACCGCCCCCGTGCGCTCGAGGAAGTTGAAGCGCTCGATGAGGGCGGCGTCCGCTCCGCCCTCGCCCGCACTGCGTTCCTTGTCCACGGAAAGGAGTATAGAGCATCCCGCCGGCGCTGTCGCCTGCCGGGGGCCCGGGCTCCGGTCGCGGATCCGACATTGAGCGCCGGGCCGCGGGAGTCTATAATCGAAGCATGGGGATCGAAAAGGCGCCGGGACTCGGGAGGCTCGCGCGCCTGCCGCGGACAGTGCGCTACCTCCTGCCCCTCGTCCTCCTCTCGGCCCTCGCCATGCTCCTCCTCCTCCGCGCCTACACGAGGGCGCGCAGCGACGCCGAGGAGCGGCTCTACGACCAGGAGCGCATCCTCGCCGACCAGGCCTCCGCGGGCATCGCGGAATACCTCGCCTACTACGCGCAGTCCCTCGCCTTCCTCGCGGGCAACCGCTCGGTGGCGGGCGACGACCCGGCGGGGCGCGACCTCATGCGCGAGTTCTTCCGCTCGCAGGAGGGCAAGATATCCTCGATCAGCCGGGTCGACGAGAGGGGGCTGCTCTCCTACACCTACCCCTTCGAGTCGAACTCGGGGAAGGACATCTCCTCGCAGACCCACGTCCGGAGGTTCCTCGCGGAGAAGCGCGTGCTCCTGAGCGGGGTCTTCACGGCCGTCCAGGGCTTCCCGGCGGTGGCCCTCTACTGCCCCGTCCTCCGCGACGGCGAATTCCGCGGCGGCCTCGCGGTGCTCATCCCCTTCGCCGAGGTGACGATGCGCTATCTCCGGAGCGTCGTCGTGGGGAACACGGGCTACGCCACGATGATCGACCGCGAGGGCAGCATCCTCTACAGCCCGGTCCCCTCCCTGCAGGGCAGCCCCATCCCGGAACTGCCCGCGGGATACGAGGGGGTGCGGACCTTCTACGAGGCGATGCGCGGGGGCGGCTCGGGCCGCGGCTCGTACGAGATGCCGGGCGGGGGCGAGTCCGGGGGGAGGCCCGTCCGCAAGCTCGCCTATTTCGCGCCGGTGCCCGTCGCGGACCCCGCCTGGACCGTGGTCGTCTCCGCGCCGGAGGAGGAGGCCCTCGCCTTCATCCGGGACTTCCGGGACGAGTGGCTCGCGGTCGCGGGCTGCCTGGTCCTCCTCTTCGTCGTGTGGGCCTGGTCGCTCACCAGGACCATGGGCAAGCTGGCGTCCTCGAACTCCTCGCTGGGTTCGGCCAACGCGGCGCTCCAGGGCGCGTTGGCCGATCTCGCGAGCGCCCAGGAGAGGCTCGTCGCCTCGGAGAAGCTGGCCGCCCTCGGCCAGCTCGCCGCGAGCGTCGCCCACCAGTTCAACAGCCCCCTGGGCGCAATCGTCTCGGCGAGCGAGACCATCGTCGCGAGCCTCCGCGACGACCTCGGCCCCGCGCTCGAGGCCTACGCCGCCCTCCCGCCCGCCGCCAGGGCCGAGGCCGGGAGGCTGGTCCGCCTGTCGGCCTCGCGGCTGGCGGGGGACGGGCTCCCGGCCAGCTATCCCGGCCGCGAGGCCGTCTCGACCGCGGCGCGCGAGCTCGCGGAGGCCGGGATCGCGGACCCGCGGGAGGTCGCCGACGACCTCGCGGACATCGGGGCCCTCGGCGAGGCGCAGGCCGTGGCGGAGCTCCTGCGGGGCGAGGGCGGCGCCGGGGCCCTGGACGCGACGCGCGCGCTGACCGCCCCCATCGGCGGCGCCGTCGTGATCCGGGACGCGGCGCGGAAGGCCGCGGCCGCGGTCTCGGCCCTCAAGTCCTACGTCAGCGAGGACCGGGCGGCCCCCTCGGCCCTCATCGACATCGCCTCCGAGATCGACATGGTCATCGCCCTCTACGTCGAGGGACCGCGACGCCGCGTCGAGGTCAGGCGCGGCTACGCGCCCGGCTCCTTCGCCGCCGGCGTGCCCGCCCGCCTCGGGCAGGTCTGGATCAATCTCGTCGAACGGGCCCTGCTCTCCATGGGCGGCGAGGGCCTCCTCGAGGTCGGGACGCGGATCGAGGGCTCGAAGGTCGCGGCCTGGTTCTCGGACAGCGGGCCGGGCATCCCGCCCGGGCAGCGGGAGCGCGTCTTCTCGTCCTTGTCTTCCGACAGGCCGAGGGAGGAGGGACCCGGGCTCGGCCTCGTCATCGCGAAGCGCCTCGTCGAGGAGCACGGGGGCTCGATCCGCTTCGAGAGCGAGCCCGGCCGGACGACCTTCACGGTGGAGCTGCCCCTCGCCGCCGCGCCTTTCCCATGATGTATACTCAGGGGCCATGAGCCTCGTCGCCACCCTGTTCCAGGTCCTGCCCGTCCTCGCGCTCTTCGGCGTCGGCGCACTGCTCAGGGTCGCCGGGATCCTCGGCCCGCCGGCGGCCGAGGGCATCAAGCGGCTCGTGGTCGGCCTCTGCCTCCCCTTCGTCCTCTTCGACGCATTCTTCCGGCTCGAGCTCGGGCCGCGCAACGCGCTGCTCGCGGCCGCGGTCTTCGGCGCCTGCCTCGCCATGGTCCCCGCGGGCAGGCTCTGCGCGCGCGCCCTCCGCCTCGAGGGTCGCTACGCCCCCTTCCTGTACGAGGGCTTCGAGGCGGGCATGCTCGGCTACGGCCTCTTCCTCGGCCTCGCGGGCGACGGCGGCCTGCCGACCTTCGCGGCCTGCGACCTCGGCCAGGTCCTCTTCGTCTTCTCGGTCCTGCAGGCCCAGCTCCTCGGGCGCCGGGGCGAGGGCGGGGGGCTGCGGAAGGCGGCGCTGGGCTTCATCCGCTCCCCGGTGGTGGTCGCCATCCTCCTCGGCCTCGCGGCCGGCCTCGCCGCGCGGGCGGCCGCGGCGGGCGGCTCGACGGGAGCCGCGGCCTTCCTGGGCGCGGCGTCGGGCGGACCGAGGGATGGGAGCCTCGCCGGCATGGGGGCCTCGGCCTTCTGGCGCCTCGTCGCGACCCTGAAGTCGCTGACCGGGCCCCTGGTCGCCTTCGTGATCGGCGCGGGCATCGGCCTCGACCGCCGGGACCTCGCCTTCTCGATCAAGGTCGTCGCGTCGAGGATGGCCCTGCTCGGCCTCGCCGCCTTCGTCGTGGGCGATCTCGTGGCGGTCAGGCTCCTCGGCTTCCCGCCGCTCTACCGCCTCGCGGTCTACTCGCTCTTCCTCCTGCCCCCTCCCTTCATCATCCCCGTCTTCATGCCGGAGGGCGCGCATGACGAGGCGAGGCGCGCCTCGACGGCCCTCTCCCTCCACAGCCTCGCCTCGATCGTCGCCGTCTCCCTGGCGTTCATGGCCACGGGCGGCGCGGCGGCATGAAAAAAAGGGGCCGCCCCACCCGGGACGGCCCCTCGCTCGACGCGTTGCGCGATATCGATCGCGCCGGTCGGCGCGGAGGTCTCAGCGCAACGCCATCTCGGCGAGCTTCTCGGCGGTGAAGCCGAGGTGCTTCGCGACCTCGGCCGCGGGGCCGGACTCGCCGAAGCGCTCGATCGAGAGGATGTCCTCGGGCTTCGCTATGCGCTCCCAGCCCATGGCCACGCCGGCCTCGGCGACCATGACGCGGGCCCCCGCGCCCAGGACGGCCGCGCGCACCGGCTCGGGCTGGGCGAAGAAGAGCTCGCGGCTCGGCACCGAGACGACGCGGATCGCGAGGTCGGGCTTCTTCGCCTGCACGATGGCCGCGGCCTCGGCGGCCATCGACAGCTCGCTGCCGGTCCCGACGAACACGAGGCTCGGGGCCTTGGCGGAGTTCTTCACGACGTAGGCGCCGGTCTCCATGGTCGCGCGCCAGTCCGGGTCGTCCTTGGCGAGGACGGGAAGGTTGTTGCGCGAGAGGACGAGGACCGTCGGGCCGTCGCGGCGCTCCATGGCGAGCCTCCAGGCGACCGCGGTCTCCTCGGCGTCGCCGGGGCGGAAGAGGCGGACGTTGGGGATGGCCCTGATGCTCGCCAGGTGCTCGATGGGCTGGTGGGTCGGGCCGTCCTCGCCGACGTAGATCGAGTCGTGGGTGAGGACGTAGACGACGGGCTGCCGCATGAGGGCCGCGAGGCGGAGGCTGGGCTTCAGGTAGTCGAAAAAGGTCAGGAAGGTCGCGATGAAGGGCTTGAAGCCGCCGTGGAGGGAGAGGCCGTTGGCGATCGCGGCCATGGCGTGCTCGCGGATGCCGTAGCGGATGTAGCGGCCCTTGCGGTCGGCGGGACCGTAGTCCGTCGCGTCGGGCATGGAGCTCACGTTCGGGGAGGTGAGGTCGGCGGAGCCGCCGAGGAGGTTGGTCCAGGCCTTGGAGACCGCGGCGATGCACTTGCCCGAGGCGTTGCGCGTCGCGACCTGCTCGCCCGCCGCGAAGGTCGGCAGCTCGAGCTTGGCCCTCGGCTTGCCGGCGAGGTAGTCGTCGTACTCGGCCGCGAGCGCGGGCTCCTCGGCCCGCCAGGCGGCGTACTCGGCCTTCCAGGCCTCGCGGGCGCGGGAGAGCTCCTTGCGGCGCGCCTCGTAGAAGGCGTAGGCCTCGGGGGCCACCCAGAACTTCGCGTCGACGGGGATGCCGAAAGCCTGCTTGGCCTTGGCGATCTCCTCCTCGCCCAGGGGGGCGCCGTGGCAGGAGTGGGAGCCCTGCTTGGTGGGCGCGCCCTTGCCGATGATGCTCTTCAGGATGATGAGCTTGGGCCGCTTCGTCTCGGCCTTGGCCTCGGCGACCAGGCGCTCGAGGCCGGCGAAGTCGTACATGTCGCCTCGCAGGACCTTCCAGCCGTAGGCCTCGTAACGTTTTCCCACGTCCTCGGTAAAGCTGATGTCCGTGGATCCGTCGATGGTGATCTTGTTCGAGTCGTAGAAGACGATGAGCTTGCCGAGCTCGAGGTGGCCGGCGAGGGAAGAAGCCTCGGCCGAGACGCCTTCCTGGAGACAGCCGTCGCCGGTGAGGACGTAGGTGTAGTGGTCGACGATCCTGCGCTTCGCGGTGTTGAAGCGGGCGGCGAGCATGGTCTCGGCCATGGCCATGCCGACCGCGGTCGCGATGCCCTGCCCGAGGGGGCCGGTCGTGGTCTCGACGCCGGGCGCCATGCCGTACTCGGGGTGTCCGGCGCAGGGGCTGCCGATCTTGCGGAAGCGCTTGATGTCGTCGAGACTGATAGCGTAGCCCGCCATGTGGAGGTGGGCGTAGAGGAACATCGAGCCGTGGCCGGCCGAGAGGACGAAGCGGTCGCGGTCGGCCCAGGAGGGATCGGCGGGATCGTGCTTCATGGCCTGGCCGTAGAGGAAGGCCCCGAGCTCGGCGCAGCCCAAGGGGAGGCCCGGGTGGCCCGAGTTGGCCGCCTGGATCGCGTCCATCGCCAGGACGCGGGCGCTCATGGCCACCTTCTCGAGGGATTTAGTGTCCATTTAGTTGCTCCTTACCCTATATGGAATTTCGTCGGGGCATAGGGTACACGTTTTGCCGGGATTGCTCAACTGGAAAGGAGGCGCGATGGCGAGGCTGATGGTCGAGCCGGGATCCCGCGTCGAGGCGGGAGGCCTCAGGGCGGTAGTCTACCGCTCGCGCCGCAAGACCCTCTCGATCCAGCTCCGCCCCGATCGCGGCCTCGTGCTCAGGGCCCCCCTCGACCTTCCCGACGCCGTCCTGCGCGATTTCCTGGCCCGCCACAAGGGCTGGGTCGAGCGCCAGCGGACGAGGCTCGCCGCGGTTCCCATTCCGCCGCGCGAGCCCGCCTGGACCTCGGGCGAGCGCCTGCCCTTCCTCGGCGCAGAGCTCCTCCTCCGCGTCGAGCGGGGCCCCTCCTGCCGCGCCTCGATCTCGGGGGGACTCCTCGTCGCGCGAGCGCCCGACCCCGCGGACCGCGAGGCGGTGAAAAGGGCGGTGGACCGGCTCTACGCCCGCGAGGCCGCCCTGCGCCTGCCCGCCATCCTGGAGGAGTGCCTGTCCCTGCCCGAGGCCGCCGGCCTGCCGCGGCCGCAGCTCCGTTTCCGCAGCATGAAGTCCCGCTGGGGGAGCTGCGATCCAGCGCGGAAGATCCTCACCCTCAACACGAGGCTTCTGCGCCAGAGCCCCGAGGCCCTGCGCTTCGTGCTCATGCACGAGCTCGCCCACCTCCGGCACCGACGGCACGACGCGGCCTTCTACGACTACCTCGGCAGACTCTGCCCCGGCTGGGAGCGGGCCCGCTCGGCGCTCGCCGCCGTCAGGCCCTAGGAAGCACCGCCCTCCCTGCGTTTTATGGAAACCCGCGCGAGCCAGCCCTTCTCGGCCTTCATCGCGGCGAAGCCCCCGGCGGACACGACGAGCGCCGCGAGCGAGTCGACGATGAGATCGCCCATCGTGTCCTCGAGGGCCGCGCGGCCGAGGAGGGGAGCGCCGCCCTCGAGGGCGAACTTCTGCATGTTGAGGCCGAGGATCCCGTCGGCCGCGAACTCGTAGATCTCCCAGAGCGCGCCGAGCGAGACCGCGAACGAGAAGGCGAAGAGGGCCACGAAGAGCGGCGAGAGACTGACGGCGACCTTCTCGCTGTCGTTGAGGACGCTGACGATTGAGAAGCCGAGGGCCGCGAGCATGACGCCGCTCATGGCGTGGAGGATCGTGTCCCAGTTCGGGATCCGGTAGTAGAAGCTCCGGATCTCGCCGAGGTAGATCGCGGCGTAGAGGAAGACGACGAAGACGACGTACATCCCGCCCGGTATCGCGATCCGGAGGCGCCGCTCGAGCATCGAGGGCAGGAACATGACGACGAGGCCGACGAGGCACTCGAGGAGCATGAGGACGTAGTCGCTCCTGAGCTTGCCGTGGGCCTCGGCGGGTAGGGGCCCCGGCGGCGCCGCGGCCGCGCCGATCGCGGCGTAGACCGCCGATCCCAGCAGGGTGACGAAGACCGCCATGCCGATGAACCGTCCCCAGGCACGCCTGGTCTTTTCCTTCATGGTCGCTCTCCTCGGCACATACTGTCGCGGCGGAGGGGGCGGGGCGTCTAGGGGCCGCGGGCCCGCCTTGCTTTCCCGCGCCCCTCGCCTATACTCCTCCCTAGCCATGAAGATCATCGTCGGCCACAACAACATGGACCTGGACTGCATCGGCTCCATGGTCCTGGCGCGCTACCTCCATCCCGACCATGCCGCGGTCCGGAGCACCCTCGTGCACCCCGCGGCGAAGAACCTCCTCAACCTCTACGGCGAGCGGCTCGGCTTCCTCGGCCCGGCCGACGTGAAGGGGCAGGAGATCGAGGGCATGGTGGTGGTCGACGCGCGGAGCGCGGACCGGGTCGGGGAGTTCCTGAAGGGGCGGCCCCTGCCCGCCTCGATCTCGGTCTACGACCACCATCCCGCGGGCGAGAACGAGCTGCCGGGCGCGGTCGTTCGGGCCACGGAGTACGGATCCTGCGCGACGGGGCTCGGCCTGGAGCTCGCGGAGCGGGGCGTCAAGGTCACGCCCGAGGACGCGACGGTCGCGCTCACGGGGATCTACGCGGACACGGGGAACTTCACCCACGCCAACGTGGGCCGCGCCGACTTCGACGCCGCGGCCTACCTCCTCGGCCAGGGCGCCTCCCTCAAGCTCGTGAAGGACTTCCTCGTGCCCCTGAAGGAGCGCTCCCAGGTCGTCCTCTTCCACGAGGTCCTCGGCCGCCTCGAGAGCCGGACGATCAGGGGCCACCTCGTGCAGAGCTGCTACCTGGAGCTCGAGGACGAGGCCCAGGGCCTCGGGGCCGTGGTCGAGCGGGTCTTCGAGGTCGAGAACGGGGAGATCCTCTTCGGCTTCTTCTTCTTCAAGCCCAAGGGCAAGATGCTCGTCATCGCGCGGAACGAGGTCGAGGGCGCGGACCTCGGGGAGATCCTCGCGGCCTTCGGCGGGGGCGGGCACCGGCAGGCCGCGTCGGCCACGGCGCGCTGCGACGACGG
>CAYNPQ010000052.1:0-3587 GCA_964399065.1 uncultured Treponemataceae bacterium | reverse complement strand
CGCCCGAGACGACGGTGCGCGAGATCGACGAGCTCTTCTTCGAGCACGGGATCGGCCACCTCCCCGTCGTCCGGGACGGCGCCCTCGTCGGCCTCGTGACCCGCTCCGACCTCCTCGCCTACAAGCGCGACGCGAAGCGGCGGCGGGTCGAGGCCCTGGAGGCCGGCGCCGCCGGGGCGGCCGCGCGGGCCCCTTCGGGGGCGGCCCTTCCCGCGGAAGCGGCTCCGTGATCTCCCTGCGCGCGATGCGGCCGGAGGACATTCCGGCCCTCGATCCCATCCTCATGGCGGCCTACGGGAACCCGCGGAGCTTCGCCCCGCGGCTCGTCCGGCTCTTGTCGCTCGGCGCGGCGGGGCGCTGGCTCGTCGCCGAGCTCGACGGCCGCCCGGCCGGGACCGGCGGCCTCACGTTCCTCGGGAGGGCCTGCTACATCGGCCTCGTCGCGGTCGAGCCCTCGCTGCAGCGGCGCGGGATCGCGAGCCTCGTCATGGAGCGGCTCATCGGCCTGGCCCGCGAGGCCGGTTGCGCCTCGATCCTCCTCGACGCCTCCGCGAAGGGGCGGCCCCTCTACGAGCGGCTCGGCTTCGTGGCTGAGGACGGCGTCTCGGTCATGGAGCGTCCCTCGGGCTCC
This sequence comes from uncultured Treponemataceae bacterium, assembly GCA_964399065.1. GTDB lineage: Bacteria > Spirochaetota > Spirochaetia > Treponematales > Rectinemataceae > JAKLFE01. The sequence continues at coordinate 2,956 of CAYNPQ010000052.1, read as the reverse complement.
TCGGGCGAGCCCCCGGCGGCCTTCGCCGTCCCCGGAGTCGAGGTCTCGACCCTCGACTCCGCGCCAGCCTTCGAGGAGCTGGCCGCCCTCGACGAGGAGCTCTGGGGAGCCGACCGCCGCGTCGTCCTCGCTTCGTACTGCGGCGACGATCCGGGGCGGGTCGCGCTCGCGCGGCGCTCGGGGCGGCTCGCGGGATACGCGATCGCGCAACGCGAGCAGCCGATCCTCGGGCCCTGGCTCGCGCGCGACGGGGAGGCCGCCTCGGCCCTCCTTGGCTGGGCCCTGGGCGAGGCGGCCCCGGCGATAGCCTACCTGCCGGGAGCGAACGAGGAGGACGCGCGGCTCCTCGCGCGGGCGGGATTCTCGGCCTCGCGGAGCCTGACCCACATGCGGCTCGGCGAGGCCCTGCCTCCCTCGCGTCGGCGCTTCATCTACTCGCAGGCCAACTTCGCGGTGGGCTGAGTCCGGGCAAAAACGGACTATGGTTCCATTTTTCAACACAAGATGATAGAACCGCCGTATACTATGCCCGGAGGTACGGACATGAAACACGCCTTCCCTTCCCGGGCTCGCCTCGCGGTCCTCGCCGCCCTCGCCCTCGTCGCGATTCCCTTCGCGGCGGCCGAGCCCGTCTGGATCTCCGCCAACGACCTCAAGCCCGCGCAGATCGCCGCGCCGGCCGTCTTCGAATCCTTCACCCTGAAGGCCAGCGCCGAAAAGGGAATCACCGTCGAGGCGATCGACCCGGTGAGGACCGCCGAGGACGGAGAGATCTTCAATGTCCGGATCAAGCTGAATGGCTCCGGTACGCCCGACTACCGTTCCATCCGCTTCAAGGCCTCCGGCGGCGCCATGCTCAAGGTCTACCTCAACAGCTCGAGCAAGACCGACGCCCGCGTGCTGAAGCTCGTGGATGCGAGCGGCGCCGTCCTCGTCGAGCTGGCCGCCCCTCCCGACGACGGGGCCAAGGCCGGCATGGTCAGCTTCGTCCTGCCCGCGGAGGGCGAGTACTGCGTCTTCTCGGCCAACAGCGGCATCAACATCTACATGGTGGTCCTGCAGTAGCCTCGGCCATGAGAGCCGCCGCCCTCGTCCTCGCGGTCCTGGCCCTGCCGGCCGCGGCCCTGTCCCCGCAGGCCGCGCCGGCGCGCAGGCCCTGGGCCGAGGTGGCCGCGCCGGCCATCCTCGCCCTCGGCCCGGCTCCCGACGAGCCCGGCAAGCTCGTCCTCTCCTTCAGACTCGTCACCGGGAGAGAGGGGGCGGACAAGGCGGTCGTCGAGATGTCCGAGGTCTCGGGGAAAGTCCTCGAGTCGCGGCTGGTCGGGAGGGCCAAGAGCGAGGAGCGGCAGGTCGAGTTCCGGCCCCAGTCGAGCGGCAATTACTCGTTCAGGGTCGTCGCGTCGAGGACGGGCGAGCCCGCCGCGAAGCCCTCGGAGTCGAGGAGCCTCGCCTTCGTCCTGCCCCTCGCCGCGCCCGAGCCCGTCGCCCGCAACCTCGGCGCGGGCAGGCTGGCGGTGACCTGGAAGCCGGTCCGCGAGGCCGAGGCCTACGAGCTCAGGCTCATTCCGCCCGGCGACCGCGGCGCGGACGTCACGCGGCGGGTCGAGGGCCCGGGATTCGAGGTCGAGGGCTTGGCGGTCGGCGCGCGCTACGGGCTGGTCGTCGCGGCGCTCCGCGGCGGCGGGCGCGCCGAGTCGAAGCCCGTCGCCACGACGATCAGGGCGGAGGCCGAGCGCGAGTGGCATTTCACCTGGTTCGGCCAATCCTCGAAGGCCGAGCTCAACACGTTCAGGATGCTCGACGCCGACGATCCCAGCTTCGTCCTCGATTCCTGCAGCGTCCTGGCCGACGGGCAGGTCGACCAGAAGGGCGGCAAGTTCACGGCCTTCCACGACGGCATCTCGTACTACTACACCGTGATCGACCCGCGGCGCGAGAACTTCGAGCTCAGCGCCACCTTCACGGTGGAGTACCTCAATCCCCAGCCCGACGGCCAGGAGGGCTTCGGCCTCCTCGCGATGGACAGCCTCGGCGAGCGGGGGGTGAGCGCGCGAAACCACTACACGAACTCGGCGGGGGTCATCGCGACGAAGTTCGAGGCCGTGGTCGACGGCGCGAAGCGGACGAGCAAGGACACCTTGGGCGCCCGCTTCGTGTCCGGGATCACGCCCGAGGTCCTGTCCCTCGGCGACTCCGGCATCGCGCAACGCGGCACGAGCGTGTCGCGGGCCTTCAGCTACGGCTCCTCCGAGCTGGTCAGGGCCGGGTCCTCGTACCGGCTCCGCCTCGCGAAGACCAACACGGGCTACGAGGTCTCCTGGCTCGACTGCCCGACCGGGGCGCGCGACTACGTCATGTACGGGCCGGAGAAACTCCTGAAGCTCGACCCCGACCATGTCTATGTCGGTTTCGGGGTCGCGCGGGGCTGCAGGGTGCGCGTGAGCGGGGTCTCCCTGCGGACGAGCGACCCGGCGACCGATCCCCCGGCGTGGCCCGAGCCCGCGGAAGCGGTCCCCCTCGTCGCGCGGGTCGACTCGCCCAGGTCCTTCCACAAGGGCTCCTATCCCTTCGTCTTCGCGGCAAACGCCGACGGGCTCCTCGACCTGAGCGAGGGGCGGAAGCCCCTCCTCCGCGGCGTTCCCGTCCGCGCGGGCGAGGACCTGCGCCGGAGCCTCGAGCTCGGCGAGGGCAACCACGAGCTATCGCTGCTGTTCACGCCGGATCCGGCGTTCCGCCCCGGCGAGGGCAAGGTCCTGACGCGTTACGATCCCGAGCTCGGCGCCGAGGTCCCCGCGACGGAGCCGCTCTACCTCTCCCATTCCGTCGTCGTCTTCGCCTACGACCTGCCCGAGCTCCGGGTCTCGCCGGATGGCTCCTTCCTCGGCAAGGGCTCGGCCGAGGATCCCCTCGACCTCGAGACCGCGCTCTTCTTCTCGAAGCCCGGGCAGCCGATAGT
>CAYNPQ010000051.1:0-26326 GCA_964399065.1 uncultured Treponemataceae bacterium | reverse complement strand
TGGAGGCCGGCATCGTCCTCGTCCTCGCCCGGCTCTGGGGCCTCAGGGCGGGCGGCCTCGCGGTGGTGCTCGACAACGTCCTCCACGTCGCGGGCGAGAGCGGGAAATTCGATCCCGAGGAGGGCTTCGCGCACTCGGACCGCAATGTCGAGAAGCTCGCCCTCATGGGGAGCGAGGCGGTCAGGATACTGGCCGGGAGGGACGGCGCGAAGGGCGCGTGAATCGCCGTCTCGCGCCGATGGGCCGCGTTCCGCGCTTGCGGGATCGACGGAGTGATGATATATTCGCGGCTTCTCCGGGCCAGACCCGTAGTCGGGGCCTCTTCGAGGGCCTCGCGCACCCTGTTCCGCATCGGAGGTCCCGATGGCTCGAGGGCTCGTTCGCCTTGCCCTGCCGCTCGCCTGCGCCCTTTCCCTCGTCCTCCTCGCCTGCTCCAATCCGGCCCAATCCTCGACCCCCGATCCCGGCTCCGATCCCTCGCCGGCGAAGGCCCTCGGCTCCTTCTTCTGGGGGCGATGGATCAGGATGGACGGCGCGAACGCGGAATGGTACGTCGCCTCCGACGGCGTCTCGATCGCGGGGACGGCGAAGGTCGCGGCGCGCATGGACGGAGACACCGCCTTCGTCGCGGGCGAGGCGCGCGCCGAGAAGGCGGGGGAGGACCTCCTCCTCGTCGAATCCTCGGACGGCTCCCTGCCCTTCTACCTTTTCAGGAAATCGGGGGCCACCGCGGCCGCCACCCTCGCGTTCGCGGCGCCCGCCGGCTCCCGGGCGCCGGGCGCCGCGCTGTCGCTGCGCTTCGTCCTCTCGAACCTCGCGAACCCCGCGGACACGAGGACCGTGGAGGCGGTCGCCGGAGAGCCGGTCCCGCTCGCGGGCCTTACCGCCGGGGATCGGTACGGCCTGAGCGTGCCGATCCAGGCCGGCGTCGACTCGCCCCTCTCGGCGACCCTCGTGCCAGCCTTCGACGGGGTCGACCTCGGCGTGGTGCGGCTCGCCCCGCCCGCGGCGGGCGCGCTGAAAGCCTCGCTGGCGCCTTCCTCCGCCGCCGGCGTCTTCTACCGCGGCGAGGCCAACGCATTCTCGATCAAGCTCGAGAACATGGGCAAGGCGGCCCTTTCCGCGGCGTCCTGCAGGCTGTCCGCGCCCGCGGGGCTTTCTCTCGCCGGGGCGGCAGAGGCCTCGATGGCGGCCCTGCAGCCGGGCGATGCGGTCGAGCTTCGCTTCTCGTTCTCGGTCGCCTCGCAGGCCGAGCCCGAGCGCGAGTACTCGGTCGGCGTGCGAGTGCTCGACGCGGCGGGCAAGACGATCGGCGAGGACTCGGTCTCGCTCCGCTGCTTCAAGGAGCGCATGAAGGTCGCGGTGCGGGGCGCCTCCGATGAGGTGCAGGGGATCCTCATCTCGCCGGACCGCAGCTCGATTCCCTTCGCGACGAAGGGCGGGATCGGGAGCGTCGAGGTGCCCTCGAGGACCGAGCCCTACCTCCTCGCTCTGTCCGGCGCGGGCTACAAGTCGGAGACGAAGTACCGCATCGCCCTCGACATCGCGCCGACCGGCGACGGCGCGGAGCTCGAGGACGCGACGCTCAACGAGCCCAACGACGATGAGACGGGCGCCGTGCCCCTCATGCGCTCGCAGGAGATCGACGGCTTCCTCGGCATCTACGACCTCGATTTCTACTCGATCGCCAATCTCGACTACACTTTGTACGGCGTCCGTTTCGGGCGACCCGCGGGGATCTACGCGGACGCGCTCTCCCTGACTCTGGCCGCGGGCGCGCCGGGAACGATACGTTATGCGATCGACGGCGGCGACCCGACCGCGGCGAGCCCCTCCTGCGCGAGCGGGGCCGCGATCGCCGTCGCGAGGACCACGCTCGTCAAGGCGCGCCTCTTCGCGGCAGACGGCACGGTCACCCCCGTCCTCAGCGCGCGCTACATCCTCAAGGCCGGAGCGCCCGAGCCGAGCATGAAAGGGCGGCCCATAAACGCGCCGATCTCCCTCTCGCTCTCGAGCGCGACGCCGGGCGCGACGATCCGCTACACGCTGGACGGCACGAGGCCGACCGCGACGACGGGCTACGACTACGCGGCGACCGGACCCATCGCCGTGGATCGCGACCGCAGGGTCATCGCCATCGCGTACAAGGGGGAGCTCGAGCCGAGCGACGTCGTCAACGAGTTCTTCGAATGGGACGTCGCGCCGCCCTACGAGCCGACATTGTCGGTGTCCACGGGGAGCCGGAGCTCCGGCGTCTATTGGCACCCCAGCCCCAACGGACCGCAGGACGACATCGCCTACGCCGTCTTCACCACGAACGGCTACGGCACCTTCACCGTCGCGATGCCCAAGCGATACGTCGTCCTGAACAACCTGAGTTACGGAGCGTACATGAATTGCGGCGTCGTGCTCTACGACTACGCCGGCAACGCCAGCCCGACCGCCACGATCAAGTGGCGCACGATCACCTGGGCCGAGGAGCAGGCCGGGACCACGTCGAAGGTGTATCCGTGATGGCCGCCGCGATGGCGCGTCGCGCGATGTCGATCCGCCGCGGCCGGCGGGCCGCCTTCGCCGCCGCGGCCCTCCTCTCCATTGCCTGCTCGCAGGCCGCGGGCACCGGGGGCGGCGCTCCCGATCCCTCTCCGGGGCCGGCGTCGTCGGTGCCGCCCGCCATCCGCGGGGTTTGGAGGAGCGTCGACCAGGGGGCGGTCGCCTGGGAGATAGACAGCTCGGGCGTCAAGCGCGGCGGCTCGGCGATCGCCGCGACCTATCCGGACGCGGAGAGCTTCGTCGTGGACTCGGGGACGGGCAGGGTCGCGGGCAAGGGGATAATCCGTTTCGAGCCTTCCGATCCCGACGCGTCTCCCGGCTACCTCCTCAGGACTTCCGGGAGCTCCGAGCGGATCAGCATCCTCCTGGCGGACGCCAGGCCCTCCGGCGGACGCGCCCTCTCGGGGCTGAAGGGGGTCTCGGCCGTGCTCCGCAACGTCCTCGACGCGATGGACGTCCTCACGGCGGTGACGGGCGCCGACGGCAAGGCCGAGTTCGAGGGCGTGGCCCTGGGGGCGAAGTACGAGCTCGAGGTGCCGCCGCAGGAGGGGCTCGCGGTCGGGGCCGTGGCCCCGCTGTCGCCGGCCTACGGCGGGCAGGACATGGGCGTCCTCGCCGTGGGGCGCGCGGGCCAGAACTTCAAGGTCTCCTACTCCCTCGTCGACGCGTCCTACCCCCTTTTCGCGGGGACCGAGTACCGGATCAAGGTGGCCATCGCCAACGTCGGCGACCTCGACATGCTGAGCGCCTCGTACGCGCTCGAGATCCCCGAGGGGATGAGCCTCGTGGACGGGCGGCGCTACGACGTCGTCGGGACCATTCCCGCGGGCGGCGGGGAGCAGTCCTTCGAGCTCCGCCTCATGGTGCCCGCGCAGACCGAGTCGGAGCGGATCTACCGCATCCCGATCGCCATCAAGGACTACCGCAAGACGCGGACCTGGGAGGACGCGATCAGCCTCCGCTTCTCGAAGGGGCTCGTCACGCTGCGCGCGAACCAATACGGGCTCTCCCTCCTCGTGACCGACGGATCGGGCGCCTCCTACGCGATGCCGGGCAGCGGCCCTACGCCGATCACCTCGATCTCCCTCCCCGCCCGCGCGGAACCCTACCTCCTCTGCCTCTCCAACTCGGGCGTGGACGACGTGTCCCTGACCTTCGGAGATTACCTGCCGCGGTTCCGGGGCCGCTACGCGGAGGCCCAGGCCGAATCGCCCGAATCGGCCTACCTCATCCAGGACGGGTCGAGGATCGAGGCGCGGGTCGTCGTCGGCAAGCCTTGCTTCTTCTATCTTTCCTCCGACTACTTCTATCCCGACGGCCACTCCCCCGACTTCGGGGGCGTCGCGTCCTGGAACGAGATGATCGGGGCGAAGGGCTACGACTTCCAGGCCGCCGCCTCCATCGAGGGGCTCGGGAGCGCGCCGACCCTGTCCGCGCCGGCCAACCAGATCGCCTTCACGCCGCCGACCGACCGGTTCTTCTATTGGCGCGTGAGGCCGCGGTACGGGGACGACGTCCCGGGCGACTGGTCGCCTCCCGTGAAGGCGAGGACGAAGTACGCCCTCGGGTCGACGGGGCCGGGCGGCGGCGTCGTGTTCTACGACAAGGGCTCATTCGGCGAGGGGTGGAGGTACTTCGAGCGCGCCGCGACGCTCTCGGACCCCAAGTACATGCTCGCGAGCGGCAAGCCGACCCCGACCGAGGTCCTCGGCCGGGGCATCGCGGACGGGGCCAAGAACACGCGCATCCTCGCCGAGGCCGGCAGCTACGCCGCCGGCGAGGCGCGGGCCCCGCGCGGCGGCTACGAAGACTGGTACATGCCGACGGCCGAGCAGTACAAGGCGATGGGGCTCGGCGGCTTCTATCCCGGCATCATCAGGTGCTGGGCCTCGAACACCCGCTACGACGGGCAGTACTACGCCTTCCTCACGTCCCAGCCGAACGACGCCGGGTACACGAGCTTCAGCGCGGATATCGGCACCACGACGAAGCTGCCGGTGCTCGCGGTGCGGCAATTCTAGCGCGGTCCGGCCGCCGGCCTCAGAGGCTCAAGCCGCGGTAGCGCATGTAGAGGAAAAGGGCTGCGGTCATGAGGGCGTGGGCGTTGTCCTCCGCTGCGACGAGGTCGATGGCCTCGCGCTCGGGCACGAGGAGGACCTCGATCTCCTCGTGCTCGTCGAGGGCCTGCGTGCGGACGGGGCGGCAGCCCTCGGCCACGAAGGCGTGGAAGGCGTTGGTCATGAAGGCGGGGTTGGGCGAGAGGTCCCCGATCGGGATCATCATCTCGGGCTCGTAGCCCGTCTCCTCGACGAGCTCGCGGCCGACGGCGATCGAGGGATCCTCGCCGCGCTCCACCGCGCCGCCGGGGAACTCCAGGCAGAGCTTGTCCGTGCCGTGCCGGTACTGGCGGATCATGAGGAGCATCCGGCCGGCGGGCGAGTCCACCACCGGGATCACCCCCGCCCAGTCGAGGCTGTCGACGAGGAAGAACGTCCCCCGCTTTCCCGAGTCCGATTCGCGCTCGCTCGCCGTCACGCCGAAGATGCGGCAGTCCGCGAGCTTCCGCGAGGCGAGCTCCCTCCAATGTCCGGGCTTGATCATGCCTAAAGCCTAGCGCGCGGCGTGGCCTCGATACAAGCGCGGCGGAGGGGCGGCGAGGCGGGGGGAAACCCGAGGTTGCGCGGGGTGGCGGATACCGTCATTTCCCGCGGGCGCGGGAAGCGCTACAGTATCCTCGGGGCGCCCAAGAGGAGATGCACATGGAACTCGAGGAACTCGGAAACGCCATAAAGGCCTACAGGACCCGGCTCGGCTTCACCCAGAACGACCTCGCCTCCGCCTTGCAGGTGAGCCCCCAGGCCGTCTCGAAGTGGGAGCGCGGCGAGAACGCCCCCGACATCGCCCTCCTGCCACAGCTCTCGGAGCTGCTCGGGGCCTCGATCGACACCCTCCTCGGCGCGAACTACCGCGAGAGGCGGACCATCGAGGCCACGATCGCCTATGTCGAGATGGAGGGCTTCGGCCCCCTCGCGCGGGAGCTCGCCCCCGCGGACCTCGCGATCGCGCTCAACGCGTTCTTCTTCCCCGTCACCGAGCACCTGATCGCGCAGGACGGCGTGCCGATCAAGTACCTCGGCGACGAGGTCTACTGCCTCTTCGCCAGCGAGGGCCACCGGCTGCGCGCCTTCCGCGCCGCCTTCGCGGTCCTCGGCGCCGCGCCCCGCCGCGTCCGCGTCTCGGTGACGACGGGGCAGGTATGGATGGGCAGCCTGGGCCATCCCCTCTACGCGCGTCCCGACGTCCTCGGCGAGGGGATCAACCTCGCCGATCCCGTCCAGAAGTGGATGAAATCGAGGGGAGGGGGAGGCGTCGCCGCGAACGCCGAGGCGGTCGAGCCCGTCCGGGGCTCGCTGCGCCTCGGGGCCTCGGAGACGATCCCGACATGGGCCCGCAACGGTCCGGTCACGGTCTGGGAGGTGCAGGGCCTCGCCTGAGCGGCCCCGGGATCGCGCGCTGCCCGAGCCGGGAGCCGCGCGCGGCCCCGGCTCAGGGCTTCCCGATCACGTAGACGACGCCCGTCCAGGCCCCGGCGAACTGCTCGGCGAGGTACTCGCGCGGCACGCCCGAGACGTCGGGCGATGCGGGGTCATTGACGAGGGCGTAGGTCTTTCCGTCGCGATGCGCGAAACCGCGGACGACCATCAGGTGGCCCGAGGTCGAGTTGATCGGCGCGCCCGCGAGCTCGCCGGGCCCGAACTTGACGCTGGCCACCACGAGGTTGCCCGCCGAGAGCTCGGCGGCGATGTCCGCGAGGGAGCCGAAGTAGTCGACGCGGGCGGGTAGGCCCCTCGAGCCGGCGAACGCGACGTTGAAGGGCCAGTTGCCGAAGATGCCCTCGCCGTTGTCGTAGCAGCCGGCGGCGACCGCGGCGGTGGGCAGGTCGACGCCCCTCGCGGCGAGGACCATCGAGAGGCTCGTCGGCGAGCAGATCCGGCCGGAGATCGAAGGATCCTCGACCATCTGCGAGCGCGAGGGGACGGGCAGGTCGATGTCGGGCAACGCGGCGATCCCGGCCTTGTCGGGAGGGCGCGGCGAGAGGTAGTTCCTCGTGGCGAAGCCCGCGGAGAAGAGGACGGGGGATTCGCCGCCCGGTCCCGCGGCGAGCGTGATCCTGCAGCGGAGGAGCCGCGCGTCGCGCATCAGGATGAGGGTGTCGACGTCGACGCGCCCGAGGGCGTCCGAGGAGCGCTCGCTCGCCGGCTTGGCCGACCAGGTGCCCATGCCGTACCAGGCGCTCCAGGCGCCGTCCATCCAGGCCTGGAAGGCGATCCGGACGCTCGAGCCGCCCGGGATCTCGGCCCTCCAGGAGGGCACGAGCCAGTTGAAGAGGGGGAGCGACGCGATGGGCGACAGGTATTCGCCCGTCGTCGCGCCGGGCGCGAGGCGAAGGGCCCCGTCCGAGAACGCGACGCCCGAGAGCCCGGCGCCGGGGGCGGAGAGGTCGAGGGAGGCGGTGCCACGCTCGAGGACGATCGCGGCCTTGGGTTCGGGCGGCGCGGCCGGCTCCTTCCCCGGGCCGCTCGCGCAGGCCGCGAGGGAACAGGCGGTCAGGACTATGGCGGCTAACGTCTTCGGTCCGCGGTTCCCCCCTGCGGGATCGTTGTTGCGGTTCATGGCTTTCCTCCTCGCTGTGGCACGAGGCGAGACTATACCCGACGCGCGCCGGAGTCAATCGAGGCCGGGTTTCAGCGGAGGGACTCGATCCTCCGCGCCTCCGCGTACGCGATCCTCGCCCCCGACGCGAGGAGGCGGACGCAGGCCAGGACGAGGAGCCAGCCGCAGAACGGGGCGAGGAAGAGCCAGGGATGTCCCGCCACGTCGGGATAGTAATAGCCGAGGAGGCCGAGCCACTCGCCCTTGGCCGGGAGGAAGATGAGGGGGTCGTAGGTCATCGTGGTGCCGCCGACGAAGATCCTGACGACGCCGAGCTTGCCCACCATCGACGCGACCGAGAGGGCCTGCAAGGGCAGGGCCTCGATGAGGTCGATCGCGGCGAAGGGCAGGACGTGCCGCGCGAGTATCCACGCCCGCCCGGCGCCGCCTACCCGCGCCGCGTCGACGAAGGGCATGGCGACGATCGACGCGGTCCGCGCGGCGAAGGAGGCGGCGAGGGGCGGCAGCTCGACCGCCGCGATGACCGCGGACTGGAGGAGGAAGAGCGCCGCGGGCGGCAGCCCGGAATTGATGGTGAGGGGGAAGAGGACGAAGGCCGCGAGGATGAAGGAGGGCATCGCCGCGAGCGGGGTGAAGCCCCTTCGGATGAGGCCCGCCCGGCCGGAGGAGCCGAGCGCGAGGCCCGCGGCGAACGCGATCGCGCAACGCGTCGTCGCGGTGGCGAAGACGATGCACAGGGTCCAGCCGAGGCCGTGGAGCATCTCGGAGTAGACGTCGAAGCCCCAGACGTCGCTGCCGAGGACGAAGTGCCGGCCGGGGGGCTCCGGCGCGGTGTAGACGACGTCGCGGCCGCCTTCGCTCTCGACGTGGATCGACTTGCTGTAGCCCCGCTCGTGGGGCGCGACGCGGCCGCCGGCGAGGGCGAGCGCGCAGAGCGCCGAGAGGAGGGCGAGGCCGAGGGCGAGCCTCCTATTCACGAGTCAGGGCCCTCCGGGCCAGGGAGAGCGAGAGCCTGAGGGCGCAGTAAGTGGCGACGCAGGAGACGGCGAGGCCCAGGAGGGAAAGCACGACGTGGTCGTACTGGTAGATCGCGCGCAGGACGACGCGACGCCGGCCCGCGAAGGCGGAGTCGTAGAGCAGCCTCGCCATGCCGGGGATGCCGAAGGCCTTCTCGGTGAAGAAGAGGCTCCCCTGCATGAAGGCGATGATGACGGGCAGCTCGGCCTCGATGGCGGGTATCAGGGCCGCGCCGACGTGGCGCCGGAGCACCGTCCTCTCGGGAAGGCCCTTGGCGCGGGCGAAGGCCACGAAGGGCTCGCCTTCGACCCGCCGCGAGGCGGTCGCGGCCGCGCGGTAGGCGAGCAGGGCGGGGAAGAGCGACATCAGGGCCATCGGCAGGACCGCGAACGGCCCCGGCGACCTCGGGCGCGGGAACAGGGGGCCGAGCGCGTCGACGAGCCAGGTCGAGCAGAGCTGGGCCAGGAAGATGATGAGGAAGTCCGGCGTGGCGAGGACGAAATCGGCGAGCCGGTCCCAGGCGCCCCTGCGCCGCGTGCGGAAGGCCGAGCCGACGAAGGCGCCGATGCCGATCCCGAGCGCGCCCGGGAGGGCGGTGTAGGCGAAGGAGACCCAGAGGAAGCGGGGCCCCAGGGCGCGGAAATCCCAGCTCGTGTAGCCCGAGCGGAACACGAAGGCGGAGCCGTCCGCGAAGGCGCGGAGGAAGCCCCCGGCCGCGCCGAGGACCCGTCCCGGTTCGAGGACGAGCCTTCCCGTGGTTTCCGAGACCAGGAGAGGCAGGCCCGCCAAGGCGAGGACCGCGGCCGCGAATCCCGCCGCGGCGAGCGCCCACCGCGCCGAGGCCCGGAGCGCGGCCGAGGCGCGGCGCGCCAGGAATCCGGGAAGCAAGCCTTCAGCCTCCATCGCCCCTCCCGCCGAGAGGATGGCCCCGTCGCCGCGTTCCTTCAATCCCGCGAATTGGGTAACCGGTCCCTCCGCCGGCCTCAGCCCTCGACCCTGTTGCGGCCGCCGCGCTTGGCCCGGTACAGGGCCTCGTCGGCGCGGCGGAAGAGGGCCTCCCGGTCCTGTCCCTGCTCGTAGGCCGCGACGCCGAAGCTGCACGTTATGCGACCTATATCGGGGAAGACGCGCTCCTCCACGCGCCGGCGCAGCTTCTCGGCGGCGGCGATGGCGCCCTCCCGGCCCGTGTCCTCGCAGAGCACGAGGAACTCCTCGCCGCCCCATCGCCCGACGCGGTCGGAGGCGCGCGTGCCCGAGGCGAGGAGTCGCGCGATCTCGGCGAGCACCTCGTCGCCGGCCTGATGGCCGTGCTCGTCGTTGACCTGCTTGAAATGGTCGATGTCCGCCATGATGATCGAGAAGGGCCGCTCCTCCGAGCCCCCGGGCGCGAGCATGCGCTCGAGCTCGATCTCGAGGCGGGCGCGGTTGCCGATGCGCGTGAGCTTGTCCGTCATAGAGAGCACGCGCATCTCGGAGATGCGGTCGGCGAGCGCGAGGGACATGAGGAGGGACATGGCCGCGGTGCCGAGCAAGGTGCTCTCGTCGCTGTACATCGAGTAGGGCAGGAGGCGGAAGAGTCCGAGCGAGTGTATCACCGCGATGACGCAGAGGGCCGCCCAGGCGAGGAGGTAATAGCGGGCGGGCCGGTAGCCCCGCGCCAGGGCCGCGATCCCGGTGCTGATCGAGACGAGGGCGGCCGCCAGGAGGAGGAAGATCGAGGCCTGGTCCGCGGCATGCGCGTCGATCGCGAGGAGGGCCATGTTGGCCGCGACGCAGGCCGGGAGGGCGAGGTTGAGCCGGTGGAGGAAGGGAGACCTCGTCCTCGTCGAGAGGAACCTCGTCGTGAAGAAGGACATGGCCGCGGTGAAGAGCGAGGTCGAGAGGAGTATGAGGATGTAGTTCAGCCTTCCCGAGCCGGGGGTCAGGTAGAGCTGGAAGTAGCCGAGCACGAGGAGGCGGTTCCAGAGGATCCCCGCGACGACGACCGCGTAGGCCGCGTAGGCGGCGTCCCTGAGCGTGAGGGCGAGGAAGCCGTTGTAGAGCGCCGCGAAAACCAGCGCGCCGAGGCAGAGGCAGTTGAAGAAGTCCTCGGCCGCCTCGCGGCTCCGGTAGGCGTCCTCCTCGTAGAGGAAGAAGCTCAGGTTGATCGAGGTGTCGGTCCTCGCGCGGAGGAGGAGGACGCGCTCGGAGCGCGGGGGCAGGATGATCCTGAAGAGGTTTTCGCGGCCGCGCATCGCGCGCTCCGAGGGCGGGACGGAGGCGCCTGAGCGCAGGGCGGCGCCCTCCCAGAAGAGCTCGACGCTCTCGATGGCGGGCTCCTTGAGGACGAGGAGGCAGCGCAGCTCGCGGTCCCCCTCGTTCCGCAGCGAGCCCTTGAGCCAGAAGGAGGAGCGCGAGTAACCGAGGTTGATCGTGGTCGCGTCGACGCGGCGGTACGAGGAGGCCCGTTCCGGGGAGAGCGCCTCCCCGGGGCCGAGCAGGCTCTCGGGATCCTCGAGGATGGAGAGGCGGGGGCCGAGGCGCTCCTCGCGGAAGCCCGGGCCCACGGCCAGGCCCTCGGCCGAGGCTCCGCCGCGGAAGCAGGCGAGGAGGAGGAGCGCTGCGGCGCCCGCCCAGCGCGGCATGGTCGGCCTCATCTCTCGTAGCCTTTTCGCCCTGGTCCCGTCGCCGCGTCGCGCGGCCTCGCCTCGGGCGGCGCGGAGCCTCTCGCGCTACTTGCCGGCCGCGCGCTTTCCGGCGGCGGCCTTCTTGCCCGCGGGCTTCCTCTTCGTCGGGGCCGCCTTCCTCGCGGCCGTCTTTTCCTTGGTCGGAGACGCCTTCTTCGCGGCCGCGGGCTTGGGCCTCGCGGCCGACGCCTTGGCGGTCGCGGGCTTGCGGGCCGCGGCGGGCCGCGCCGTCTTGGGCTCGGCGCCGTCCTCGACCCAGGAGCCTTCCCTGTAGACGGCGCGCCAGCCCGAAGGCTTGCCCTCGACCTCGGACTGCACGTAGTGCTCCGCGGACTTGCGCGAGTAGCGCACGACGGCCGGCCTGCCCTCGGGGTCGCGCTCCGGCGCGTCGAGGATGTAGCGGTACTTCTCGGCGATCTCGGCGCGGTGGGGGGCGAGCTCGGCGACGAGGGGGGCGCGGCTCTCGCGGTGCTTCGGGAAGAGGCTCGCGGAGAGGAAGAGCCCGGCGGCGCCGTCGCGGAGGACGAAGAAGTCCTCGACCTTCGCGCAGCGGAGCTCGGGCATGGGGACGGGCTCGCTCTTGGGCGGCGCCGCCTGGCCGTTGCGCAGGAGCTTCCGCGTGTTCTTGCACTCGGAGTTGGTGCAGCCGAAGTACTTGCCGAAGCGGCCGGACTTGAGCTGCATCTGGCTGCCGCACTTGTCGCATTCGAGGGTCGGGCCGTCGTAGCCCTTGAGCTTGAACTCGCCCGTCTCGATCTCGTAGCCGCGGCAGTCGGGATTGTTGCCGCAGACGTGGAGCTTGCGGCTGGAGTCGATGAGGTAGGAATCCATCGAGGTGCCGCAGATCGGGCAGCGGCGGCGCTCGCGGAGCATGAGCCCCTCGGCCTCCGCCTCCGCCTCGTCGTCCTCGACGTCGACCGCCTCGTCGCCGGGGACGAGGTTCACGGTGGCGGTGCAGCGCTCCTTGGGCGGCAGGGCGTAGCCCGAGCAGCCGAGGAAGACGCCCGTCGAGGCGGTGCGGATCTGGAGGGGGCGCCCGCACTTCGGGCAGGCGAGGCCGATCTCCACGGGCTCGTTCGGGCGCATGCCCCCCGACGCGGACTCGGCCGAGGCGAGGAGCTTCTTGAACTCGCCGTAGAACTCGTCGAGGACGGAGGTCCATTTGCGCCGCGCCCTCGCGACCTCGTCGAGGGACTCCTCCATGCCGGCGGTGAAGCCGTAGTCCATGAGCTCGGAGAAGTTCTCGACGAGGCGATCGGTGACGATGGCGCCCATCTTCTCGGCGTAGAGCCTGCGCTTCTCGAGCCGGACGTAGCCCCGGTCCTGGATCGTCGAGATGATCGAGGCGTAGGTCGAGGGCCGGCCGATGCCCCGCTTCTCGAGCTCCTTGACGAGGCTCGCCTCCGTGTAGCGCGGCGGCGGGCTCGTGAAATGGCGGCTCGGCAGGAGATGCCGCAGGGACAGGACGTCGCCCACCGCGACCTCGGGGAGGATGGCCTCGTCCTCGTCCTTGCCCGAGGACTGCGGCGGGAGGACGCGGGTGTAGCCGTCGAAGAGGAGGACCCGACCGCGGGCGCGCAGGGAGTAGGCGCCGGCCTCGACCTCGATCCGCGTGCTGGTGTAGCGGGCGGCCTCCATCTGGCAGGCCACGAACTGGCGCCAGATGAGGTCGTACAACCTCTCGGCGTCGCGCTCCATGCCCGCGAGGCCCTCGACCCCGACGTTCACGTCGGAGGGCCTGATGGCCTCGTGGGCCTCCTGCGCGCCCTCGTCGCTCGCGTAGACGTTGGGCGATCCGGGAAGGTAGTCCGCGCCGTAGTTGGCTTCGATGAACGTCCTGGCCGCGGCCACCGCGTCCTCGGAGAGGTGGGTCGAGTCGGTCCTCATGTAGGTGATGTGGCCGGCCTCGTAGAGGCGCTGCGCGAGGGCCATGGTCTTCTTGACGCCGAAGCCGAGGCGGGCGCTCGCGGCCTGCTGGAGCGTCGAGGTGATGAAGGGGGCGGGGGCCGTGCTCCTCGTCGGGCGGGCCTCGCGTTGCGCGACCTTGTACTCGGCCTTCGCGAGCTCGGCCATCGCGGCCTTGGCCAGGGCCTCGCTCGTCGGGCGGAAGGCCTCGGCGCCGCGCTTTCGGACCTCCAGGACCAGGGACTTGCCGCGCGGCGTGGCGACGTCGGCGCGGAGCTCCCAGTACTCCTCGGGCACGAAGGCGTGGATCTCGCGCTCGCGCTCGACCACGAGGCGCACCGCGACGGACTGCACGCGCCCCGCGGAGAGGCCGCGGGCCACCTTCTTCCACAGGAGGGGCGAGAGCATGAAGCCCACGACGCGGTCGAGGAAGCGCCGCGCCTGCTGGGCGTTGACCCGGTCCATGTCGACCTTGCCGGGCGCGGCGAAGGCGGCCTTGATGGCCTTCTGCGTGATCTCGTTGAAGACGACGCGCTTGAACTTGGCCGCTTCGCCGCCGATGAGCTCCGTGAGGTGCCAGGCGATCGCCTCCCCCTCGCGGTCCAAGTCCGTCGCGAGGTAGACGGCGTCGGCGGAGGCGGCGAGCCTGCGGAGCTCCTCGGCGACTTTCTCCTTGCCGGGGAGGATCTCGTAGCGGGCGCTCCAGCCGTGCTCGGGATCGACGCCCATGCGGGCGACGAGGCGCTCGGCGGCGCGGATGCGCTCGGCCTTCTCCTTCTGGCTGGGCGTGAGCTTCTTCGCGTCCCTGGCCGCCTTCGCGGGCTTGGCGGCCGTCGTCTCGCGCTCGCCCGAGCTCGAGGGGAGGTCCCGGATGTGGCCGATGCTCGACTTCACGACGAAACCGGAGCCGAGGTACTTGTTGATCGTCTTGGCCTTGGCCGGAGACTCGACGATGACGAGGGATTTGCCCATGGTGCTGCATAAGGGTAGCAAGATCGGCCCGCCTCGCGCAAGGGTGGGCGGGGGCCGCCGTTTTCCTCAGGAACCGGCCGACACGTAGCTCCGCTCGACCGCCTTGAAGGCCAGGAGGGAAAGGGCGAGGAATGCGACGCCGCCGAGGGGCGAGGCCCAGCCGAGGGCGAGCGGGAGCGCCTCGGGGCGGCGCAGGTAGGAGAGGGCGGGGTAGTAGACCGCGCCCGCGAGGGGCACCAGGAAGGTGAAGGCGAGGCGGAGGGGCCGGGGGTAGATCGACATGGGGAACTGCGCCATGTCGGGGCCGCCGTTCGTGAGGATGTTGAAGGCCTCGATGTTCTGGAGGGCCTTCATGCCCGCGCAGCCCTGGAGGACGAAGGCACCCGAGAAGAGGGCCGTGCCGCCGACGAGGGCCCAGGCCAGGAGGGCGAGGCCGGGGAGGGTCGCGCGGTCCCCGAGCCGGGCGAGGCCGTAGGCGAGGACGATGGAGGATTGCAGCACGCGGCCGAGGCGATGGAGGGCGAACTCGTAGCCCGCGAGGAGGACCGTCGTGTCGACGGGGCGGAGGAGGTAGCGGTCGTATTCCCCGTCCCGCGCGAGGAGGGCGACGAACTCGAAGCCCCGGGTGAGGAATTCCGAGAAGGCGAAGGAGAGGTGGGCCAGGCCGTAGCAGACGAGGACCTCCTCCATGCTCCAGCCCGCGAGGTTCCCGAAGTGGGAGAAGAGGATCCAGATGCCGAGGAACTCGGACCAGAAGGTGACGAAGTAGCCGAGGGTGTTGAAGGCGAGGGAGCTCCGGTACCTGAGCTGCGAGCGGATCGAGGCGCCGACCAGGGCGAGGTAGATCTTGAGTGCGCGCATCGCGCTCAACCTCCCGCTATCTCGAGCCGCGCCGTCCCGCGCTTGGCGAGGACGGCGCCCGCGGCCGCGAGGAGGGCCGTCCACGCGGCCTGGTGGGCCAGGGCCGCGATCGCCCGGCCGCCGCCCATGAGCCCGCCGTAGAGCTTGGCCGGCGTGTCGTAGATCCCGCGGAAGGGCAGGGCGTCGGCGATGGCGCGCAACGCGGGCGGGAAGAAGTCGAGGGGCACGACGAGGCCGCAGAAGAGGGTGATGACCGCGTAGGCGAGCATCGCGGAGCCGCGGGTGGAGATGGTCCAGAAGGAGCCCATGTACACGAGGGACTGGATGGCCGCGCTCAGGAGGAGGGTCAGCGCGACGCTCGCGAGGAGGAGGGGGAGGTGGGGCAGGCTCGGGGCGGCCATGCCGTAGCGCTCGAGCCCGAGGAGGGGGAGGAGGATGACGAGGGCGAGGACCTGGATCAGGGAGCGGGTGAGGAGGGCGCTCAGGCGCTGGCCCGCGACCCGCGCGAAGTAGAAGCCGTAGATCGAGATGGGCCGCGTCAGGCGGTAGGCGACGGCGCCCGAGCGTATCTCCTCCGCGTCGCCGCCCATGAGCCCCGTTATCGGCAGGACGCCGAAGAGGACCTGGCCGAACCAGATGTAGGTGTAGAGCTCGCCCAGCCCCATCGGCTGCGAGGCGCTCGAGCTGCCGTAGAAGGCCGTGAGGAGGAAGAGCCGGAAGAAACCGAAGGCGATGTTCGTGACCGCGCCGGCGAGCGCCGAGACTCGGTACTGAAGGTGCCGCTGGAGCTCCGCGGAGAAGAGGGCCCAGTACTTCCTCATGCCCCGCGCTCCCGGTAGACGCGCGCGACGACGCTCTCGATCGGCTCCGCCTCCGAGGAGAGGTCGACGATCCTGCGCGAGGCCGTGACCGAGGCGATGATGGCCTCGACGGGGACGCGCCCCGGGTCGTAGAGCCACGTTATGCGACCTTCATCCTCGCGCATCTCGGCGCCCGGCACGGGGGCGACCGGCGCTCTCCCCTCGGTGTCCACGACGAGGCGGCGCGCGGATCCGGCGCGGCGCCGGAGGCCCTCCGTGTCGCCCTCGTAGACGGCCTCGCCCTCGTGGAGCACGATGATGCGGTGCGAGAGCTCCTCGATGTCGTCCATGTCGTGGGTCGTCAGCAGGACCGTGAGCCCGCGCTCCCGGTTGTAGCGGCGGATGAAGCCGCGCATCGCGATCTTCGCGGCCGCGTCGAGGCCGATCGTCGGCTCGTCGAGGAAGAGGACCTCGGGGCCGTGGAGGAGCGAGGCCGCGAGCTCGCAGCGCATCCGCTGGCCGAGCGAGAGCTGCCTGACGGGCACGTCGAGGAGGGCGTCGAGGGAGAGGAGGGCGTCGAGCTCCCCGAGGTTGCGGCGGTACTCGGCCTCGGGCACGCCGTACATCGTCTTGAGGAGCCTGAAGGACTCGATCGTCGGCAAGTCCCACCAGAGCTGGCTGCGTTGGCCGAAGACGACGCCTATCCTGCGGACGTGGGCGACGCGGTCGGCCCAGGGCACGCGTCCCGAGACCAGGCACTCGCCGGAATCGGGCCTCATGATGCCGCTCAGGATCTTGATGGTCGTGGACTTGCCGGCCCCGTTCGGGCCGATGTAGCCGAGGATCTCGCCCTCCCCGACCTCGAAGCTGAGGTCCTTGAGGGCGCGCAGCTCGCGGTACTCGCGCCTGAAGAGGCCGGCGACCGCCCCCGCCGCGCCGCGGCCGCGCCGGGCGATGCGGTAGGTCTTGGCGAGATGTCGGACCAGTATTCGGGGCATGGCCACCTCTGCGCGCGGGGCGCGCCGACAGGCCGGGGAGCGGGGCCCCCGGCGGCGGAAGAAGCGGTACGATCCTGTCAATGAAGGAGGAGACGATGTGCGATCCCGACGGGAGAGGTCGCCATGATACCCCGCGGACCAAGGGAGCGGCAAGCCCCGGGCCCCGATTGTGCGCGGCCTGAATGCGAGATACACTGTAAATCACCTTACCATGGCGCCATATGAACGCTCCATAACTTCGAACCCGAAGCGGACCGCAGCCCTCGCCGCGCTTCTCCTCGCGCTCGCCTGCCTTCCCGGCCGGCTCGACGCCGCCCCCGCCCCGCCCGGAGGCGGGGCTTCCGCGGTCGACGTCGCCGTCGTCCTGCGCAGCGGCGACTCCTCCGCCGACGCCTCCCTGCTCGACATCCTCGGGCTCGCGGCCGGCATCCAGCTCGAACGCGCCGGCTTCGCGAGCGCGGCCCTCGGCGGCGTCGACGATGGCGCGTTGCGCGATCCCGCTTCGCTCCTCGGGCGGCCCGAGGCCCGAGGGGCCGGCCATCTCCTCCTGGCCGACTGCTCCGAGAAGGACGGCGGCCTCGTCCTCCGTCTGTCCTGGTACGACGGCGGGGCGGGGCGCTGGACCGCGGAGCTCGAGCGCTCGGGCCCCTTGGGCATGCGGACCGACGACCTCATCTTCGGAGCCGTCGCCTCGCTGCTCGAGGCGGCCGCCCCGCAGCCCCCGCCGGAGCGCGGGGCGGCGCCGCCGGCCGCCGCCGAAAGCGCAGCCCCTCCGTCCGCCGGCCAGGAGGCGAAGATCGTTTCGCCCAACGCGCAAGAAGCGGTGGCCGCGCCGTCCGACGCGGCCGGAACCGCGGCTGAGCCCGCGGCGCTTGCGGCGACGCCTACGGCCGACGCTGCCGGGAGCGCCGCCGCGGGTACGGCGGAGCCGCCATCCGAAACGCCCGCCCCCTCCGGTCCCTCCGCCGAAGCGGGATCCGCCCCGGCCGAGATCGTGGAGGCCGCGGAGGGGCCGCCTGCCGCGGGCTCCGAGGCGCAGGGCGCTTCGCGGGCCTTCAGCGCGGGCTTCGAGCTCGGACTCGGCGCGGCTCCCTTCCTCGCGGGCGGAGCCCTCGCCGACTTCTTCAACCTCGCGGGAGGACTCGAGCTCCGCGCGCTCCGCTTCTTCGGCGGCCGCGACGCAGCCCTCGGCCTCGGTCTCCGGCTGCAGGGCCTGGCCTTCTCGGCCTCGGGCCCGCTGCAGTCGGCCTCGGGCCTCCTCGCGCCGCTCGCCGCGGAGCTCGACCTGCGCTTCGCGGGCGCGAGCGTCGAGCCGAGCTGCCGCTTCGCCTTCGGCGCGGCCCTCCTCTACCTCGACACCGAGCTCTACGGGCGCCGCAGCGCCTTCCTGCCCTTCGCCTCGGCCGGGCTGGGCCTGCGCAAGACCCTGGGATCGGGCCTCGGCATATCCCTCGATTTCTCCTACCTCGCGATGCTCGACGGCTCCGACCTCGTGACGGGCTTCGCTCCGGGGCTCGGCCTCTCGCTGCCCCTCGGGAGGCGCAGATGAATCGCATGACGCGTCGTTCGTCGCGGCGGGCCGCTTCCGCCGCCGTCCTCGCCCTCTGCCTGGCTCTCTTCGCGGGCTGCGGGGAAGGAACCTTCAGGACCATGATGGAGGGCTCGAAAGGCTCGGCCTGGACGGGCGCCCTCTCGATCGGCCCCTCCTCCGCGACGGTCCTCGCGGGCGGTAGCCTCCGCCTCGAGGCCCGGGGCGGCGACGGCAGCTACTCCTTCGAGGTCGTCGGGGGCGGCTCCTTCGATCCCCTCGCGATGACCTTCACCGCCCCCGCCTCGACGGGGACGGTCCGCGTCGTCGTCACCGACGGCGCCGGGAGGAAGGCCGAGGCCCTCATCGCGGTCAAGGCGGCGATGAGCCCCGATTACCGCGTCGCGGCCTCCCCGGCCGCGGTCTTCCCCGGCTCGGGGGCGGCCGGCGACGCCTTCTCGGGAAGCTTCGCGATCGAGAACATCGCGGCCGAGCCCGGTTCCGCCGCGGTCGCCTGGACGGTCTACCTCTCGCGCGACGCCGTCCTCGACCCCCTCGACCCCATCGCGGCGAGCGGCGGCCTCGCGGCCCTCGCCGCGAATGCGGTTTCAGCCAACCTGTCGTTCTCGGGCGCCTGGCCGGCGGCGCCGGGGTCCTACCACCTCGTCATCGCCCTCGGCGCGGCCGACGACGCCAACGCGGCCGACGACACGTCCGTCAGTCCCGCCATCGACATCGCGGGCTCCGCCGCCCGTCCCGATTACGGCCTATCCTCGATCAGCGCCCCCGCCCTCGCGCTCTGCTCGAAGGCCTTCAGCCAGAGCTTCGTCGTGGCGAACGGCGGCGGCGGCGACGGAGCCTCGCCGCTCTCCTGGAAGGTATACCTCTCCGCGGACAAGTCCCCCGACGCCTCCGACACGCTCCTCTCGACCGATCCCGCGAGCCCCCTCGCGACGGGCCTCGCCGCCGGCGCGAGCGCGACGGTGACCTTCACCGGCAGCTTCCCCGCGACACCAGGGACCTGTTACCTCGTGGCGACCGTCTCATCCTTCGACGACGGCGCGGCGGGGACCAAGAGCCTCGCCTCCGCGCCGATCCTCGTCTCGGGGCCTGACTACGAGGTGGCCGCGGTCGGGGCGCCGACGGGCGCGATGATCGCGGGACAGACGTTGGGCGGCACCGTCACGATCAGGAACGTCGGCCCCGTCGACGGCTCGCGCGACATCGAGTGGTCGGTCTACGCCTCGGCCAACGCGGTCTTCGACGAGGGCGACGCCCTCCTCAAGTCGGGGTCGAGGACCGCCCTGGCGGCCGGCGCCTCGGCGACGGTGGCCTACGAGGGAACCTGGCCCCGGGCCGAGGGCGGCTATTACCTCATCGCGAGGACCAGGTCGGCCGACGACGCCACGTTGGGCGAACGAGCCTCGACGGCCTCCTACGCGGTCGATCCGCCCGACGTCGACTACGCGCCTTCGGACCTCGCGCTGGACCCCGCGGCGGCGCCACGCGCCCCCGGCGGGATCGCGGGCGGGACCTTCAGGTATCGGAACCTCGGCACGAGCGACGGCCTTTCATCGTTGCCCGTCGCCTGGTCGGTCTTCGCCTCCCGCGACGCGACCCTCGATCCGGGCGACTACCTCGTCGCCTCGGACTCCGGCCTTTCCGCCCTGGCCGCGGGCGAGACGTCGGCGAGCGTCAGCTGGGAGGGGACCTGGCCCCTGCAAGGCGACAACTACTCCCTCTTCGTCGCCATCAGCGACGCCGAGGACATCGACGACGCGAACAACGCCTTGATGCTTGCGGCGCCGGTCGCCGTCGGCGTCTACGACGAGGCCGAGGAAAACGGTGATATCGCGCTCCTGAAGAATGTCTACAAGCCCGGTCTCGTCCTCGCGCCGGGGATGCGCATCAAGATCCGGGGAAGCCTGCGCGCCAAGACCGACGGCGACAAGGACGACGTCATCGAGCTGGATACCGGAACGGCGGGGACGCTCCTCGTCAAGCTCACCTGGGACAAGCCCGATCCGAGCCTCAGGATCAGGCTCATGACCGCCGCCGGCGCCTTCGCGTCCACCGCCCAGGCCTCGGGGCCCGCGGCGGGAGCGGAGAACTCGACCTCCCTCTCCTGGATCGTGGACTCCCCGGGCGCCTTGCGCTGGATCGATCTCGACAACCGCTGGGACGGATGGATTTACAACGATCTCGTCGCCGCCAAGGACGATGTCGCCTATACCTGCGTCATCTCTGCCCAGTGACGGGGGGGCGGGCGCCGCGGCTCCGCGCTATCGCGCGTTGAGCAGGGCCTCGAGGTCGGCGAGTATGCCGGCCAGGGCCTCGCGCTCGTCCGGCGCGGCGGCCTTGGCCGAGGCCGGAGCGGCGCTTCCGCCCGAGCGGATGGAGGCGGTCAGGTCGAGGACCTCGCGCAGGGCGGCCTCGCGGCCCGCCCGCCGCTCCTCGGAGCCGTAGGCGTCGAAGTAGGCCTGCATCGACTCGGCCAGGCCCGGGTACTTCGACTTGACGGGCTCGGCCTCGACGACCTGCCACAGGAGGAGCTTGGCGCGGAGCAGGGCGGCGACGTCGGGCGCCTCCGGAGCGGGCCCCGCGGGCGCGGCCGCGAGCTCGCGGCGCATGCTCTCCACGCGGGCGGGGAGGAGCGCGAGCCGCGCGGCGTCGCGCCCGGCCCCGAGCCGGTAGCCGGCCTCGGCGACCTGGGACACGACCGAGGCCGCGGCGCGCTCGTCCTCGAGGACGAGGCCGAGGGCCCTGCCGTAGCTGTCGAGGGCCGCCTGCCAGGCTCCGTCGCGCATCGCGGCCTCGCCGCTCGCGGGGAGGTCGCGCGATGCGCGGCGCAGGGCCGCCGCCCGCTCGAGCCGCTGCTCCTCGCGCTGCGCCTCCAGCTCCGAATCGAGGCGGCCCTTCCAGGCGGCCGACACCGCCGCCTCCCGCTCGGAGAGGGCCATGGCCTCGAGCCGCTCGTGGCTGGCCCTGGCCTCGGGGATCTCCGAGAGCGCGGAGAGGTAGAGGTCGCGCGCGGCCTGGTAGTCCCGCTGTCGGTAGACCCGGTCGGCGCGCGCGCTCTTGTCGCGGAGCGCGTCGATCCTCGCCTTGGTGTCGACCAACGCGGAGGCGTCCGCGGAGTCCCTCTGGATCCGCGCCTTGATGAGCTCCTCGAGGGAGCCGAGGATGAAGAGCTCCACGGGGCGCCGGCGCCGCACCGCGTCCAGCGAGCGCGCGGGCTCGCGGTCGAGGGAGTCGCGGAGCGCCGCGACGCTCTCGAGGGCGCCGGCGTACCGGCCCGACGCGATGCGCGACGCCACCTCGTCGTAGCTCGCGAGGATCCTCGACTCGACGAGCTCCTCCTGCCTCCGCTGCTCCTGGATCCGGCCGAGGTCGGAGAGGGCCTTGGCCTTCTCCTCCTGCAGGGCCTTCGACTCCCGCGCGTACTGGCTCCTGAGCTCGGCCTCGCGGGACTGGTACTGTTGCTGGAGGGCGGTCCGCTCGCCCTGGGCCTGGTCGAGGCCCCGCCGGTAGTCGGCCATGAGCTGGTCCACGGCGGCCGCGTTCCTCGCGGCCTCCTCGCGGGCCTGCCTCTGGAAGGCCTCGGCCTGCCGCGCCGCGTCGGCCTTCAGCTTCTCCTCGTAGGCGCGGAGCCGCTCGCCGGCCGCGGCGTCCCCGAGGCCGGAGGCCCGGAGCCGCGCGCGCTCGGCCTCGAGGGACGCGGCCATCCCTGCCTGGAGCTCGGCCTCGCGCCGCTTGATCTCCTCGGCCGTCTTCGACTCGAGCCTCTGCTTCTCGGCCGCCGCGTCGGCGAGCTTCCGCTGGAACTCGACGATGGCCTGGTCCTTCTGGCCGAGCTCGGCCTCCTGCTCGCGCCTCAGGGCCTCGACGAGCTGGCCCTCCGCGCCGCGGAGCTCCCTCGCGCCCGACTCGAGCGCGCGCTCCTCGCCCTCGGAATAGCGCGTGTACAGGAAGATCGCGCCGGCGACCGCGGCGACCACGAGGAGGTTGACGAGGAAGGGGAGGGCGAAGCCGCTCCGCGCGCCGGCCGGCCGGCCGGGCGAGGGCTCGACCCGGTTCTTCGCGAGGAGGAGGTCGATCTCCCTCAGGATGTTCTCGCGCTCCTCGGCGGGGATGTCCTCGATGCCCCGATCCTCGCCGCCCTTGGGCAGGAGGCGGAGGCCCTTGCCCTGGCGATAGACTTCGAGGGCGCGTTGATACAGTCCGTTCATGAGTCGTCCGATATTGAATATCGACAGGAAACGAGCGAATTCCATCGAGGATTCGCGTATTTTTTCGATACTGTACGTATAAGGACGGTCGACCCCAGGCCATGAACATACGGACGAAGATCATCCTCGTGGTCCTCCCCCTCATCGCGGGGCCCCTCGTGACGACGGGCTACGTCGCCTCCCTGACCGCGCGCAAGGGCATCACGCGCGTCGCCACCAGCCTCCTCCTGTTCAAGGAGGAGGAGCTCCTGTCCTACGCCAAGGGGCAGTGGGGCCTCCTCGTCGACAATGGCCTCGCGGGGAACCCGGCCTTCGTCGAAGCGACCAAGGCCGCCGTCGGGTCCTTCGCGCGGAACATGATCCGGAGCGAGACCGAGCTCGTCCTCGCCGTCGACGCCTCCGGCGAGCCCCGCATGGGCAGCTCGGAGATCGCCCTCTCGCCGGAGGAGAAGGCCGCGCTCGCGATCATGATCGACCGGAAGGAGCTCGGCTGGCGGACCCTGGTCCTCGGCGGGGTCGAGCGGGTCTGCCAGGTCGCGGCCTTCCAGCCCTTCGGGTGGTGGTTCGTCGTCTCCGAGCGCAGGACCGCCTTCTACGCCGCGGTGGCCGAGCTCTACGGGCAGACGGCACTCATCCTCGCCGTCTCCCTCGCCGTCTCGACCGGCCTCCTCCTCGCCTTCTCCCTCCTCCTCGTCCGCCCCCTGCGCCGCATGGTCGGCACCATCGGCCGCATCATGGAGACGGGCGACCTCGGCCTCAAGGTCGAGGTCCCCTACCGCGACGAGATAGGCGAACTCGGCCACTCCTTCAACCAGATGACCGCCCAGCTCGACAAGGCGAACGAGGTCATCAAGGGCTTCGCGCTCCAAGCCGTGGTCGCGCGGCACAAGGAGCAGAAGATCCGGAACATCTTCCAGAAGTACGTGCCGAAGAACGTCATCGACCAGCTCTTCGCGAATCCCGAGAGCATGCTCGTCGGCGAGGACCGCGTCCTCGCCCTCCTCTTCTCGGACATCCGCGGCTTCACGACCATCTCCGAGAGGATGCTGCCGAACGAGGTGGTGGAGTCGCTCAACGCGTACTTCAGCCTCATGGTCGACGTGATCATGCGGCACGCGGGCATCGTGGACAAGTACATCGGCGACGCGATCATGGCCTTCTTCGGCGCCCCCGTCGCGACCGGCGACGAGGCCTTCCAGGCCGTGAACTCGGCCTTCGGCATGATGGAGGCCCTCGGTGACTTCAACGCCTGGCAGGCCCGGCGCGGCCGGCCCGAGTTCCGGACCGGCATCGGCATCAACTACGGCCTCGTCACCGTCGGCAACATCGGCTCCGAGAAGAAGATGGACTACACCGTGATCGGCGACATGGTCAACGTGGCCTCCCGGCTCGAGGGCCTCACGAAGCACTACCGCCAGCCCCTCATCTTCTCCGAGTCCGTCGAGGAGAAGGTCGGCGGCTCCTTCAAGTGCCGCCTCCTCGACCGCGTCATCGTCAAGGGCAAGACCAAAGGCTCGGGCATCTACACCGCGCGCAAGTCCCTGGGCGCGAGGGAGGAGGAGGCCTGGGCCGCGAGCGAGGCGGGCATGGAGCTCTACTTCGCCCGCGACTTCGGAGGCGCGGCCGCGCGCTTCCGCGAGGTCCTCGCGGCGTTGCCGGACGACGCGCCGGCCGCCATGCTCCTCGAGCGCTCGTCGGCCTTCATGCGCGAGCCCCCGCCCCCGGACTGGACCGGCGCGGCGGTGATGCAGGAGAAGTGAGGGACTAGATCCCCAGCTCCCGCCCCACGATCAGCACGGAGATCCGCTCGCGGTCGCGCTCGAGCTGGCCGTCGACCGTGACGAAGTCGTGGCAGAAGCGCATCGGGGAGTTGCAGTCGTGGCACCTGCCGTCGACCGCGCAGGGCAGGTTGCGCTTGAGGAGGACGGCGGTCCGCGGCGCGACGTAGTTCCGGATCCGCTCCCAGGCCGCGGCCTCGTCCGCGACGATCTTGTTCGCGCCGACCACCACCAGGACCTTGTCGGGGCCGAAGAGGAGGGCGCCCGCGCGATTGCCCTTCCCGTCGAGGCAGCAGATCTTGCCGTCCTCCGTGAGCGCGTTCGCGCTGAGGAGGTAGAGGTCGGCGAGGGCCCCTCGCTTGCGGCGCGCGAGGTTCTCCTCGGGGCTTATGCCCTCCTCGAACTGGTTCACGAACGAGAGCTCGTGCCTGGCGGAGTCGGCGAGGAAGTCGAAGACGCCGAGTTGCCGCAGGGTCAGCGAGTTGCCCGAGGCCACGACCATGCCCGGGCGGAAGAGGGTCTTGATCCACGCGTTGGCCGATTCAGCATCTTCCTCGTACCGGGCCCGCACGAATTTCCTCGTCAGGCTGGCGATGGTCCTCTCGACATTGGCCGGCATCGGCACCCTGCGCCTCCCCGCGGCCCGCCGGCCGCGGGAGCCATTCTAGCACCGAAGCCGCGGTCGGGCCACCGGGCGGGCGCGTCCGGTCCCGATGCCGTCGACGAAGGCGGCGGCGAGCTCCGGCGCGAGGGTCGCGGGGTCCCGCGGAAGGTCGCGCCCGCGGGCCTGGGTCTGGAGGAAGGCGCTTAGGGTGCCGAGGAGGATCCACAGGCCCATCCGGGCGCAACCCGGGCGGACCAGGCCCTCCCCCTCGCCCTCCTCGAGGAAGGCGAGGAGGGGATCGAGGAAGCGGGCCTTGTAGCGGGCGCCGACCTCGCGGCGCCGCGGGGGATCGAGCTGGGCGGATTCCTGCCCGAGGCGGACCACCACGCTCGAGCGCTCCGGCGGCAGGGCGAGGACGGCCTCGATCCAGGCGGAGAGGCGCCGCCGCCAGGGCAGCTCTCGGCGGCCGAGCTCCGCGAGGAGGGGCCGCTCGGCCTCGAGCTCGCGCTCGAGGATCTCGACGAGGAGCAGCTCCTTGCCCTCGAAGTGGTGATAGAGCCCGGCCTTCGACATGCCCGCGGCCACGGCGATGTCGCGCATCGCGACCGCGGCGTAGCCTCGCCGCGCGAAGAGGCCGGCCGCGGCGTCGAGGATGCGGTCCCGCGTCTCCTCGCTCACCGCGCGGCCCCGTCGCGCGGGGCGGCCGTGTCCGGGGCCGCCGCCGGCGCGCCCGACCTGCCCAGGGCGAGGACGAGGAGGCCGGCGGCCAGCGAGGAGGCGGCGACGGCGGCGAAGGCCTGCTCGTAGCCGCGGGCCCCGCCCCCGCCCGAGGCGGCGAGGGCGCCGATGGCGGCCGCGCCGAGGGCCAGGCCCACGCTCGTCGACATGTTCGCGAGGCCCTGCGCCACGGTCCTCTCGGCCTCGCCGGTCTCCGACATGACGAGGTAGCGGAGGGGCGCGCCGAGGAGGGCCGCGAGGCCCGCGCCCACGAGGACCGAGCCCGCCACGAGGATGCCGAGCCTGTCGGCCAGGGCGGAGACGACGGCGAAGCCGACCGTCATGGCCGCGGATCCCGCCAGCATTACGGAGCGCGGCCCGAAGCGGTCGAGGGCCTTGCCCGCGACGGGCGCGAGTATGGACATCGCGATCACGAGGGGGAGGAGGAGGTAGCCCGAGCTCCTCGCGGTGATGCCGGCCGAGCCGTTCGCGAGCATGGCGAGGGTCGGGATGAAGGCGAGGCTGGCCTCCGCGAAGCCGGTCGCGGCGCCGATGGCCCAGGCGAGGCGGAGGCGGCGGATGGCGAAGAGGCTTCCCGGCAGGAGGGGATGGTCGCTCCGGCGCTCCGCGAGGATCGTCAGGCCGAGGAGGAGGAGGGCGAGGCCGGCCCAGAGGGGCGCGCCGTTGGCGGCGAGGCCCGCGGCGCCCCGCGAGAAGTCGAGGCCGTTGACCGCGAGGGTGAAGGAGGCGAGGAAGGCCGAGAGGAGGAGGATGCCCGGGAGGTCTATCCGCTTCGCGGAGGAGGCCGCGCCCCCGGGCAGGATGCGGAGCGCGAAGGCCGTCACGACCAGGGCGATGGGCAGGTTGATGAGGAAGAGCCAGTGCCAGCCCAGGGGGATGAGGAGGCCGCCGAGTATCGGGCCGACGATGAAGGCGAGGCCGATGACCGCGCCCAGGGCGCCGAGGGCGGCCCCGCGGCGCTCGGGCGCGACGACGTCGCCGATGGTCGCGGCCGCGACGGGGA
>CAYNPQ010000050.1:24884-26459 GCA_964399065.1 uncultured Treponemataceae bacterium | reverse complement strand
CGAGCCCGCCGGTGAGCCCGAGCTTCTGGGCCCAGGAGAGCTCGGCGCGGGCCGAGATCCGGCCGAGTTCCATGTCGAGACCGCCGCCGGCGCGCAGGAGGCCGTAGGCGGAACTCGTTCCGGAGGAGAGCGCGCCGAAGCCCAGGCCGCCATCTACAAAGGCGCCGAGCCTGAAGGTCCGGCCGAGAGGCAGGCCGATACCCGCCCCCGCGAGGAGGCTCGCCTCGTTCAAGGTTGTCTCGGAGCGTATCCCCTCGGCGGGACGGAGGCCGCCCGACGAGTAACCCGCGCCGAGCCTCAGGGCGAGGGGAGCCGCGGTCCTGAGATCGAGCTCCGCCGCGAGACTCCCGCTCCAGGATGGGGAGAAGAGTCCGTTGGGGCCGAAGTCGCCGGAGGTTAGGGGGAAATAGGCGTTCGGCGCCGCCATGAGGCGCCATGGGGAGGGAGCCGGGGCCGACGACGCGGCCTGCGAGAATATCAGGGCCGCGGCTGCAACCACGAAAGGAATTCGGCGCATGGATCCTCCGGTATATCTATGGGATCTGCCATTATTCAGGGCGAGCGAGAATGCGAAATTATCTTAATATATGGGATTGTGCAACCGGATTTAGGAAACCGGACGTGGTTTTCATGGACCGAGGGCATGAGCTCGCTGTTGACGAATTACTCACCGAGAGAGTAATCTCGCCTCATGAAACGAAAGCCATTCGCCGCGGTGCTGCTGGCCGCAGTCCTCCTCGCGCCTGCCGCGGCCCTGCCTGCCAGGATCGTACTCGGCGGCAAGGCCGTCGTCATGGTCGCCGACGCGGCCTATGCCTTCCCCCAAGCCAAGGACCGAGTCGTCGCGATAGCCGGGGTCGACCAGGGCCTCGGCGCCTTCCTCGCCGCGATCGATCCGGGCTTCCCCGCGAAGCCCGCCCTCGACCGGGCCGCCGGCGCCGAGGCCTACGCGGCCCAGCGGCCCGATCTCGTCGTGCTGAAGAGCGCGATGCGCAAGAGCCTCGGCCCCTCGCTCGACGCCCTTGGCATCAAGCAGCTCTACCTCGACCTCGAGACCCCCGAGGACTACCTCAAGGACATCGCCTCCCTCGGCGAGGCCTTCGGCGATCCTGGCCGAGCCGCAGCGGTCATCGACTATTACCGTTCCGCCCTCGCCGCCGTGGCCGCGAAGGTCGACTCGCTCCCCGCCGCCGAGAGGCCGCGAGTCCTCGTCCTGCAGGCCGGCGCCGCCGGCGGCTACGAGCTGCCGCCCGCCTCCTGGATGCAGACCATCCTCGCGGAACGCGCTGGCGGAACCGCTGTCTGGAAGGGCGCGAACCCCGGCTCGGGCTGGGCCAAGGTCGGGCTCGAGCAGATCGCCGCATGGAATCCCGAGGCCGTCTTCGTGGTCTCCTACCGCGAGCCCTCGACCGCAGTCGCCGCCAGGCTCGCCGCCGATCCGGCCCTGGCCTCCGTCGCGGCGGTCAGGTCGGGAAGGATCTTCGGCTTCCCCCAGGACTTCTACTCCTGGGACCAGCCGGACACGCGCTGGGTCCTCGGCCTCGAGTGGATGGCCAAGAAGCTCCATCCGGAGCG
>CAYNPQ010000050.1:23324-24784 GCA_964399065.1 uncultured Treponemataceae bacterium | reverse complement strand
CGGGACGCTATCCGGGGCCGGGCATCGCCAGCCCCTTCCGCCTCGCGGCCGACCCCGTCGCCCTCCGCATCCTCCTCGCCCTCAGGCTGCCGCGAGCCCTCGGCGCCCTCCTCCTCGGCGCGGTGCTCGGAGGTGCGGGCGCGGCCTTCCAGTCCATCTTCGGCAACCCCCTCGTCGAGCCGGGCTTCCTCGGCGTATCCCAGGGCTCGGCCTTCGGGGCGGCGGCGGCCATGCTCCTCGGCGCCGGGGTCTGGCCCGTCTCGGCGGCGGCCTTCGCGGGAGGCCTCCTCGCCCTCCGCCTCTCGACCTTCCTCGCGAGAAGCTTCCGCTTCGGGGGGCAGGTGCTCCGCCTCGTCCTCGCGGGCATAGCGGTCTCGGCCCTCTTCTCTTCCCTCCTCGCGGCGGCCAAGTACGCGGCCGATCCCCTCTCGCAGCTTCCCGACATCGTGTTCTGGACCATGGGAGGCCTGCAGCCGATGACCTGGGCCCGCCTCGCCGCGGTGGTCCCGATCGGACTCGCCTCTCTCGCCCTCCTCCTCGCCTTCCGCTGGAGGATCAACGTCCTCGCCCTCGACGACGAGGCCGCCCGGGCCCTCGGCGCGAGGCCCGAGCTCGAGCGCGGGATCGTCCTGGCCGCGGCCACCGCGGGCGTCGCGGCCCTGACCGCCGCCTGCGGCATCGTGTCCTGGGCAGGCCTCGTGGTGCCCCACGCGGCGCGGCTCCTCGCGGGAGCCGACGCGCGGCGCTCCCTCCCGGCCTCGATGGTACTCGGGGCCGCCTTCGTCCTGGGCTGCGACCTCGTCGCCCGGGCCGCCCTGCCGGGGGAGCTGCCCCTGGGCATCCTCACCTCCCTCGCGGGGGCCTGCCTCTTCGCGGCCCTGCTCGCGGCGCGCCGGACGGCGGTGGCCCGATGAGCCTCGTCCTCGACCGCGCCCGCTTCTCCTGGCCCGACGGCCGCGAGGCCGTGGCCGGCGCCAGCCTCGAGCTCTCGCCCGGCGGCTCCCTCGCCCTCCTCGGGCCGAACGGCGCGGGCAAGTCGACCCTCCTCGGCCTCGCCGCCGGCCGGCACGCCCCCTCGGGCGGCAAGGCCGAGCTCGACGGGCGCGCGTTGCGCGACATCGATCCGCGGGCGCGGGCGCGGCGGATCGCCGTCCTCCCCCAGTTCGAGCGCCTGCCCTTCAACTACGGCTGCCTCGACCTCGTCCTCCTCGGGCGCGCGCCCCACCTCCCCGCCCTGTCCCTGCCCGGGCCGGCGGACGAGGAGCGCGCCCTCGCCGCCCTCGGACGCCTCGGCCTCGGGGCCTTCGCGGACCGCCCCCTCGACGCGCTCTCCGGGGGGGAGCTCCAGCTCGTCAGGATAGCCCGATGCCTGGCCCAGGAGGCCGACTACCTCCTCCTCGACGAGCCGGGCTCCATGCTCGATCCGGCCAACGCCCGCCTCGTGGCCGACGCGTTGCGCG
>CAYNPQ010000050.1:2416-23224 GCA_964399065.1 uncultured Treponemataceae bacterium | reverse complement strand
ATGTCCGGTCGCATCACCAGATCCGAGATCCGCGAGCTCCTGAAGTGGACGAGGCAGCCGGACATCATCTCCTTCGGGGGCGGCCTCCCCGACGTCTCGTTGTTCCCGATCGACGAACTCTGCGACATCTCGCAGGAGGTGCTCCGCAAGAAGGGCTACCACGCCCTCCAATACGGGCCGACTCCCGGCGAGCCCGAGATGATCGAGGCCCTCGTCGGCCACATGGCCTCCTTCGGCGAGCCGGCGAGGCCGGAGGAGATCGTGGTGACCGCCTCCTCCCAGCAGGGCCTCGACCTCGTGTCCCTCCTCCTCATCGACGAGGGCTCGCCCATAGTCGTGGAGCTGCCCTCCTACATCGGCGCCCTCCAGGCCTTCTCGCGGGCCGGGGCGGAGATGCGCGGCGTCCGGCTCGAGGAGGACGGGGTCGACGTGGCCGGGATCGAGCGCGAGCTTGCCGCCCTCGAGCGGCGGGGGACGCCGGCCCGTTTCGTCTACGTCATCCCCGACTTCCAGAATCCCGCGGGGATCAACATGAGCCTCGAGAAGCGGCTGGAGCTCGTGCGGCTCTGCCGCGGGCGCGGCGTGGTCATCGTCGAGGACTCGCCCTACCGGGAGCTCAACTTCTCGGGGACGACTCTCCCGAGCCTCTGGACCCTGGCCGGGGGCGAGGGCGTCATCCTCCTCAAGACCTTCTCGAAGATGCTCTTCCCCGGCATGCGCCTCGGCTGGATCGCCGCGCGGGGAGAGTGCCTCGACAAGATCGTCATGCTCAAGCAGTCCGTCGATCTCTGCGCCTCCTCCTTCAACCAGCTCGTGATCGCCGAGTACATCCGCCGCGGCGCGATGCGCGAAACCATCTCGCGCGCGATCGCCTGCTACGGGCCCAAGAAGGACCTCATGCTCGCCTCCCTCGCCGAGGGGATGCCCGAGGGCTGCTCCTGGTCGAGGCCTGGCGGGGGCATGTTCCTCTGGCTCAGGCTCCCCGGGGGCATGAGCGCGACGGAGCTCTTCCCCGAGGCCGCCTCGCGCGGGGTCGTCTACGTGAAGGGCAGGCAGTTCCATTGCGACGGCTCGGGCGACGACACGATGAGGCTCAACTACTCCTTCCCGACGCCCGGCCAGATCGAGGAGGGCATCGCCCGCCTCTCCCTCGCGGTGCGCGACGCCCGCGCGCCGGCGGCCGCGGCGACCTAGGGGGAGGGGAGGATGCTCCTCCTCAAGATAGATCCGGATTCGCGGGAAGCGGTCTACAGGCAGATCGCCCGGCAGGTGATCGAGCTGGTCGAGTCCGATTCCCTGGGAGAGGGCGAGATCCTGCCTCCGAGCCGCGAGCTCGCGCGCAGCCTCGCGGTGAGCCGCTTCACGGTCACGCAGGCCTACCGCGAGCTCTGGGCCAAGGGCTACGTGGACGCCAGGCCGGGATCATACACGCGGGTGCGCCGGCGACCCAAGCTCGCGCGGACGCAGGGAGGAGGCGAGGCCCCGCGCCCGGGACTCGAGCTGCGCTACTCCTCGGGGGCGCGCGCCCTCTTCGACGCCGGCCCCCTCGCGGCCTTTCCCGTCGGCAGGGAAGGGGGCGAGGGACTCGTGGACTTCACCTCCCTCTCCCTCGACCCGAGGCTCTTCCCGGTCGAGGAGCTCAAGGCCTGCTTCTCGCGGACGCTGACGCGGAGGAACGCCTCCCTCCTCAATTACGCCGACCCCGCCGGCTACGGCCCCCTGCGAGAGTACGTGGCCTCGCGGATGCGCGCGCACTCGGTGGCCGCCGAGCCGGAGGAGATCCTGATCACGCATGGCAGCCTCCAGGGCCTCGAGCTCGCGGCCTCGCTCTTCGTCGATCCCGGCCGGACCGTCGCCATCGAGCAGCCGACCTTCTCGAGCGTCATGCCGCTCCTCCTCCTGCGCGGCGCGCGCCTCGGCCTCGTGCCGATGCGGCCGGACGGCATGGACCTCGACGCCCTCGAGGAGCTGATGGAGCGCCGCTCGGGCCGCCCCGACGAGGTCTCCCTCGTCTACTCGATCCCGACCTTCCACAACCCCACGGGCGCGACGAGCCCCCAGCCCCATCGCGAGCGCCTCCTCGGGCTCTGCGAGCGCTTCCGCGCCGCGCTCGCCGAGGACAGCTTCCAGGAGGAGATCACCTACTTCGGCAAGGCGGTCCTGCCGATCAAGTCGATGGACTCGCGGGGAATCGTGCTCTACCTCGGCTCCTTCTCGAAGGTCCTCTTCCCCGGGGTCCGCATCGGCTGGATCGTCGCGGACCGCGACCGCGTGGAGCGCCTCGCCCTCGTCAAGCGCTCGCAGGACATATCCTGCAGCCCCCTCATGCAGGCCGCCCTCCATCGCCTCTGCGAGTCGGGGGCCTACGAGCAGCACCTGCGCCGCGTCAACCGCGAGTACGCGCGCCGCATGGCGGTCGCCACCGAGGCCCTTCGGCGCAACCTGCCGCCCGGGCGCGCCGACTTCGAGGCCCCGAGCGGCGGCTACCTCTTTTGGATCGCGTTGCGCGACATCGATATCGGGCCGGCCGCGCTGCAGCGCGCCTT
Organism: uncultured Treponemataceae bacterium; assembly: GCA_964399065.1. Classification (GTDB taxonomy): domain Bacteria; phylum Spirochaetota; class Spirochaetia; order Treponematales; family Rectinemataceae; genus JAKLFE01. The sequence continues at coordinate 20,678 of CAYNPQ010000050.1, read as the reverse complement.
GCGGGCCCATGGGGTGGCCGCGGCGGACGGCGGCCTCTTCTACGCCTCGCCGCCCGCCGAGCGCCACATCCGGCTCTCGATCTCCTCACTCGACGAGGCCGAGATCGAGGAGGGCGCGCGCCGGCTCGGGGCGGCCCTCAGGTCCCTGTAGCGCCGCGGGGCATGCTATACTGCGCCCGTGCGCATCCGCTCCAAGCTCCTCTCCCTCGTCCTCGTCGTCGCGGGGGGCTTCGCCCTCCTGACGGCCCTCTCGATCCAGACCTACCTCAGGCTGAGCGCCATGCGCGGGGCCATCGACGACGGCGCGAGGCTCGTGTCCAAGGCGCAGCGCGCCCAGGGCCTCATGAAGGACCTCGTCTTCGACCTCTTCGGCCCGCGCCTCTACTCCTCGCTGCAGGGCGCCATGCTGTCGCAGGGGCGGATCGCCACGGAGAAGGCCTGGATCGAGTCGGTCGCCGACTTCCGGGGCTCGTACGAGTCCTTCATGGCCGACCCCGAGCTGCGCAAGCTCCTGGCCGACGAGGAGCTCCGCGAGGCCTACGCGGTCGCGGGGCCGATGAGCGAGCGAGCCTTCGCCGAGATCGAGTCCCTCCGCTCCACCATCGAGAGGATCCGCCGCGTCTACCCCGACGACGACAACCTCTACTCGCGGATCCAGCAGTCGAAGGACGAGTCCCTCTACGTCGTCTTCGGCAGCCTCCGCTCGGCCTCCTTCTACCTCGGCAACATCTTCGAGAGCTACCTGAGCCGCTTCGTGTCGGGCCTCGAGCGGCAGTCGCTCGAGATCGAGGGGCGGATCCTCCTCGCCTACGGCGCCTCCTCCCTCCTCATCATCGGGCTCGCCGTGGCGGCGGCCCTCCTTATGGCCAGGTCGATCGCGGCCAACCTCGGCCGCGTCGAGGGCGCCCTCGAGAGCCTCGCGGGGGGCGATTTCTCGCAACGCATCGCCCCGCTCGGCTCGGACGAGATCGGTGTCATCGCGGGCCGGGTCGACGCGATGGCCGAGCGTCTCGGCAGGAGCGTGGGCTCCCTCGCGGCCCTCCTCGCCGACGTGAACCGCGCCGTGCCCGAGGCCCCCGACCTCGACCGCATCGTCGCCATCGTCACCGACGCCCTGCTCCGCGACGAGCAGGCCGAGTGCGCCGCCCTCTACCTACTCGAGGGCGGGGGCATGCGGAGCGCCTGGTCGGGCTTCGACCCCTTCGCGGGGAGGCGGGGCGCCGACCGCGCCTTCGTCGAGGAGAGGGCCCGGGCGGGCGAGCCCCTCGTGCTGCGGGACCTGGGAGCGGGGAGCGCCGCCGCCGCCGGGGCCGGCCTCGACCCCGCCCTGCGCTCCCTCGTCGCCGCGCCCCTGGCCGTGCGCGACCGGGTCTCGGGGCTCTGCCTCTTCGGCCGGAAGTCCCGGCCCTTCAGCGACCTCGAGGTCAGCCAGCTCCTCTCCTTCGCCGACTACGCGGCGCAGGTCGTGGACAACGCCGTCGCCCACGCCGCCCTCCTCGCGAGGCGGGACGCCGAGCTCGAGGCCCTGCAGTCCCAGGTCCAGCCCCACTTCCTCTACAACGTGCTGAACGGCCTCGTGGCCCTGAACCGCATGGGCGAGCGCGGGGGCCTGGAGTCCTCGCTCCTCGCCCTGAAGGACATGCTCCGCTACAGCATCGGCGGCAGCCGCTGGTCCACCGTGGCGGAGGAGGCGGCCTTCATCGAGTCCTACTGCAGCCTGCAGAAGCTCCGCTTCGAGGAGCGCCTCTCCTACGCCATCGAGGTCGAGCCGGCCGCGGCCTCCCTCGCGGTGCCCCGACTCGTCGCCCAGCCCCTTGTGGAGAACGCCGTCATCCACGGCGCCGAGCCTTCCGCGAAGCCGACGACCATACTATTCCGCGCCGCCCTCCTCGAGGGCTGCCTCGTCCTCTCGGTCTCCGACGACGGCGCGGGCTGCGACCCCGCGGCGATCCGCGAGAAGGAGCGCGTCGGTCTCGGCAACCTCAGGGAGCGCCTCGGGCTCCTCTATCCCGGGGCCTCGCTCAAGCTCGAGGGGAAGGCCGGCGAGGGTTTCCGGGCGGAGTTGCGCATCCCGGTCGCGGAGCCGGTCGCGCAGTGAGGTTCCTCGTCGCCGACGACGAGCGGCCCGCCCGCTTCGTCCTCAGGTCGATGCTCGAGGAGCTCGGCTTCGATCCCGCCTCGGTCGCGGAGGCCGCGAGCGGCGCGGAGCTCGTGGCGGCTGCCGCGGAGCTGAAGCCCGCCTGCGCCTTCGTCGACGTGCGCATGCCTGGCCTCGACGGGCTCGCCGCGATCGAGGCCGCCGCGCCCTCGACGCCGGCCACGCGCTGGGTCGTCGTCTCGAGCTTCGCGGAGTTCGAGTACGCGAAGACGGCGATCCGGCTCGGCGTGGGCGAGTACCTCCTGAAGCCCGTCCGCCCCGAGGAGCTCTCGGCCTGCCTCTCCCGTCTCGGCCTCGCCCCCCGGCCCCCGGAGGAGGACCCCGTCCTCGGCAGGGTCCTCGACTACCTCCGCCGGAACTTCAACGCGGACGCCTCTGTCGCGGGCGCGGCCGAGCTCGTCGGCCTCACCCCCAACTACCTCTCCGCCCTTTTCCGCAAGCGCGTCGGCTCGACGATCTCGGACTACCTCGCCCGCCTCCGGATCGAGGAGGCGGCCCGGCTCATCCGCGCGGGCCTCTCGGTGGCGGAGGCCGCGCGCGAGGTGGGCTACGCCGATCTCCGCTTCTTCGCGGCCAAGTTCAAGGAGCTGACCGGCGCGAGACCCTCGGATTACAAAACGTAGAAACGGCCCCCTTCGATCGTAGAAACGGGCCGTACCGCGTTCCCGCGACGGGGCTTAAGCTCGAGCCAACGCTCTTTCCATTCCCGCAAGGAGGCATTGCATGAAGAAAGCGCTCAAGGTCCTCGCCCTGCTCCTCGTCCTCGCGACGGTCTCGGCCGGACTCTTCGCCGCCCCGATCCGGATCGCCATGGTCGTCAAGAGCATGGGCAATCCCTTCTTCGACGCCTGCCGCGACGGCGCGCAGGAGGCCGCGAAGGCCCTCGGCGGTGTGGAGATCATCTACCAGGGTCCCGCGACGCCGACCGCCGAGGGGCAGATCGAGATCATCGATTCCCTCATCGCGCAGAAGGTCGACGGCATCATCATCTCCGCGAACGACAAGGACGCCCTCATCCCGATCACCAAGAAGGCCATGTCCCGCGGCATCAAGGTCATGTCCTTCGACTCCGCGATCGCGCCCGGCGGCCGCATGGTGGACCTCGTCCCCTCCGACACGACCCTCATCGGCAAGCAGCAGGTCGAGCTCATCGCCCAGCTCGTCGGCAACGAGGGCGAGGTGGCGATCCTCTCCGCCACGAGCCAGGCCACCAACCAGAACGCCTGGATCGAGGTCATGAAGAAGGAGTTCGCCTCCAACGCCAAGTACTCCAAGATGAAGCTCGTCGCGACCGTCTACGGCGACGACCTCTCCGACAAGTCGTACCGCGAGGCGATGGGCCTCTTCGAGTCCTATCCCAAGCTCAAGGGCATCATCGCGCCGACCACGGTGGGCGTCGCGGCCGCGGGCAAGGCCATCACCGACAAGGGGCTCATCGGCAAGGTGCAGCTCACCGGTCTCGGCCTCCCCTCGGAGATGAAGTTCTACGTGATGAACGACGCCTGCAAGCAGTTCGCCCTGTGGAACCCCGTCGACCTCGGCTACTCCGCCACCCAGATCACCTACGCCCTCGTCAAGGGCACGCTCAAGAACAAGGCCGGCGAGTCCGTGGCCAAGGGCGCCTCCGTGAAGGCCGGCCGCATGGGCACCATCGCGATCGGAGACAACGGCGTGGCCGTCATGGGCAATCCCTTCGTGTTCAACAAGTCCAACGTGGAGAAGTACTCCACCATCTTCTGAGCCTGGGCGGCGCCGGTGCTGGGGTCCTTCCCGGGATCCCCGGCCCCGGCGTCGCGCGGGGCCGCGGGGAGCGCCAGAGCAGTGGGACAGGCAATACTGGAGATGCGGGGGATCAGCAAGTTCTTCCCCGGCATCAAGGCCCTCGAGGGCGTGGACTTCTCGATGCGGCCCGGCGAGGTGCACGCCCTCATCGGTGAGAACGGCGCCGGCAAGTCCACCCTCGTGAAGGTGCTCACCGGCGTGCACCGCCCGAGCGCGGGCACCATCCTCTTCAAGGGCGGCGAGCTCCAGCTCCGCGACCCGATGGACGCCAGGCGGGCCGGCATCGCCGCGATCCACCAGGAGGCGACGATGTTCCCGGACCTGTCGGTCGCGGAGAACATCTTCTCCGGGCATCCCTCGAGGGGCCGCCTCGGCCTCCTCGACTGGCGTTCCATGCGCGACGGGGCCCGCGAGCTCCTCGCCCGCGTCGAGCTCGACATCTCCCCCGACGCCCTCGTGCGCGAGCTCTCGATAGCCGAGCGCCACCTCGTCGGCATCGCTCGGGCCCTCTCCGAGCGCGCCTCCCTCGTCATCATGGACGAGCCCACGAGCTCGCTCTCGCTCCGCGAGGCCCGCGACCTCTTCCGCATCGTCCGGCAGCTTCGGGACGAGGGCGTGGCCATCCTCTTCATCTCGCACAAGTTCGAGGAGCTCTTCGAGATCGCCGAGTCCTACACGGTCCTGCGCGACGGCCGGCTCGTCGGCTCAGGCGCGATGCGCGACGCCACCGTCGACTCCCTCGTCCGCTTGATGGCCGGCCGCGAGATGGGCCAGCTCTTCCCCGAGCGGCCGGGCCGGGAGGGCCGCGCCGCGGCCCCCGAGGTCCTGTCGATCGAGGGCTTCTCGAGGGCCGGCTCCTACCGCGACGTCTCCTTTTCGCTGCGCGAGGGCGAGATCCTCGGCCTCTTCGGCCTCGTGGGCGCGGGGCGCTCCGAGGTAATCCGGGCCATGATGGGCCTCGAGCCCCGCGATTCCGGCAAGGTGCGCCTGCGCGGCCGCGAGGCCAGGATCAGGGGCCCCCGCGACGCGCTGAGGCTCGGCATCGCCCAGGTCCCCGAGGACCGGCAGGGCCAGGGGCTCATCCTCGAGATGGCGATCGGCGCGAACGTCACCCTGCCCCAGGTCGCCGAGCTCGCGAAGGGGCCCTTCCTCGACCGGAAGGCCGAGGACCGGCTCACGCGGGACTACGGCTCGCGGCTGGAGGTCAGGGCCGCCGGCTGGGACGAGAACGCGAAGAACCTCTCGGGCGGCAACCAGCAGAAGGTGGTCCTCGCCAAGTGGCTCGCGACGCGGCCCTCGATCCTCATCCTCGACGAGCCGACCAAGGGCATCGACGTGGGCACGAAGGCCGCGGTCCACGCCTTCGTCGCCGACCTCGCGTCCAAGGGCATGTCGATCATCATGATCTCCTCGGAGCTCCCCGAGATCCTCGGGATGTCCGACCGGATCCTCGTGATGCACGAAGGGAAGGTCGCCGCGCTCCTGGACAGGGGAGAGGCCGACGAGGACTCGGTCATGCGCGCCGCCCTCGGCGCCGACGAGGAGAGGAGGGACGCGTCGTGAAGGGCCTCGCGAAGCGCGCCCTCAAGCGCCGGGAGTCGACGCTCATCCTCCTCTTCGCCCTGCTCTGCGCGGCCGTGTCGCTGCGCGCGCCGAATTTCCTCTCCGCGAAGAACGTCAACACGATCCTCAACGACAGCTCGCTCCTCGTCATCGCCTCCCTCGGCCAGTTCCTCGTGATCCTCATCGGCGGCATCGACCTCTCGATGGCCTCGAACATCGCGCTCGTCGGCATGGCGATGTCGCTCGCGAACGTTGCCTGGCCGGGACTGCCCGCCTGGCTCCTCCTGCCGGGCGGCGCCGCCATGGGCGCCTGCCTGGGCTCGCTAACCGGGGCCCTCGTGGCCTTCGGCGGCCTTCCGCCGATCATCGCCTCGCTCGGCACGCAATGCATCTACCGCGGCGTCGTCTACCTCGTCCTCAAGGGCTCCTGGGTCACGGCGACGAAGATGTCCGCGGGCTTCCTGGCCCTCCCGAACAGCCCGATGCTCGGCCTCAAGAGCATGGTCTGGATAGCCGCCTCCGCGGCCCTCGCCATGATCGTCCTCATGCGCTACACCTCCTCGGGCCGCGAGGTCTACGCCTACGGCGGCAACAGGACCGCGGCCCTCTTCGCCGGTGTGCGGTCGCGCAAGGTCGAGGTCCTTGTGTTCGCGGTCTCGGGCGCGCTCGCGGGCCTCGCGGGGGTGCTCTGGGTCTCGCGCTACGGCGTCGCGCAGAGCGAGACCGCCGCGGGCTTCGACCTCCAGACCGTGGCCGCCTGCGTGCTCGGCGGCGTGAGCATGGCGGGAGGCTCGGGCGCCGCGATCGGCGTCGTCATCGGCGCCCTCTTCTTCGGCTCGATAAACAACGCCCTCACCGTGGTCCGGCTCTCCCCCTTCTACCAGATGGCGCTCCAGGGCTTCATCATCCTCTTCGCCATCGTCTCAAACACCCTGATCGACCGGAGGAACCAGATGAAGCTCGCGGCGAGGAGGAGCCTGTGAGCCCCCGCGATCCCGAGTCCGCGCGCGCGGCGGCGCCCGAGGAGGCGCTCGTCGACGAGAGCCGGCTCATCCACGCCCGGCTCGGTCCCGGGCAGCGGGTCCTGGCCTTCGCGCTCAGGTGGGAATCCCTGCTCTTCCTCATCCTCGCGGCGGTGTTCGTCGCCTTCTCCCTCCTCTCGCCCGCCTTCCTCGATCCCTACAACCTCTTCGACGCCACCTTCAACTTCCTCGAGAAGGCGATCATCGCGATGCCGATGATCTTCGTCATCATCTGCGGCGACATCGACATCTCCGTGGCCTCGATCATCTCCCTCTCGAGCCTCTTCATGGGCATGGCCAGCGGGGCGGGCGCGGGGACTCCCCTCCTCGTCCTGATAGGGCTGGGAGTCGGGCTCGCGGCGGGGCTCTTCAACGGACTCCTCATCACCAGGCTCGGCATTCCGGCGGTCGCGGTCACCATCGGCACGATGTCCCTGTTCCGCGGCGTCTCGAACGCGGTCCTCGGGGACAAGGCCTTCACCGGGTACCCCGCGGACTTCGGCGTGATGGGGCAGGGCTACGCGATCGGCGGGATGGTCCCCTGGCAGCTCCTCGTCTTCGCGGCCCTCGCCGCGGTCGCCGCCCTCGTCCTCAACAAGACCGTCTTCGGACGCTACGCCTACGCGATCGGGAACAACAAGACGGCCGCGAGGTTCTCCGGCGTGCCCGTCGAGGAGGTCCGGCTCGCCATCTTCGCGGCGACCGGACTCTGCTCGGGCCTCGCGGCCGTCCTCCTGACCTCGCGCATAGGATCCACCCGTCCCGACATCGCCTCGGGCTGGGAGATGGACGTGATCACGAGCGTCGTCCTCGGCGGCGTCGCGATCACGGGCGGCAAGGGCAAGGTCGGCGGCGTCATCATCGCCGCCTTCATACTCGGCTACATGAGGTTCGGCATGGGAGTGCTCAACGTGCCGGGCAAAGTCATGAACATACTGACCGGGGCGCTCCTCATCGTGGCGATACTCCTGCCGCGGGGGATCGAGACCGCGAGGAGGAAGACCCTCCTGCGCGCGCAGAGGAAGGGATGATGGGCGACACGAGGACGGAGAAGGCCTACGAGCTCGCGCGCGGACGCTTCGGCGACGCGGGCGTGGACGCCGAGGCCGCGTTGCGCGCGATCGACGGCCTCCCGATATCGATCCATTGCTGGCAAGGCGACGACGTCGGCGGCTTCGAGCGCGCCGGCGCCGAGCTCTCCGGCGGAGGCATCCAGGTCACGGGAAACCATCCCGGCAAGGCCCGGGACCTCGCCGAGCTCCGGGCCGACCTCGACGAGGCCATGCGGCTCTGTCCCGGCCCCAAGCGCGTGAACCTCCACGCCTCCTACGGCGAGTTCGGCGGGGCGAAGGTCGACCGCGACGGACTCGAGCCCGGGCACTTCGCGGGCTGGATCGACTGGGCCCGGCGGCGGGGGATAGGCCTCGACTTCAACGCCACGCTCTTCTCGCATCCCCTCGCCGCCGACGGCCTGACCCTTTCCCACCGGGACGCCGGCGTCAGGCGGTTCTGGATCGAGCACGCGCGCCGGGCGCGCCGCGCGGCCGCGGCCATGGGCTGCGCCCAGGGCTCCCCCTGCGTGCACAACCTCTGGATCCCCGACGGCAGCAAGGACGCGACCGCGGACCGCGCCTCCTACCGCGACCGACTCCTCGAGAGCCTCGACGCGATCTACGCGGACTCCCTCCCTCCCGCGGAGATCGAGGACGCGGTCGAGGGCAAGCTTTTCGGCATCGGCTCCGAATCCTTCGTGGCCGGCTCGAACGACTTCTACCTCGCCTACGCGGTCTCGCGCCGCCTCTTCTACACCCTCGACATGGGGCACTTCCATCCGACCGAGAGCGTGGCCGACAAGCTGAGCGCCGTCCTGCCCTTCCTGCCCGGCGTCCTCCTCCACGTGAGCCGGGGAGTCCGCTGGGACTCCGACCACGTCGTCGTCCAGGACGACGCGTTGGCCGATCTCGCCCGGGAGGTCGCGCGCTCGGGCGCCCGCGGCCGCGTGCGGATCGGACTCGACTACTTCGACGGCTCGATCAACCGGATCGGCGCCTGGGCGCTCGGCTACCGCGCCGCCCGCAAGGCCCTGCTCGCGGCCTTCCTCGAACCGCGCGCGGCCCTCCTCGAGGCCGAGGCGGCCGGCGACGGGTTCCGCCGGCTGGCCCTGCTTGAGAACGCGAAGGCCGCGCCCTGGGGCGCGGTGTGGGACGAGTACTGCCGCCGCTCCGGCGTGCCCTCGGACGCGGAGCTCCCCGGCGAGGTCGCATCCTACGAGAGCGCCGTGCTCTCGAAGCGGCGCTAGGCGGCGGTCATGGGCAAGCTCGACGCGTTGATCGATCTCTCCCGGCGCTACGGCTCCGATCCGGCCTGGGTCCTGGCGGGCGGCGGCAACTCCTCGTGGAAGGACGGCCGCGTCATGCGCGTGAAGGCCTCCGGGACCGCGCTCGGGACGATAGGCGAGGGCGGCTTCTGCGCCGTCGACCTGGACCGGCTCGACGCCATCTGGGACAAGGCGTATCCCGAGGCCGCCGACGAGCGCGAGGCCGCGGTGCTGGCCGACCTCATGGCCTCGCGGCTCCCGGGCGAGGACAGGCGCCCCTCCGTGGAGACCCTCATGCACGGCCTCTTCCCCCGCGCCTACGTCCTGCATACCCATCCCGCCCTGGTCAACGGCATGGCCTGCGGCCTCCGCGGCCGCGAGGCCTTCGAGGAGCTCCTCGCGGAGATCGCGGTGTGGGTGCCCTTCGTCGAGCCGGGCTACGTTCTCGCCCGCAGGGTTAGGGAGGAGCTCGAGGCCTTCGCGACCCGCCGGGGCCGGCTCCCCGACGCCATGGTCATGCAGAACCACGGACTCCTCGTGGCAGCCGACGATACTGGCGGCATCGACCGGCTCTCCGGCGAGGTCGTCTCGCGCATAAGGAGTCGCATAACGCGCCATCCGGACGTTTCGGCGGCGGCCGTCGACGCCGGCGCCCTCTCGGCCGCGAGGGGCGTGCTCTCCGGATTGGCGGGCGCGGGGACGGCGATCGCCTTCCGATCCGACGCCGAGATCCTCTCGCGGGCCTCCTCGCCGGGCCTGTTCCACCCGCTCTCATCGGCCTTCACGCCCGACCACATCGTCTACGCCGGCCACGAGTTCCTCTACGTCGCGGAGGCGGCCGCGGCGGAAGCCGCATGGATGGACTACGTGTCGCGCAACGCGTCGAATCCCAGGGTGGCCGTCATCCGCGGGCTGGGCGCCTTCGGGATCGGGCCGGGCGCCGCCGCGGCGGAGACGGCCCTGGCCCTCTTCGCGGACGCCTGCGCGATCGCGGCCTACGCCGAGAGCTTCGGCGGCGCCCTCCACATGTCGAAGTTCATGGTCGATTTCATACGGGGATGGGAGGTCGAGCGTTACCGCTCGGCCATGCTGCGCGGAGGGGCGTGAGATGACGAGGGTCGCTTTCAAGATGAAGCTGAAGGCCGGCTTCGAGGATGAGTACCGCCGGCGCCACGACGCGCTCTGGCCGGAGATGGCCAAGGCCCTCGCCGAGGCCGGCGTGTCGGACTACTCGATCTTCCTCGATCCGGCGACACTGACGCTCTTCGCGGTGCAGAAGCGCGCCGAGGGCTCCACGGCGGGGGATTTGCCGACGAAAGCGGTCGTGCGCCGCTGGTGGACCTACATGAAGGACATCATGGAGACCAATCCCGACGACTCTCCCGTCTCGTCCGACCTCGTCGAGGTCTTCCACCTGGACTGAGCCGGGCGACCCGGCCCGCGCCCCGCGGGCCTTCGCGAAACGAGGGCCGCGGCTCCCCTCTCGGGGAACCGCGGCCCTTTTGCCGCGCGGACGCGCCTTGGAAGGCGGCGCCGACCTAGGGGCTGAGCGGGATGACCTCGCTCTCCGCCTGCTGCACCGTCTTCTCGACGGGGCCCTCGGCGGCGGGCGGGGGCGTGTAGCGCGAGACGACGAGGGAATCGTCGGCCTTCGCGACGATGGCCGGGATCGAGATGACGAGGTCGGTCCAGCCCGTGGGCAGCCTGACCTTCCTCTCGAGGGCCTCGCCCTCGCCCGAGAGTGGCTCGACTCGGACCACGCAGGAGGAGCCCACGGCCTCGGCGATGACCCGCTCGGCGCGGCCCATCTCCCCGCAGTCCTTGCCGTCGACGAAGACCTGGGAGAGCTCGGGGGCGCGGAGTTTGCCCTCCGGCCGTTCGATCGCGTTCGTGTCGAGGTAGAGTGAATGCCCCTTGCCGGCGATGAAGAGGAAGACCGCCAAGGCGACGACGGCGACGGCGAGGATGGAGCGCGCGACGAGCCTGCGGCGGATCATGCGCGGCCTCCGGCCTTGGCGGCGCGCGCGCCGCCGCGGAGCGAGGCGCGCGCGGCGTCGGCGTCGACCTGGCGCTTCCACGAGAAGAGCACCAGCGAGAGGGCGATGACGCCGTAGCTGATGAACTGGCGGAAGAATTCGCCGAGCTGGGCCGAGCCGATGAGGTTCTTGCCCGCGATGGGCGATACCACGAACATCAGGTGGAAGAGGATGACGCCCACGATGACGTTCGGGATCGAGGCCCGGCTCACCGAGGCGCCACCGATGAGGAGGGCCGCGATCGAGAACATGCCCGTCTGCTCGTGCGAGTTGTAGGTGTTCAGGGTGCCGAGGTTCTGCAGGAAGATGATCTGGCCGTAGCAGGCGAGGAGGGTCGAGATCATGATGGCGACGACGCGCGTCCGCTCGACGGGGATGCCCGCGGCCATGGCCACGGCCCTGTCCTGCCCGACGGCGCGCATGTCCTGGCCGAGCTTGGTCTTGCGGAACCAGACGATGAAGGCGCACATCGCGGCGATGACGAGGTAGGTCGCCATCGGCAGCTTGACGCCGAGGATCGTCACGCGGAGGAGCCGGTCGAGGGACTGCCGCACCCCGATGAGGTCGATGACGTTGCGCACCCCGTAGCCCCGCGAGAGGAGGATGCCCTTGGTCACGATCGGGATGACGGTGCCCATGCCGTAGAGGACCACGAACTGGTAGAGGCCGTTCATGAAGAAGCCGAGGATGTAGCCCGTCACCATCTCGCGGCCCTTGGCGCGGTTGAGCACCTGGCCGCAGATCCAGCCGAGCCCGAGGGCTATCGGCGTCGCTATTATCGCGGCCAGGGCCACGCCGGGGATCCCGACGATGTTCCAGTCCGTGACGAAGATGAGGCCGATCTGGCCCGCCATGGCGCCGAGCACCATGCCGAAGTTGAGGCCCATGCCCGCCATGACGGGGAGGAGGAGGGCGAGGACGAGGAAGGCGTTGCGGCCGAGCCTCGTCGCGATCTCCTGGACCAGGTACTTGATGGGTATGCCCGAGACGGGGATGGCCGCGGCGATGATGGCGACGAAGAGCACCACCACCGCGTTGTCGATCAGGAAGAGCCTGAGCTTGGATTTCATTTGGCCACCTTCGTCTTTCGCGTGAGGGCGTACAGGATCATGCCGTTCGAGACGACGACGCGGATGACCTCCGACATGTCCGCCTTCAGCACCGAGTTGATGACGGTGGGCGTCATGGTGAGGATGCCCTGGAAGAGGAAGGTCCCGACCAGCACGTTGGCGATCGAGGCCTTGTTCACGCTCGCGCCGCCTATCAGGATCGCCGCGACCGAGGGGAAGGTCATCGAGAAGGGGCCCTCGTAGAGCTGGATGAAGCCGAAGCTCTGCTGGTACACGAGGATGCCGACGGCGCCGAGCATCGTGGAGAGGACGACGCTCGTGGTCCTCATGCGGTCGACATCGATGCCCGAGGCCCGCGCGTAGACGGGGTTCGAGCCGGAGGCGGTCATCGCGCTGCCGGTCTTGAGATGGAGGAAGAACCAGACCGCCAGGGCCGTGAGGCCGAATGCCAGGAGCATGCCCGTGGGCAGGACGAAGCTTTCGCCGATCCTGATGGCGAGGGCCTTGTTGAGGATCTTGTCCCAGAAGGCCTCGACCGAGATCGTCGTGCGGAGTCCCTCGCCGCCGAAGCCCCAGACCATGGTCGGGCTCTTGTAGGGAAGGACGAGCCACCCGATCGACATGAGGGTGATGGACGAGAAGCCCACGTAGGTGGCGATCATCATCTCGTCGCCCTTGACGCGGTTGAGCAGCTTGCCGTAGCCGTAGCCGAAGAGGGCGGCGAAGGCCAGCGAGATCAGGGCGGCGACGGCGAAGCCCGAGGCGCCGGAAAGCCCGATCTCGATGGAGATGGTCGCGCCGAGGAGGCCGGCGATCACGCCGAGGGGGAGGCCGAAGTTGAGGCCGCAGCCCGAGTGGATCATGGGGACCATGGCCAGGACCATGATGCCGTTCATCCCGAAGCGCGCGATCGTGTTCGAGAGCGAGCTCGAGACGCTGACGCCGACGAAGGGCGCGGAGAGGAACAACATGAAGAGGAAGATCGCGATGATGATGCGGGGCAGGCCGAAGTCCGCCACGAAGGCCTTTACGCGTTCCATGCTCAGGCCTCCGCCGCTTCGCGGCCTTCGCCGTCGCCCGACATGAGTATGCCGAACTCCTCGATCGGGGCCTCGGGCGGGAGTATGCCGGCGATCCGGCCCTCGTCGACTATGGCGATCCTGTCGCATATCATCCTGAGCTCCTCGAGCTCGCTCGAGACCATCACGACGGTCGTCCCCCTTTCCCTGTTGACGCGCCTGATCTCGTCGAGCACGAGGCGCTTGGCCCCCACGTCGATGCCGCGGGTCGGCTCGGACACGAAGAGGACCCGCGGCTCGAGGGCGAAGGCCTTCGCGAGGCAGACCTTCTGCTGGTTGCCGCCCGAGAGGTTCCCGGCGCGCTGCCTCGTGCTCGTGCACTTGATGTCGAGCGCCTTGACGTAGCCCTCGGCGAGGTCGCGCATCGCGGAGTCCGACCTCCACTTGAAGAGGCCCCCGAGGAGGGGCTTCACCGCGGCGTCCCTGATCTGCATCGCCGAGAAGGAGATGTTCCAGTCGATCCCCTCGTCGAGGAGGAGGCCGACGCCGCGGCGGTCCTCGGAGACGAAGGCCATGCCCGCCTCGAGGGCCTTGCGCGGCGCGTTGAGCGGCACCGTCTTCCCGGCGAGCCGCACCGTGCCGCCCGAGGCGAAGAGGCCCATGATCCCGTTGGGTATGCCGAGCTTGCCCTGGCCGGCCAGGCCGCCGATGCCGAAGATCTCGCCCTCGGGGACCGAGAAGTCGAGGTCGCGCACCGTCTCGCCGGGCATGTCGACCCAGAGGCCCTCGATCTCGAGGAAGGAGGATCCCGCGGGGCGCTCGGCGGCGGGCCGGGTGCGCGCCGTGCCCTCGAAGGAGCGGCCGACCATGAGCGAGGCCACGTCGCGGACCGTGAGGCCGGCGGCCGAGGCTTCCTTGACGAGCTTGCCGTCGCGCAGGACGACCACCTTGTCGGAGACCTCGAGGACCTCGCGCAGGCGATGCGAGATGAACACGATCGCGATGCCCTCGGCCGCGAGGCCGCGCATCGCCTTGAGGAGGGTCTCCGCCTCGCTCTCCGTCAGGACCGCCGTCGGCTCGTCGAGGACGAGGAGCCGCACCTTCTCGCGGTCGAGCTCTCGCGCGATCTCGGTGAACTGCTTGTGGCCGACGGGCATCTCGCGCACCGCGGTGTCCGGGTCGAGGGGCACGCCGAGCTTGTCGATGGCCTTGCGCGAGCGATGGCCCATGAGGGTCCGGTCGAGGACGCTCATGCGGTCGCCGAAGAGGTCGACGAGGAGGTTCGGCCGGACAGATTCCCGGTTGAGGAGGATGTTCTCCGTCGCGGTGAAGCCGGGAATGAGGGAGAACTCCTGATGCACCATGCCGATGCCGGCCTCGAGGGCGTCGAAGGGGCTCCGGAAGCGGGCCTCCGCGCCGTCGATCAGCACGCTGCCCTCGTAGCCGCCGGTCTCGGCGATGATCGTCATGCCGAAGAGGATCCGCATGAGGGTCGTCTTGCCCGCTCCGTTCTCCCCGACGAGGCCGACTATCTCGCCCGGCATGACGTCGAAGGAGATCCCCTCGAGCACGCGCGTGCCGTTGTACTGCTTCCCGACGCCCTTGAGGCTCAGGATCGGTCCTGCCTTTTCCATCATGTCCTTCCGGAAGGCCGGCCGGCGCGCGCCGGGGACCTTCCTTTACGCGGAGGCCGCCTCGAGCGGGCGGCCTCCTTCAACATCGTCTCCGTCTCGTGAGGCCGCGGGACGCGATGCGCGATCCCGCGGCCGCGGGACTCACTTCTTCGTGAGTCCGGAGGAGATCTTGAGGTACTTCTCGGGGACGTCGATGTCGGCCGACTTCATCGGGCCCTTGCCGAAGATGTAGGTGTCCTGGAGGAGGAGGGCGAAGTTCGGGAGCTTGACGCCGGTGGAGGCGTCGACGTACCAGGAGCCGCCCCACTTGGTGCCGGGCGTGTACTTGCCGAAGGCCTTGAAGATGTCGGCCATGCTGGTCATCTTGGAGCGGCCCTCGATCACGTTCATCGCGTGCTGGGTGAGGCCCGCGGTGGCGCAGTAGCCGAAGGAGTAGGACCAGGTGCCGAGCCGGCCCGCGCCGCCCTTGGCGACGACGACTTCCTCGACCTTCTTCATGATCGCCGGGAAGTTGCCCTTCTCAGCCTTGAGGTCGATGCCGAGCGCGCCCGGGTAGCCGAGGAGGGGCGAGGGCAGGGAGGCCTCGACGAAGATGCCGCCGTACTGGACGACCTGCTTGATGAGGGGCTCGGTGTGCGCGTCGTTCGTGGCGAAGAAACAGGTTTCCTTGCCGTACTTCTGGATCCACATCGGCACGTTCTCGAGCATGAACTGCTGGGCGCCGACGACGCCGACCTCGCTCGTCGGGTCGGGGGCGGTCTCGAACACGAACTTGAGGCCGAGGTCCTTGCAGGCCTCCTCCATGATCATGCGGCGGCGGGTCAGGGTCTCGACGCTCATGTGCCGCGGGAAGGAGATGTGGACGAAGGTCTTGGCGCCGAGCTGCTTCGCGGTCCAGACGATGCGGTAGCCGGAGGACACGAAGTCGTTTCGCATGACGAGGTCGGCGATCTTGGAGATGACGAGGGGGTCCTCCTGCGGGACGCCGGCGAGGAGGAGGATGTCGGGCCTGGCCTCGCGGACGCGGCGGAAGCCCTCGGTCGCCCCGGGGACGGCCTGGTTCATGACGATCGCCTTCATGAGGGGATCGTTCGAGAGCGAGACGATCTGGGAGATCGTCGTCTCCTGCTCGGCCATGAAGTTGGCAGGGTAGGTGAGGTGCTGGATCATGCCGCCGGACTTGACGTCGCCGTACTCCTTGATCATCGCCTCGGCGCCGCGAAGGTCGTCCTCGGACTGGGAGACCGTGCCGGTGACGATGCCGACGTGGTACTTCGCCTGGGCGAAGGCGCCGAAGAGCGACGCCGTCGCGAGGATGGCGACCAGGGCGATCCTGAGTGACTTTCTCATCAATTCCTCCTTTATGCACTGTACGGGAAAAGGCATTATAATATGACTGGACGGGCAGTCAAGAAGAAACTATCGATACCCGGGACCGCCCGCGGGGAGGCCGGGATGAGGGGAGCCTCCGACAACGAGGGGCTCGTCAGGCTGGTGGCCGCCGAGGCGGGCGATTACGTCGGCGGAGGCCATCGCGATCAACGCGTGCTCGACGCCATGCGCCGGGTGGATCGCGCCGCCTTCCTCCCTCCCTCGGAGCGTTGGGCGGCATACCTCGACGAGCCGGTCTCGATCGGCCACGGCCAGACCTGCTCTCAGCCTTCCATGGTCGCGCTCATGCTCGACAAGCTCCGCGTGGGGCCCGGCCACCGTGTGCTGGAGGTCGGCTCCGGCTCCGGCTACGCGGCAGCCGTGGCCTCGCTGCTCTGCGCGCCGGACGGGCTCGTCTACGCGGCGGAGATCGTGCCCGAGCTCGCGACGTCCGGCCGGGCGAGCTGCGCCGCCTATCGCATCCCGGGGCAGCCGGGAGTTTCCCTGCTCGACCGGCTGCGCTTCATCGAGGGCGACGGCTCCGCCGGCTTCCCCGGGCTCGCCCCCTTCGACCGCATCCTCCTCTCGGCAGGCGTCGCCTCGCGGTCCTTCGACGAGTCCCTCCTCGTCGCCCAGCTCGCGGTCGGGGGGATCCTCCTCTACCCCCAGGCCCGCGGCTGCTTGTTTCGCATCACGTGTACCCCGACGGGCCTCGATCGTGAGAGCTGGCGCGGCGTGGCCTTCGTGCCCCTCCTTGGCCGGAACGCCTGAGGCCGGGCGAAGGCGGGCGATCGGGGCTATACTTGTCTCATGGCCAGCCAGCCGTACCGTTCCCGCGCCGCGCTCCTTTCCGCCCTCGCCCTCCTCCTCCTCGCCGCCTCCTGCCGCGCCGAGACGCGCGCCTCGCGGGGCCGCGTCTTCCTCCTCATCGGCGACGGCATGGGCCTGCCCTCGGAGATCGCCGCGTCGCGCTACCGCCACGGCGAGGACCGCGGACTCGCCTGGCATTCCTTCCCCTTCCAGGCCTGGGCCGCGACCTGGGACGTGACAAGCTACGACGCGAGGGCAGCCGCCGAGGGCAAGCCGTCCTATGACGAGGCGGGCGCCGATCCCCTCGTCGGCTACGATCCCGCCAGGGGAGGGACCGGGCCTTGGCCCGCGGCCTCCGCGCCCGCGGGGGCGGAGGCCTACCTCCTCGCGGCCGCGACGGATTCGGCGGCCGCCGCGACCGCCATGTCGACGGGCAGGAAGACCGACGCGGGCAACATCGCCTGGAAGCGCGGCGACCCACTCCTCGGCGGGCAGCTCGACACTTTGACGGAAATCATGGAGTCCCTCTACGGCGGTTCCTCGGCCGTCCTCTCCACCGTGCCCTTCGACCACGCGACGCCGGCCGCCTTCGTCGCGCACTCCATGGGGCGAGGCTCGTACCCCTCCATCGCCCGGCAGATGATCGGCGCGGACCTCGCCGCGATCATCGGGGGCGGCCATCCCGATGCCTGCGCGACCTACCTGGACGCGGCCGGGCTCGGGGTCCTGCGCTCCACGGCGCATTGGCGGCTCCTCGAGCGCGAGCCCGGCGCCGCGCAATCGGCCTGCGACACCGCCCTCGCCGCCGCGGCCGCCGCCCTGCCCGCGGGCGTGGGACTCTTCGGCCTCTACGGCGGGGCCGACGGCTCCTACGGAACCCCGCTTCCCTCCGACTCTCCGGGAACGCCCTCGCTGGCGCCCGGCGCCGACGGCCCGAGCCTCGCGGCCTCGGTCGCGGCGGCCGCCGGCATCCTCGCCGCCCGCGGCGGCCCCTTCCTCCTCGTCGCCGAGCAGGGCGAGATCGACTGGGCCAATCACGCGAACGACTACGGCCGTATGGTCGGGGCCGTCTGCTCCCTCGACGACGCGGTCCGCGCGGTCGAGGCCTTCGTCGACAGGCCCGGCGACGACATCGACTGGGGGAACAGTCTCCTCGTGGTCACCGCCGACCACGCGACCGGCATGCTGCGCTTCGATCCCTCGGCGGAGGTCGCGGCTAAGGGCGACCTGCCGGAGGCCGCGGGGGCGGGCGTCTACGCCTTCCCCGGCGGGACGGCGCGTTACGCGACGACCGGGCACAGCAACGAGCTCGTGACCATCGCCGCGAAAGGCGCGTTGGCCGAAACCGTCTTCGCCCCCTGGATCGGAGCCGGGCGCCCGGGGACGCGCATCGTCGAGAACGCCGCGATCTTCGAGGCTATCCTCGCCTTCCTGGATTCCGCGCCCTGAGCCGCCCTCAGCCCCCGCCGAGCTCCGCGCC
>CAYNPQ010000050.1:0-2316 GCA_964399065.1 uncultured Treponemataceae bacterium | reverse complement strand
CCCCCTCAAGCCACGGCGATCCGGAGGCTGAGGTAGTACCTGCGCCGCCGGCCGTCGCGCTCGATGTAGACCACCCACCCGAACATGTCGTCGACGGGGATGAGCGATTTCGCCGCGAGATGGTCGAAGAAGGGCGCGAGGTCCGCGCGGGAGATCGATCCCAAGTCCTCCACCGCCACGACGCCATGGATGCAGGTGTTGGGCGGCGAGTACTGCATCGGCTCCCGGAAGCTCTCGCCCCTCTCGATGAAGTAGCGCTCGAGCATGCCGATGCCGGCGTAGCTCCTGTAGGGGCCCTCTCCCGCCGATCGCAGCTCGTCGAGGGGGATGCGCACGGTGGCGTGCGTGTACGGCATGTACGAGAGCCAGCGGGCGGCTATCCCCTCCGCGGAGGGGTGCCTCGCGACCTCGGGGTCCGAGAGGAAGAGCCGGTAGATGCCGCCGATGTTCGCCTGGGCGATGCCGGGTTTCCCTTCGGCGATCCGCTCGAAGGAGGCCTCGTGCAGCTTGATCCGGCCGAGCTTGTCGTAGAGCTCGGAGATCGTCGCCTCGATGTTCTTTCTCCGCGCGGCGAGGACGTCGCGCATGGTCGCCGCGGTCACCGAGCGCTCCTCGCCGGGAAGCTCGGCCAAGGGAATGTCGAAGCTGCTGTACTGCATCACCTGCACCAGCTGGAGCAAGTCGTACTCGTCGTAGCTCCGATAGTCGTTGCCACGGTCCCTGGCGGGGCAGAGGAGGCCTTGGCGATCGTAGAAGCGGAGCGTGGCCTCCGAGAGCCCCGTCAAGGTCTTGAACGTCCCGATCCTGTATCTCACCCCGTCCCCCGTGCGCCTCGGTCCTGCGGTCACTATAGCACGGCGCCGGCTGATCATGCATGACCTTGAAGGCGGCTCGAGGCTTTCACTCAAGCAGCCGCGCGTATCGCGGGGAAGGCGGCTCGAGGGCCGCGGACACCGCTCCCGCGCCCCGTACCGCGGGCCCTGGGGGCCGTACCTGCACCCGGGAGGCCGAGACAAAGACGCGGATCCGCCGCGAGGGATCTCGCGAATGCGATTGACCCTCGAGTCGAGTCGAGGTTTAGGCTTCCGCAAAATCCGATATCCCAGGAGGATGTATGAGGAAAGGAACGGCTCGCGCCCTCGTGGCGGCGGCGGCGATCGGACTGGCCGGCTGCGCCTCGAACGCCGGGGCGGCCAAGCCCGTCGATGGCGTCTTCGAAGGCGCCTCGAAAGGCATGCAGGGGCCGATGAAGGTCCAGGTCGCCGTATCGGGCGGCCGCATCGAGGCGATCAGGATCCTGGAGTCGAAGGAGACTCCCTACGTCGCGAAGGTCGCCCTCGAGCGCATTCCGAGGCGCATCGTCGAGACCCAGAGCCTGAAGATAGACGCTGTCACCGGCGCCACCTTCGCCTCGAACGGCATCAAGGGCGCCGTCGCCGACGCGGCCAGGAAGGCCGGCCTCGACGTGGCCGCGCTGAAGGCCAAGGAGGCCATGGTCAAGCCGAGGAGGCCCGAGACTTGGGAAGGCGACGTCCTGGTCGTCGGAGCCGGCGGCGCCGGTCTCTCCGCCGCCATCAGCGCGGCCCAGTCGGGAGCCAAGGTCATCCTCATCGAGAAGGGCTCGGTCATCGGCGGCAACACCATGATGGCCGGCGCCGCGTACAACGCGGTCGATCCCGAGGCCCAGGCCACCATGAAGCTGACCAGGGCACAGAAGGCCTCGATGGACGCCTACCTCGCCCTCGATCCCGCCGACCCGGCCCTCAAGTTCGACCTCTATCCCGAGTGGAAGCCCGTCCTCGACAGACTGAAGTCCGACATCGCGGCTTTCTACGCCGCCAACCAGGGCAAGGTCGCGGGCGTCGACATGCCCGGCTTCGACGCGATCTCCCTCCACATGTGGCACATCTACTCAGGCGGCCTGCGGAAGATGGATGACGGCAGCTGGATCGCGCCGCGGATCGAGCTGGCGAGGAAGCTCGCGGAGAGCGCCCTCGACAGCCTCAAGTGGATGGACAGCATCGGCCTCAAGGCCCAGTACGGCGGGACCTCCAACTACGGCGGCCAGACGGGCCTGTCCACCGTCCTCGGCGCCATGTGGCCCCGCACCCACAGCTTCATGTCCGGCGCGGACCGAATCCCCCAGCTCGAGAAGAAGGCCGTGGAGCTCGGCGTCAAGATCCACACCGAGACCCGCGGCACCGAGCTCGTCGCGGACGCCTCGGGCAAGGTCATCGGGGCGAAGGCCGTCCAGGCGGACGGCACGCAGATCGCCATCAAGGCGGCCAAGGGCGTCGTCCTCGCCTCGGGCGGCTA
>CAYNPQ010000049.1:24457-26648 GCA_964399065.1 uncultured Treponemataceae bacterium | reverse complement strand
GCGGGCAAGTTCGACAGCCGCATCATCATCGACATGGTCGGGGCCGAGAAGCTCCTCGGGCGCGGCGACATGCTCTTCGCGAGCGCCTGGGACCCCTTCCCCGTGCGCATGCAGGGCGCCTTCGTCTCCGACGAGGAGGTCGAGCGCGCGGTCGAGTTCGTGAAGACCCTGGGCGAGCCCGACTACATCGACGACGAGATCTTCATCGACGAGGACGAGGAGGAGGGCGAGCCCTCGCTCTTCGGCGACGAGGACGACGACCCCCTCTTCGAGAAGGCCCTCGAGATAGTCCTGCAGCAGGGCAAGGCGAGCGCCTCGTACATCCAGCGACGCCTCAAGATCGGCTACAACCGCGCCTCGCGCCTCGTGGAGCTCATGGAGGAGAAGGGCATCGTCGGTCCCGCCAAGGGCTCCAAGCCCCGCGACCTCGTCCACAACCCCGAGGTCCTCGGGGCGGTCCGCGGCGCGGCCTCGCCCGCCGCGCGGCCGGAGGGCGCGCGGCAGCCGAGCCTCCTGCCCGACCTCGAGACCGTCCCCGGGCAGCGCGTCACCGGCCGCGACGAGGAGGAGTAGGGGCGTTCCGCTCGGCCGAGGGCAGCCTCCCCGCGAGGGAGTCCCAGTCCGGCTCGGGGAGCCAGGCCGGGAAGAGGCGGTCGATCCTCAGCATCACGAGCCCGTGGATGTAGCCCCAGGCCGCGGCGGCCTCGTCCGCGAAGCGCAGGTCCGCCGCGCCCTCGAGCGCGAGTTCCCAGCTTCCCTCGCCCACGAGGGCCTCCCGCGCGAGGGCCGCGCCCAGGATGCGCATGGAGCGCCTCGCCTCGCCCGTGAGCTCGGAGGGCATCCTGCACATCAACTCGGAGTTCATGAGGCGGTAGAGGGCCGGGCGGGCGACCGCGAAGGCCATGTAGGCCCGGCCCATGCCGGGGAGGCCCGAGCCCTCCGCGGTCGCGTTCTCGAGCGCAAGGCAGAGGAGGCGGAAGCCCTCGTCCGCGAGGGCGCCCAGGAAGAGCTCCCGCTCCGGGAAGTGGCGGTAGGGCGCCGCCTTGGAGACGCCCGCCTCCGCGGCGAGGGCCCGGAGGCTCAAGGCCCCCGCCCCTTCGCGCTCCAAGGCCGCCAGCCCCAGGCGGATGAGTTCGGCCTTCAGGTCGCCATGGTGGTAGCCGTCGGGCGCGGGGTTCTTGCCATGCATGGGAGAATCCTAGCATGGGATGTAGACGTTGCCAACATTATAACAGTATTATGTTGGCAATGCCCACATTGAAGAGAGGAACGTGAATGCGCACTGGTTTCAAGGCTCCTACCCCTTCGCCTCGCGCCGGGGCGCTCGCTCCCGCCTCGGCCGCGCTCGCGGCCCTCGTCCTGCTCGGGGGCTGCGCGGCCGGACCCGCGAGCCGCGCCCTCGTCCTCGGGCCCGGCTCCGGGCCGCGGATCGAGCTCAAGCTCGTCCCCGGCGCCCACTATGAGGCCCGCCGGGGCTTCGGGCCATTCGGCTACAAGGTCCAGCCACAAGTCGCCGTCTGGCTGGAATCGCCCGATGGGCGCTACCTCGGGACTCTCTTCGTGACCGACCGGGCGGAACGCGGAGCCTGGCGCGCGGCGCCCGAGCGGGGCAGGCCCGAGGCCCTGCCGGTCTGGTCGCGGCTCCGGGGCGCGGAGGCCGATGCGGTGAGCGCCGCCACCTCGAAGGGGGAGACCCGGGTCGCCGGCCGCCCCGCGGCCGGCATGCCCTCGGGGCCCTGCGTCGTCATGCTCGAGACCAACCGCTCCTACGACTGGAACGAGGCCTATCCCGAGGCGTCCGCCGGCGTGAACGGGCAACCCTCCCTCGTCTATCGCGCCGCGATCGACGCCGCGGGCCCCGCGCGGGCGGTGGACTTCGAGCTCCTGGGGCGCGGCTCCGTCGACGGTTCCGACGGCGAGATCAGGCCCGGCGCGGAGGGGATCACGACGGCGCTCGAGCTCTTCTCTTCAATGAAGGCGGCCTGGCTGCCCGATTGACGGGACGGCACGCCTCGACGGGCGGGGCCCGGAGGGGCTAGGATGCCCCCAGAGGCGGGTATCGCCGCCGGGGGGTGGCCATGCGGAGGATCGGCATCATCGGGGGCGGCCAGCTCGGCCGCATGGCCATCGAGGAGGCCAGGAAGTACCTCGCCGACATCGAGGTCCTGACGCCGGATTACCCCGCGCCGGG
>CAYNPQ010000049.1:0-24357 GCA_964399065.1 uncultured Treponemataceae bacterium | reverse complement strand
GCCCCGCGGGCGCGCCTCCCCCGCCCGAGGCGATCGCGGCCGCGGCGGAGCGGCTCGGCGGCTTCCCGCTCGTGCAGAAGTCCTGCTCGGGCGGCTACGACGGGCGGGGCGTCGCGATCCTCGACTCCCCGGCGGCCGAGGCCCTGCCGGGCCCCTCCTTCGCCGAGGAGAAGGTCGACTTCGCGAAGGAGCTCGCCGTCGTGGTCGCGCGGGCGCCGGACGGCTCGACCGCGGTCTATCCCTGCGTCGAGATGGCCTTCGACGAGCGCGCGAACCTCTGCGACTCCGTCGTCGCCCCCGCGCGAGAGGCGGCGGGCATCCGCTCCCGGGCCGAGGAGCTCGCCCTGGCCTGCGTCCGCGCCCTCGAGGAGGCCTCGACCCGCTCGGGCTCGCCCCGCTCCGGCGCGGCGGGCGTCTTCGCCGTCGAGATGTTCCTCGGGCGGGACGGCCGCATCCTCGTCAACGAGATCGCGCCGCGGCCGCACAACTCGGGCCACTACACGATCGAGGCCTGCGCCTCGAGCCAGTTCGACCAGTACGTCCGCATCCTCCTCGGCCTTCCCCTCGGGAGCGCCGAGCTCCTCAGGCCCGCCGCCATGGTCAA
Organism: uncultured Treponemataceae bacterium; assembly: GCA_964399065.1. Classification (GTDB taxonomy): domain Bacteria; phylum Spirochaetota; class Spirochaetia; order Treponematales; family Rectinemataceae; genus JAKLFE01. Next base: position 23,753 of record CAYNPQ010000049.1, on the reverse strand, counting down.
CCTCCTCGGCGCGCCGGGGGCCTCGGGGGAGCCGGAGTACGTCGGCCTCGAGCGGGCCCTCGCCCTCCCGGGCGTCGCGCTCCACCTCTACGGCAAGCGCGAGGTGCGGCCCTTCCGCAAGATGGGCCACCTGACCGCGATCGGCCGCGACCCGGACGAGGCCCTCGAGCGGGCCGAGGCGGCGCGGGACTGCATCCGGGTCATGGCACGCTAGGTTGCTTGGAAGGGGGGAGCGCGTAGGGGGGCAACCTTCTCCGAAGGTGGCCCCCTTCGCTCTTGTCCTATCTGACGATCGAGGTCAGGCCGGTCCACCCCTACGCTTCGTGACACCGGCCCTGCGGTCCCCGAGCCAGAGGAGGAGGACCGCGGCGAGGATGAGGACGCCGCCCGCCAGGGCTTCGCTCCCGAGCCGCTCGCCGAGGAATGCGTAGGCGACGACCGCGGTGAAGAGGGGCTCGGTCGAGGCCAGGAGGTTCGCGGTGCCGGCGGGCAGGCGGGCGAGGCTCGCGTTGTAGAGGCCGAAGCCGAGGGCCGTCGGGCCCGCCGCGAGGGCCGCGAGGAGGAGCCAGGCGCCGAGGGGCTTGCCCCGCAGGAGGAGGCCGCCCGGGCCGAGGACGCTCGCCGGCACGAGGCCGGCCGGCAGGAGCCTCAGTCCGAGGAGGACGAGGGCCGCGACCGCGAAGGAGTAACAGACCCCCGTCCAGGGCGAGATGCCCCTCCTCGACCCGACTTTCCCGACGAGGCTGTAGACCGCGTAGGCCAGGCCCGAGCCGAGGCCCGAGGCGACGCCGAGGAGGTCGGCGGAGGCGCCGCCGGCGGGAGGGGCCGAGAAGAGGCCGGAGACGAGGGCGGCGCCCGCGAGGGAGGCCGCCACCGCGGCGGCCTTCGGGAGGCCGACCCGCTCGCCCAGGAGGAGGGCGCCGAGGAGGACGGTGAAGCCGCCCGAGGAATAGACGAGGAGGGTCGCCGCCGCCGCGCCGTTGCGGACCACGGAGAGGGTCCACAGGATGTTGAAGCCGGCGAGCACGAGGCCGTTCAGGACGAGGAAGCCCGCGTCGCGGAGGCGGATCCTGAGGAGGCGGGGCGAGAGGAGCGCGAGGGCCGCGGCGATCGCGGCCGAGGTGAAGAGGTCCCGCCAGAAGGCGATGACGAGGGCGGCGACGCCATGCCGGCTCGAGACGAGGGCGATCAGGATGCCCGTCAGCGAGAGGACGGCGGCCGCGGCGAGGCCGATCGCGTAGCCGCCGGCCATGCCGGCCTTGGCGGGGTCTGACCCCGCCCTGAGGGGGTCTGACCCCACTGTGATGGGGTCAGACCCCAATCCCTTTCCGCTCATTCGTCATCCTCCCGGCTCCGTGCCTTCGAAATGAATATAATCCTTAAATGGTATTGCATGAATGCCCAGTTGACAGATGTTTTCATATGACCACTTGATGGCACATGCGGATCGCACTCGATCGCTCCTCCGACGCTCCCCTCTACGAACAGGTCGCGGGATTCATCCGCGAGCGCTGCCGCTCCGGGGCCTTCGAGCCCGGCTCGCGGCTTCCCTCGGCCCGCGCCCTCGCCGAGGAGCTCGGCGTGTCGCGGATCACGACCGAAGGAGCCTACGCCCAGCTTGAGGCCGAGGCCCTGGTGGTCCGCAGGCTCGGGAGCGGGACCTTCGTCGCCGAGGGCGCGGCGCGGTCGGGGGAGGCCCGCGGCTGGCCGGTACCGGCCTGGCAGGCCGAACTCGCGTCCCGAGGGCCCGTCTCCGGCCTCGAAGCGGGCGCGGGGCTCCGCGCCCGCCCGCGAGACGATGTCATCGACTTGGCCTCGGGCCTGGGCGACCCCGCCTTCCTGCCGCGGGAGGGTCTCCGCTCGGCCCTGCGGCGGGCCTGCGCCGAGGAGGAGTCCTTCGACTACGCCGACCCACGGGGCTACGCCCCCTTCAGGGAGGCGGCGGCGCGGGTGCTCTCGAGCCGCGGCATCGACGCGGCGCCCGGCGAGATCCTCGTCACCTCGGGCTCCCAGGAGGGGATCCTCCTCTTCGCCCTCCTCGCGGCGAGGCGGGGAGGGCCCGTCCTGGTCGAGTCCCCGACCTACGCCGTGGCCCTCGCCCTCTTCCGCGCCCTCGGCCTCGGCGTCGTCGGTGTGCCCGTCGACGCGCGGGGCATGCGCGTGGACCTCGCCGAGCGCGCGTTGCGCGAAACCAAGCCCGCCTTCATCTACACGATGCCCAACTTCCAGAATCCCTCGGGGGCGAGCCTCGCCCCCGAGCGGCGCGCGGAGCTCGCGGCCCTCGCGGCGCGCGAGGGAGTCCCCGTCCTCGAGGACGACTACGTCGGCGACCTACGGGTCGAGGGCCGCGACCTCCCGGCCCTCTGCTCGATCGCCCCGCCGGGGACCGTCGCCTACTCGGGCACCTTCTCCAAGATGCTCGCCCCGGGCCTGCGCGTGGGCTTCCTCCTGGCCCGCGGACCGGTCTTCGACCTCCTCCTCGACCTCAAGTACGCGGCCTCCCTCTCCTCGCCGGGCCTCGAGCAGCGCGCCCTCGCGAGGATCGTCACGGTCGGGGGCTACGACAACCACGTCAGGCGCTCCCGCCGCGCCTGCAGGTCCAGGCGCGACGCCTTGCTCGAGGCCCTGGAAGCGCTTCCGCCGGGCTTCGCCCTGGAGCGACCGGCCGGGGGCCTCTTCGCCTGGCTCCGCCTGCCTCCCGGGCTGGGCGCCCGGCGACTCGCCGAGGCCTGCCGCGCCGTGGGAGTGCTCGTCTATCCCGGGGGCCCCTGCTTCCCGGATCCGGCGGATCCGGAGGCCGACCGCTACCTGAGGCTCAACTTCGCCGCGGAGCGGGAGGAGCGGCTCGTCGAGGGGGCGCGCCGGATCGCGGCGGCGGCGGTGGACCTCGGGGCCGGGCGGGCGCTATCATCCCGGCGATGAGCACGAGACCGCCCGCGACTCTCGAGATGGACGATTCGCTCCGCGGGACGCTCCGCGTGGCCCTCGTCTGGGGCCTCGGCCTGCCCTCCTGCGCGCCGAGCGGGGCGGCCTCGGCCCACCTCGCCGCGCTCCTGCCGCGGGTGCGCGCCGCGGGCGAATCCTTCCTTTCGCCCGGGCGGAAGGCCGATGTGCGAAACATGCTCCGCCACGGGAAGTACAAGCCGGCGGGCCGCTCCAAGCCTTCGAGCGAGTACCTCTTGGCCGCCGCCCTCGAGGGCGAGGGGCCGACGGGCGGCTTCCCCCTCGTCAACGGCCCCGTGGATTCGAACAACGCGGTCAGCCTCGAGTGGGGCTACCCGGCGAGCGTCTTCGACCTCGCGAGGACGGGCCCGGAGCTCCGGCTCCGCCGCGGCCTCGCCGGGGAGTCCTACGTCTTCAACCGATCGGGGCAGGAGATCGACCTCGAGGACCTCGTCGTCGCCTGCCGCCGCGGCGCGGGCGGGAACTGGGAGCCCTGCGGCAATCCGGTCAAGGACGCGATGGCCACCAAGGTCATGGAGGAGGCGCGGGACGTGGTCGCCATCGTCTACGCTCCCGCCGCGGAGCCGCCGTCCTCGCTCGAGGCCTGCGCCGCGCGCTTCGCGGAGCTCCTCGCGCGGGACTGCGGCGCGGCCGCGGCAGGCTTCTTCCTCGTTTCCTAGAACCGGCTCTTTGCATTCCCCCAGTCCCGCCGCCTATACTTACGGCAGACCAGTTTGGCGGAGGGAGCAATGCGAATTCGAATGAGGATCGGCGCGAGGATCGTGGTTCCCGCCGTGACCTTGTACGTCCTGTGCATCGGGGCCATCGTGGCCGTCTCCTACCTTTCCGCCTCGCGGCTCCTGACCGAGGCGGCGCATCGCGAGGGCGACGGGCTCTCGACGACGAACGCGGCCATCGTCGCCGGCCAGCTCAACGAGGCGGCGGCCGACGCCCGCGCCCTCCGCGACTCCCTCGTCGGGCTCCGGGCCTCGGGCACGCTTGACCGGGCGGGCGTCGACGCCATCCTCAAGGCCAACCTCGAGGCCAACCCGGCCTTCCTCTCGACCTGGAGCGTCTGGGAGCCCGAGGCCCTCGACGGAAAGGACGCGAAGTACCGGAACACGCCGGCCTCGGACGCAACGGGGCGCTACCTGACGATCTACGACCGGGGAAGCGGGAAGGTGCAGCGCTCGGTGGCCGTCGGCTACGAGAAGCCGGGCGAGGGCGACTGGTACCTCGTGCCCCGCGACACGAAGCGCGACTTCGTCCCCGAACCTTATTCCTACACGTATACCGGCAAGAAGGAGGACACGATCCTCCTCACGAGCATCTGCGTGCCGATCCTCGTCGACGGCAAGGCCGTCGGCGTGATCGGCCACGACCTCTCGATCTCCTCCCTCGGCGCCTTCCTGGCCAAGATCAAGCCCTACGAAGGGGCTTATCCCATCCTCGTCTCGAACGCGGGCCCGCGGCTCTACCACCCGAAGAAGGAACAGATCGGCAAGGTGATCGGCGACGACGTCCCCGCCCAGCAGCCGGCCATCCTCGCCGCGGTCAAGGCGGGCAAGACCATCGACATCACCAAGAAGAACCTCGCGACCGGGGCCGTCTCGTACCTGAGCTTCTCGCCGATCAGGATAGGCGCCGACGAGCACCCCTGGTCCCTCGCGATCGTCCTGCCCCTCGACGTGCTCCTGAAGCCCCTCGACCTCCTCCTCGAGGTGATGGCCGCGATCGGCCTCGCGACGGCCGCGGTCGGGATCGCCGTCTTCGTCCTGATCGGCCGCAGCATCTCGAGGCCGGTCAACCTCATCAACGGGGCGGTGCTGCGCTTCGCGGGCGGCGACTTCACGATGGCGGGCCTCGACACGGGGGCCCTGGAGCGCATGCGGGCGCGGAGCGACGAGCTCGGCGAGACCGGCAGGGCCTTCGACGTCCTCGTCGCGGCCATCCGCGAACGGATCAGCGCGGTGCAGGCCGCCGCGGGCGAGGTCGCCGGAGGCGCGGGGCAGGTGAGCTCGACCGCCCAGCAGCTCTCGCAGGGCACGACCGAGCAGGCCTCGGCGGGCGAGGAGGTCTCGGCCTCCATGGAGGAGATGAACGCGAACATCAAGCAGAGCTCGGACAACGCGCTCACCACCGAGAAGCTCGCCGAGAAGACCGCCAAGGACGCGGCCGAGGGCGGGCGGGCTGTCTTCGAGTCGGTGGAGGCCATGAAGCAGATCGCCTCGAAGATCGGCATCATCGAGGAGATCTCGCGGCAGACCAACCTGCTGGCGCTCAACGCGGCCATCGAGGCGGCGCGCGCGGGGGAGGCCGGCAAGGGCTTCGCCGTCGTCGCCTCCGAGGTGCGCAAGCTCGCCGAGCGCTCGCAGGTCGCGGCCGGCGAGATCACCACCCTCTCGCAGACGAGCGTGGCCGTGGCCGAGCGCGCCGGCGCGGTCATCAAGGCCATCGTGCCGGACATCCAGAAGACCGCGGAGCTCGTGCAGGAGATCGCCGTGGGCAGCCGGGAGCAGACCTCCGGGGTCGAGCAGATCAACAAGGCCCTGAGCCAGCTCGACCAGGTCATCCAGCAGAACGCCGCGGCCGCGGAGGAGCTCGCCTCGATGTCCGAGGAGCTCACCGGCCAGGCCGAGTCCATGAAGGACGCCCTGGCCTTCTTCAAGGTCGTCGGGGGCGGCGGGGGCGGGGAGCGGGCCCTGCTGGGGTCGCCCGAGGAGCAGTGATCGCGGAGGGGGCCGGCGCGGGAGCGCCGGTCGCCCCCTTGCGCGGCTTCCCGCCTTGTGATATCCACTTCCTCACCGATGGAGGAGCGGTCCCCATCAGTACTCCGGCCGAGGGCAGGGCCCCGCTGAGGCCGGAGGAAAGGGGAGGATCGCCGAAGGGCGCTGCGCAGGCCTTGCGCGCTCGCCTTGGACGTTCGGGCTAATACCCGACGGCTGTCGCGGGGAATCCCATTCCCCGCGGAGCGCCAGCGGAATCGCCCCACCCGACGCCATTGATGGCTCCCGAGGGCGGTTTCATTGGGATCTCCACCGGATTGGAGGTCCCTCATGTCCAACCTTCAGTCCGTGGAAAGGCGAAGCCCGCCCTGCCGGAGCCGGAAGCGCGTACCTCTTTCGAGGGAACGCCTCGAGGCGATCTGCGCCGAGCACCCCACGCCCTTCCACCTCTACGACGAGGCGGCGATCAGGCGGAACGCCCGCGCCTTCCTCGAGGCCTTCTCCGTCCTCGGCGGGGGCTTCAAGGAGTACTTCGCCGTCAAGGCCCTGCCCAATCCCTACATCCTCAAGATCCTCGCGGCGGAGGGCTTCGGCGCGGACGCGAGCTCGCTCCCGGAGATCGAGCTCGCCATGCGCTCGGGCATCGCGGGCGAGGACATCATGTTCACCTCGAACGACACGCCGGCCTCGGAGTTCTCCGCGGCGCGCGCGGCCGGGGCGGTGATCAATCTCGACGACCTCTCCCACGTCGACGCCCTCGGCGACTTCGGCCCGCGGGAGGTCGTCAGTTGCCGCTACAACCCCGGGCCGCTCAAGGGCGGCAACGCGATCATCGGGAAGCCCGAGGAGGCCAAGTACGGCTTCACGCGCGGGCAGCTCTTCGAGGGCTACCGGATCCTCCGGGACCGCGGCGTCCGGCGCTTCGGCATCCACGCGATGGTCGCCTCCAACGAGCTCGACCCCGAATACTTCGTCGAGACGGGGAGGATCCTGTTCGAGCTCGCGGTCGAGCTTTCGGAGGCCCTCGGCATCCGCTTCGAGTTCGTGAATCTCGGGGGCGGCATCGGCATCCCCTACCGGCCCGGAGAGGAGGCCGTCCCCCTGGCCCGCGTGGCCGAGGGCCTGCGCGAGGCCTACGAGGGCATCCTCGTCCCGGCGGGCTGCGCGCCGGCGCGCGTCTGCATGGAATGCGGCCGCGCCATCACCGGCCCCTACGGCTGGCTCGTCTCGCGGGTGATCCACCTCAAGAGGACTTACCGGGACTACGTGGGGCTCGACGCCTCGATGGCCGACCTTATGCGGCCCGGCATGTACGGCGCCTACCACCACATCACGGTGCTCGGCAAGGAGGATGCGGCGCCGGAGGCCGTCTACGACGTCACGGGCTCTCTCTGCGAGAACAACGACAAGTTCGCCACGGCCCGCGCCCTGCCCAGGGTGGAGATCGGGGACCTGGTCGCGATCCACGACACCGGGGCCCACGGCCACGCCATGGGCTTCAACTACAACGGCAAGCTGCGCGCCGCCGAGCTCCTCCTCCGCGAGGACGGCAGCGTCCTCGAGATCCGCCGGGCCGAGACGATGGAGGATTACTTCCGCACCCTCGACTTCGGCCGGCTCCGGGCCTTCGAGCCCGCCGCCGTTGCGCGACCTCTCGAGCGCGTTGTATAAAGCCGCATGGCCCGTTCCGTCCTCTTCGCCGGCGACTGCGACGTCGACCTCGTAATGTCGGGCCTCGCGCGCCCCCCCATGGAGGACCGCGAGGTCTTCTGCGAGGGCTTCGCCGCCGCGGCCGGCGGCTCGACCCTCCTCGCCGCGGCAGGCTACGCGCGGCTTGGCGGCGCCGCGGAGTTCTGCGGCCTCGCGGGCGAGGACCACTACGGCCGCGAGATCGCCGCGGGCCTCGCGGCCGCGGGCGTCGGGTCGCGGTTGTTGCGCATGACGCGCGATGTCGCGACCGCGGTGACCCTCAACCTCGTCCGGGGCTCGACGCGCACGCAGGTGACCTTCTCCGGCACGCTCGGCGCGATGGACGAGGCGGCGAGGCTCGTCGCGGAGCTCGAGTCCGGCGCGGTCGGCTTCGCCCACCTCCACGTCTCGGGCGTCTACGGCATGCCGCGCTTCCGCTCCGGCGTGCGGGGGCTCCTCGAGGCCGCGCGACGCGCCGGCCTCACCACCTCGCTCGACACGCAGTGGGACGAGCGCGAGGAGTGGGAGGGACTCGACTCCTGGCTCCCCCTCCTCGATTTCCTGTTCGTGAACGCCGACGAGGCCCGCTCGATCACCGGGCGCGCCGATCCCGCCGCGGCCTGGCGCGACCTCTCGGGGCGCACGAGCCGCCCGATCGTGAAGCTCGGGCCCGAGGGCGCCTACGCCGGCGGCCGCGCCTACCCGCCCTGCCGGGTCGAGGTCCTCGACCCCACGGGCGCGGGCGACACCTTCGCCGCCGGCTACCTCTACGCGACCATCGAGGAGGGCCGCGGCCCCGACGAGGCGATGCGCTTCGCCCAGGCGGCGGGGGCCATCGCCTGCACCTACGCGGGCGGCCTCGGACCCGGGCTCTCCCGCGCGAAGGTCCTCGAGCTCGCGGGACTGCCCCCGGCTTGATCCGGGCGGCATCCCCCGCGCGGGAATTGACAGTATAAAAGAATAACCAGCCCTTGCGCCGCCGCGGAACCGCGTTATACCTGAAGGTGTCCGCGCGGTCATTTCCTGACCGCGCGGTCAGGCGGGCCCGATGGACAAGTACTACGCCGACGCCAAGCGCGCCGCGATACTCGAATCGGCTTTGGCGGAGTTCGGGGACTCGGGCTTCGCGGGCTCCTCCATGCGCCGCGTCGCCGAGCGGGCGCGGATCGCCAAGGGCACCCTTTACCTGTATTTCGCGGACAAGTCGAGCCTCTTCGACGCGGCCCTCGACTACGGCTGGGACCGCTTCATCGCGGAGACCGAGGCCCTCCTCGCCGGGGGCGGCTCCGAGCTCGAGCGGCTCGGCCGGGTCCTCGACCTCGGCCTCGAGCGGCTCCGCCCGGCCCAGCCCCTCCTCAAGGGCATGCTCTTCGAGGGGAACCGCCGCGAGCTCGTCGCGGCCAAGGTCGAGCGGCTCTGCGCGGCGATCCGCGGAGCCTTCGAGGGGACGGAGCTCCAGGGCTTCGAGCCGGGCGAGGGCGAGGCCCTCCTCCGGCTCGTCATCGCGGGGACGCTCTTCGAGATCTCGGCCGCGCCGCCGGGCAGGCTCGACGAGGCGGCGCGGCGCGTCAGGGCCGAGGTCGGGGCGGTCATGCGGGCCGCGCTCGGCCGGGGGAGGGTGGGATGAGGAGGAGGTCGGTCATCCTCGCGGCGGCCGCGGCGGCCGCGATCTTCGTGGGCCTGCCGGCGGCCCGGCTCGTCGTGGCCGGGAGGAAGGCGCCCGAGGCCGCGCCCCCCGCCCCGGTCCGGGCAAGGAGGCTCGAGCGGGGCCCCGTCTCCGACTCGCTCTTTTACCAGGGCATCCTCAGCGCGCGGAGCACGGTGGCCGTGCCCGCCAAGATCGCGGGCAGGATCGTCGCCGTCCACGTGCGCGAGGGGCAGCGGGTCGAGGCCGATGCCCTCCTCGTGACCCTCGAGGACCGGACGCCGCGGCTCCAGGCGGAGCAGGCCAAGGCGGCCCTCGACGCCGCCAGTGCCCAGCTGCGGAAGGCCGTGCGCGGGGTCAGGCCCGAGGAGCTCGAGAGCGCCAAGGCCTCCCTCGACCAGGCGCAGAAGGACCTCGACAAGGCGCGCTCGGACTTCGAGCGGAGCTCGAGGCTCTACGCCTCGGGCGCGGTCTCCAAGTCGGCCTACGAGGAGGCGGACAACCAGATCAAGTCGGCGACCACGAAGCTCGACAACGCCCGTCGCCAGGTGAAGATCATGGAGGAGGGGGCGACCCCCGAGGATCTCGCCCTGGCCCGCGCGAACGAGGACGCGATGCGGGCGCAGTACGACCTCGCGGGGATGCAGCTCGAGAACGCCGAGGCGCGGGCGCCGGTGTCCGGCCTCGTCGCGAAGGTGATGGCGAAGGAGGGGAACATGGCGGCGCCCGGCCTCCCCCTCGTCGCCATCGTGCAGGACGGCTCCGTGACCGCCAACCTCTCGCTGCCCGAGCGGACCTACGGCCGCGTGGCGGGCAACCCGCGGCGGATCCGCGCGATCGTGAGGCCGATCGCCTACGGGAAGGAGCGCTCCTTCGCCGGCGTGGTGACCTCGGTCGGGGAGACGATCGACCCGCAGGGCAGGACCTACCTCGTCGAGGCCGCGATCGACAATCCCGACCGCGCCCTCAAGCCCGGCATGTTCGTGGACGTCGAGCTCGTCCTCGCCGCCTGGCCCGACGCCCTCCTCCTCCCCGTCGACGCGGTCGCGCGGCGGGCCGCCGGGGTCGGCTGCTTCGTCCTCGAGGGGACGGGGCCCTGGAGGGCCCGCTTCGCGCCGGTCAGGACGGGGACCGAGGCCGCGGGCAGGCTCCAGGTCCTCTCGGGCCTCACGGGCGAGGAGCTCGTCATCGTCGAGGGCGCGGCCTTCCTCGAGGACGGGCAGGCCGTGGCGCCCGCGGCGGGGACGGGCCCGTGAGCCTCGCGGAGCTCTCGGTCCGGCATCCCGTCACCACGGTGATGGCCTTCCTCGCCCTCGCCCTCTCGGGGATACTCTCCCTCGGGAGGCTCGGGCTCGAGCTCTTCCCGAACATCTCGATGCCGACCGTCGCGATCGTGACGATCTACCCGGGCGCCGGCTCCTTCGAGGTCGAGTCGGGCGTGTCGAAGCCGATCGAGGAGGCCGTCGCCGAGCTCAACGGCGTCTCCTCGATCGCCTCGACCTCGAGCGAGGGCGTGTCGATGGTGACCGTGCGCTTCAACTGGGGCACGGACATCGAGGCCGCCGTGGCCGACATGCGGGAGAAGCTCAACGCGGTCTCGTCGCGCCTCCCCGACGGGGCCCAGCGGCCGGGCATCCACAAGTACGACCCGACGAGCCTCGCCTTCATGACCCTGAGCGTCAGCGCCGCCGACGAGGGCATCGACCAGCGGCGCCTCGTCGAGAAGGAGCTGGTCCCCCTCATCGAGAAGGTGCCCGGCGTCGCGAGCGTCTCGGTCTACGGCGGGCGCCGGGCGGCGGTGACCGTCGAGCTCGACCTCGGCGCGATCTCGAGCTTCGAGGTCTCGATCGCGCAGGTGCTGCAGGCTTTCCAGTACGACAACGTGAGCCTGCCCGCGGGCTCCCTCACGATGGAGGGCCGCCACGTCGTCCTGCGCACGGTGGGCGACTTCCAGTCGCCGGCCGACGTCGGCGACCTCCTCGTCGGCTACCGGGGGCAGTCGCCGGTGTACCTCCGCGACGTCGCGGAGGTCCGGCTCGGGAGCCTGCCGCAGGAGGAGTTCGTGCGCGCCTCCGGCTCGCGGGGAGTGTACCTGTCGCTCCGCAAGCAGCCGGGCTTCAGCACGGTCCTCGTCGCCCGCGCGGTCAAGGCCGCGACGACGCGCGCCAGGGCCGCGATGCCCGCCTCGATCCGGATCGACGTGCAGACCGACCAGTCCGTCTCCGTGGTCGAGTCCATCCAGGGCGTCTCCGACGCGGCCTGGCAGGGCGGCCTCCTCGCCATCCTCGTCCTCGTCGTCTTCCTCCGCAACCTCGTACCCACCGTCATCATCGCGACCGTCATCCCCCTTTCGGTCGTCTCGGTCTTCGGGCCCATGAGCGTCTTCGGCTACACCCTCAACATCACCTCCCTCATGGGCATCTCCCTCGGCGTGGGCATGTTCGTCGACAACTCGATCGTCGTGCTCGAGACCGTGTACCGCAAGCGCCTCGGCGGACTCGGCCCGCGCGAGGCGGCCGTCGAGGGCACCAAGGAGGTCGGCATCGCGGTCAGCGCCTCGACCCTGACCACGGTGGTGGTCTTCGTGCCCCTCCTCTTCGTGCAGGGCTTCGCGGGGCAGATCTTCAAGGACCTCGCCTTCACGATATCCTGGTCCCTCATGGCCTCGCTCCTCGTGGCCCTCACGCTGATCCCCGTGCTCTGCGCCCGCTTCCTCAAGCTCCCGAAGGGACTGACCCTGGACGCCGCGCACGCGAGCGACCCCTACTACGAGCTCTCCCTCGCCGACGTGTCCGTGGCCACGGGCATCGCCCCGCTCGACGCCGTCTCGGCGGCGATCAAGCGGGGGCTCGTGCGGCTCGACGACTTCTACGAGCGGGCGATCGAGTGGGCCCTCGACCACGCGACGGCCGTCGTCGGCGCGGCCCTCGTCCTCGCCGCGCTCTCCGCGGGCTCGGTCCTCCTCGTCGGCGCGGAGTTCGTGCCGGAGACCGACGAGGGGCGCTTCTCGATCGGGGTCGAGACGAGGATAGGCGCGCCCTACGAGTACACGGAGTCCAAGGTCGCCCTCGTCGAGGCCATGGTGCGCGAGCGGGTCGGGACCTCCCTCGTGGCCATGACCTCGTCCATCGGGCGCTCGGGCGGCCTGACCGGCTTCGCGGACGCGGCCTCGAACGTCGCGGTCATCGACGTGAGCATGGCCCGCAAGGACCTGCGGCGCTCGAGCGTCTGGGAGGTCATCCGCGACCTCCAGGCCAAGGGCGCGGCCGGGCTCGCGGACGCGCGCCTCACCTTCCAGGTGGACTCGATCTCGACCTTGGCGAACTCGGCCCAGGGCGACGCGACTCCCGTCGTGCTCCGGATCAAGGGCAAGGACATCGACGCGATGCTGCCCTACGCCGAGCGCCTCCTCGAGGTCCTCCGCGCGGTGCCGGGCACGCGCGGCGCCGACATCTCCTACAAGGCCGGCAAGCCCGAGCTCCAGTTCCGCGTGCGCCGCGCCGAGGCCGCGAGCCTCGGCATCACCCCCCTCGAGGTCGGCGTCGCGCTCCGCACCGCCTTCCGCGGCACCGAGGTCACCCGGCTCGGCTCGGGCGGCGAGGACTACCCGGTCTGGGTCCTCCTCCGCGACCGCGACCGCGCCGACTGGCGGAGCATTCGCTCGCTCTTCTTCGTCAACCGCGCGGGCGCCAAGGTGCCCCTGGAGAACGTCGCCGAGATCGCGGAGGGCATGGGGCCCTTCTCGATCTTCCGCGAGGACCGCGGCCGCGTGATGTCGGTGACCGCCTTCCTCGACGGCACGCGGCCCCTGAGCCGCGTCATGGACGAGCTGTCCGCGCGGACCGAGGCCCTCGGCGCCCCGCCGCCCGGCGTCGAGCTGGAGACCGCCGGCACCTCGAAGGAGATGGCGTCGAGCTTCCGCGATCTCTTCGGCGTCCTCGGCCTCGCGATCTTCCTCGTCTACGTCGTCATGGCGAGCCAGTTCGAGTCCCTCCTCCACCCCTTCATCATCCTCTTCTCGATCCCCTTCGCGGCCATCGGCATGATCGGGGCCCTCCTCGTGACGGGCACGACCTTCAACCTCGTCGCCTTCGTCGGCGCCATCCTCCTCGTCGGCTACGTGGTGAACAACGGCATCGTCCTCGTGGACTACGTGAACACCCTGCGCCGCCGCGGCCTCCCCCTGCGCGACTCCCTCATCAAGGGCGGGCGCACGAGGCTAAAGCCCATCCTCATGTCGGTCGGCACGACCCTCCTCGGGCTCCTGCCCCTCGCCCTCGGCCTCGGCACGGGCTCGGAGCTCCGCGCCCCCATGGGCCGGGCCGTGTTCGGCGGCCTCGCCTCCTCGACCGTCGTGACCCTCATCCTCATCCCTACGATGTACTGGACGATCGAGAAGAGGAGGGAGGGGCGGGCGGGAGGCGGCAAATGAAATCGCACAACGCGTTGCGCGACACGGTTTCTGGCCCGTTCCGCGCGGGGCGTCGCGGACTCGCGTTCGCCGCGACGCTCGCCCTTGCGTCCGCGGCCTCCGGGGCCGCGCCGCTCGAGCTCGGGCAGGTCCTGGCCGCGGCTCGCCCGCGCTCCGGCGCCCTGGCCGCGGCGCGCCTCGACGCCGAGCGCGCGGCGGCGGCCGTCGGCGAGGCCCGGGCCCGCGGCCTGCCCCAGCTCTCGCTGACCGCGACCGGCTCCTGGCTCTCGAACCCGCCCGAGGGCATGACGGTGGCCGCGGGGACCCTCGGCCAGCTGCCCGCCCAGCTCGGCGGGGCCAAGCTGCCCGCCGAGGACCTCGTGTTCGTCGACGACGCGAAGCCGACCTACTTCAAGGCCTCCCTCGTCCTCGACCAGCTCCTCTTCTCCTGGGGCAAGGCGGCCAAGTCCGTCGAGGCCGCGGAGGCGGGCCTCGACTCCGCGCGGAGCTCGGCGCGCAAGGCCGGGCTCGACCTCGAGCGCGAGGCCTCGGGCGCCTACTTCGGCGCCGTCCTCGCCCGCGACAGCCTCGCCCTCCTCGGTAAGGCCCTCGGACTGCTCGACGAGATCGTCGCCGACAAGGAGACGGCCATGGCCCAGGGCACGGCCACCGCGCAGGAGCTCCTCGAGGCCCGCTCGCGCCGCGCCGCGCTGGCCGCCCAGCGGACCGGCGCCGAGGAGGGGCTCGCGAGCGCGCTCGCGGCCCTGGAGTTCCACTCGGGCCTCAGGCCGGAGCCCGGGGAGCTCGCCACGCCGCCCAGGGACGCGTTGCCCGACATCGACGAGGCCGCCCTCGCCGCGGCCCTCGGCTCCTCCCCGGAGCTCGAGTCGCTCCGGGCGAGGGCGCGGCAGGCCGCGATCGGGGAGGCGATCGGCCGGGCCTCGCTCGCGGGCCTGCCGGACTTCTTCCTGAACGCGACCTACGACTTCAAGGGGCAGGGGCCGCCCTTCGCCGCGGGCTGGGAGGACCTCTACGATTACGGCCTCACGGTCACGATCGGCGGGAGGGCCAGCCTCTTCGACTCCTTCTCGTCGGCGCGGAGGCTCGACCAGGCGAGGGCCCAGCGGGCCGCGGCCGAGGCGGGCGCGGCCGAGCTGGCCCGCTCGTCGGAGCTGCGCGCGCGGCGCCTCGTCGAGGCGGCGCGGAAGGCGGCCGCCTCCCTCGAGGCCGCGCGGGCCGCGGCGGAGCTGGCTCGGGAGAGGGCGCGCAACGCGTCGGTCGCGCTGGAGAACGAGCTCCTGACCCGCGCGGAAGAGCGGGGCGCGCGGATCGCCGCGCTGGCCGCGGAGCTCGAGCTCGCCGCCGCGCGGGGGGGGCTCGAATCCGCCCTCCTCGATATCGAGCGCGCCCTCGGCGAGCCTCTGCCCCGCCCCTGAACCGGCACAGAAAGCACATTGGGAGATTCACCACAGAGAGCACGGAGGGAAGAAAGGAGATCACGGAGGAAAGAAAGGAGAGAGAAGGAAGAAGTGAGGAAGGAGGGAGCATTGCGTTATGCAAGGCTCATTTTCCTTTTTCTGGTTCCTTCTTTTTCTATCTCCCTCCGTACTCTCCGTGTCGGCCGGCCCGGAGGGCTGGCCCTCTGTGATCAAACGCTCGCGAAGCTCGCTATATCTTCGATTCTGTGGTGAATCCTGCGCCAGGCCCTCAGGCCTTGCCGTCCCCGAACATGCTCGCGACCATGGCGTCGACGCCCTCCTGGTCGAGGTCGGATTTGCGCTCGTAGGCGAGCTCCTGGTTCGCGACCTTGAGCTTGCGGAGGAGGCCGTAGATGATGACGAGGAGGATCTTGTTGCCGGCCTCGGGGTGTTCCTTGAGGAAGCGCGAGAGCTTGTCGCGGTGCACGGCGAGGACGAGCGCCGGGCCCTGCGCGGTGACCGTGGCCGTCCGGCGCACGCTCGTGAAGATCCCGGCCTCGCCGAACACGTCGCCGGCGCCGAGGGCGTTCACGTAGACCTGGCGACCCTCGGCCTCGCGGACGCTGACCCCCACCGTGCCCTCGAGGATGCCGTAGAGGAGGGGGGCGACGTCTCCTTCCTCCACGATGGGCTCGCCCTCCTCGTACCGCCCGAGCTCGGAGGTCTCGAGGAGGTCGTAGGCCTCGTAGTCGGCCAGGAAGCGGAAGGCCATGATGCCTTTCACGGCGGCCACGTAGGGTTTTTTGTCGGTGACGAGGGTCATAGCGCGCTCCTTTCCCGGTTGTCCATGCCTCGAGTATACGACGATCCGGCGAGGATTGCAGGCGCCCTCCGCGGGTCGCCGCTTGCCGGCGCCGCCCCCGAAAGCCTATCATCGGGGCATGCCGCAGGAAGCGAAGACCCTCGTCGGGATCATCATGGGCTCCGATTCGGACCTCCCCGTCATGGCCGAGGCGGCGAGGGTCCTCGCCGAGCTCGGCGTCGGCTGCGAGACCACCATCGTCTCGGCCCACCGGACGCCCGACCGGCTCGCCTCCTACGCTAAGTCCGCGGCCGGGCGAGGGATCGAGGTGGTCATAGCCGGCGCTGGCGGCGCCGCCCACCTGCCCGGCATGACCGCGAGCATGACGACCCTCCCCGTGATCGGCGTCCCCGTCCGCTCGAAGACCCTCGACGGCCTCGACAGCCTCCTGTCGATCGTGCAGATGCCGCCCGGCGTCCCGGTGGCGACGGTCGGGATCGACGGGGCCCGCAACGCGGGCCTCCTCGCCGCCCGCATCCTCGCGACCTCCCGGCCGGAGCTCGCCTTCCGGCTCGCCGACTACGCGCGCCGCATGGAGGACGAGGTCCTCGACAAGGCGCGTCGGCTCGAGGAGGCCGGGCCGGAGGGGTATGCGAAGAAAGCCCCCTGAGCAGCGCTTTTTATTTCGAATAACGTGATAGTATAATCCCTCGGAAAACGTTCCGGAGGGATCATGCGAAAAACGCGCATCTGCATCCTCGCGCTCGCCTTCGTCGCAGGCTCGGCCGCCTTCGGCCAGAACGCCCTGAGGGGCGACTTCGGGGCGAGCCCGACCACGATGGGCACCATCGGCGAGTCCTTCAACCTTCACTACCGGCCTATCCGCTTCCTCGACCTCGGGCTCTCGGGAGAGCATCGCAAGGAATTCGAGGAAAAACTCGCCTACCAGCGGGAGGGCGTCCCCCTTCGGGGCAACATAGCCCGCGACACCTACGCCGGCCGGGCCAGCCTCGGCCCCCGCTTCGGCCTCGGCTCCCTCGAGCTATCTCCCTTCGCCGCGATCGACGTCTCGAGGACCGCCGCCTACTCCATGGCGCGGCTCGCCGAGCCGGACTTCCCCGACGGCTGCTCGGGCTTCGTCGACTTCGACGAGACCAGGCTCGACTGGGGCGCGATGGGCGGCCTCGACCTCGGCCTCGAGGCAGGGACCCTTTCCCTCGAGGCGAGGGCCGCCTACGGCCCCGCCCAGGCGAGCTCCCTCTCAGGCTCCCTGCTCCAGACCTACTACTCCTACCTCGGCGCCGACCTCTACCCGACCTACCTCTGGAAGAAGGTCGCCTACGACCACGACACGACGGGCTACCTCATCGAGGGCTTCCTCTCGGCCGGCGTCCGGCTGCCCCGCGCCGGCCTCGAGCTCCGCGGCTTCGGCCGGCTCGCGAAGGGCCGCTTCAAGGCCGACGGCGTGAACCTGGTGACGCTCTGGACTCCGCACCGGCAGAGCGTCGGCGCGGCCACCGACCTGATCAACCCGGGGTCGACGAGCAATCCCGTCCGGATCGACAGCGACCGGACCTCCCTCGAGGCGGGCGCCTCGGTCGGCCTCCTCTTCCTGCGGAAGGCCCTCTCCCTCCGCGGCACGCCCTCGGTCGACGTCTCGTACGTGCGCATCGCGGACGAGACCACCACGATCTACACGGACAGCATGGACGTCCAGAAGTGGGTCGAGGACTTCGACTACGTCAAATTCGCCGTGAAATTCGGCCTCTAGGAGCGCGTCATGAAAACCACGATGAAGCTCTTCGCGGCGGTATCGCTCCTGCTCTCCCTCGGCGCCTGCTCCCTCCTCTTCCCCGAGAAGGACGCGACGGCCCCGACCGTGAGCCTGACCGCGCCCCAGGCGGGCGCCGTCTCCGGACTCGTCACCCTCTCGGCCGCGGCCTCGGACGACACGGGCGTCTTCAAGGTGGTCTTCTACGTCGACCAGGTCGCGATCGGGACCGACACGAACGCGCCCTATTCCTGCTCCTGGAACGCCGACGGGGCCGGCGCGGGGACCCATGCCCTCTTCGCCAAGGCCTATGACGAGGCCGGGAACATGGGCAGCTCGGCGACGGTCACGGTGACGACCTCGAGCTCCGGCGTCCTCGCCGAGGATTTCGAGGCCTCGAAGTTCACGGTCGGCCTCGACGGCATCAATTGGAGCGCCCCGGGCCAGCCCTTCGTCGCCACGGCGACCAAGGCCGAGAGCTGGGTCAGGATCGAGGCCGACCCTCTGGGCGGCAAGCGCGCCCGGATCAAGGACCGGGCCGCGGCCGGCGAGTCCGTCGTCCTCGGGGCGGCCTTCGGGCAGGATCTTGTCAAGGGCGAGTCCTCCCTCGAGATCGAGCTCGGTTCACCCTCGGACTTCATGATCACGCTTTCCAAGCGGACCGTCGTGAACGGCGAGGACAGCTTCGCGAACGGCCCCTACCTGTTCTGCTCCTCGACGACCGGAGGTGGCAGCCTCGTCGCGGTCGACTCCTCGTTTTCGCCCCACGCGGTCGGGACCCTCGCGACCGGGACGCGGCGCACGATCAAGGTGGCCTGGGACTGCTCCGCCGGCTCCGGCTCCTACCACGTCTACCTCGACGGCAGTCTCGCGACGAGCGGGGATATCAGCTTCGGCACCGCGGGCGTCGACGTGATCAACTTCATCGGGATCACCGGCCTCCCCGACAACGGGACCACCTACTATGCCGCCGACCTCGGGGTCGACGACCTCTCCGCGAAATCGGGGACGAGCGACGTCTTCGGGGGGACGGGCGGCGCCAAGCTGCCCGCGCCCACCGGCGTCTCGGCGACCAAGGGGAAGTACGCCACCAAGGTCACCCTGGACTGGTCTGAGGTGACCGGCGCCTCGAAGTACGTCTTCTACCGGAGCGACAGCGCTTCGGGATCCTTCACGCTCATCGGCCAGAAGACGGCGCCCGCGGTGACCGCCGACAACAGCCTCACCGCGCCTTCAAGCTACCCCGTAACCCGAGGGGCCCATTACTTCTACAAGGTCGCCGCCGTCGACGCCTCGAGCGTCGAGGGGGAAGCCTCGGCCGCGGTCGAGGGCTGGGCGAACGACATCCCCGCGCCGGCGGGACTCGCCGCCACCCAAGGCACGGTCCCGGGCAAGGTCACGATATCCTGGACCGCGGTGGGCGTCGCGACATCGTACAACGTCTTCCGCGCGGACGGCTCGACGGCGACGCCGGTCTTCATCGGTTCGACGACGGGGACCAGCTACGACAACACGACGACCTCCCCCTCGGCCGCGCCCATCGTCGAAGGGACGCACTACTGGTACGGCGTGTGCGCGAGCGACGGCACGGGCAGCGGCCTCGGCGCCGACGTCGTGGAGGGCTGGTCCAAGGTCGATCCGCCGACCGCGCCAGAGAACCTCGGCGCGACCAAGGGCGAGAGCAGTTCAAAGGTCGCCCTGACCTGGAGCCCCGTGACAGGGGCCACCTCCTATGGAGTCTATCGCGCTGAAGCCGTCGCCGGACCCTATGTGAAGATCGGGACCCCGACCTCCCCGGCCTTCGACGACGCATCCTGCCTCTCCCAGAAGATGTACGCGTATTATGTGACCGCGATAAACGGAGGCGGAGAAAGCGCCGCCAGCATAAAAACCGCCGGTTACCGCTGCGACCCGAACTACGCGACTTTCGAGATACTGAACCAGAATTCCAGCGCCATTTCCCAACTCTACATTTCGACCACGACTTCGAATTGGGGCAGCAACCAATTGCCGAGCGGCGTCACTATCGCCGGTTCCTCGGGATCGAGGATCGTCTGGGGCGTGCCCGGCGGATATTATTACGTCAAAGTCGTCTTCGCCACCGGAGCGTCGAGTCAGAGTTCTTCGCTGTCGTTCGTCAACGGTTCGAAGCGCTCGTACACATTCTATTAGCCCTGGTCGGTGTCTTCGTCCATCGAGTGAGGGGCAAGCATCCGGATCCCCGCGTCTCGGTACCCGGCCGGGGATGCGTGACGGGCGGGCGTCGGCGAGAGCCCCGCCCGGCCCCTGAGGGCGCCGACGGTCTCCCGTAGGCGGTCGCGCCCCGATCGGCGTATCATGCTCTCGCAATGGAAATCCTCCCCCCCACCGAGGCGAACCTCCGCCGCGCCGGCGAGCTCATCGCGGCCGGCGGCATCGTGGCCCTGCCCACCGAGACGGTCTACGGCCTCGGGGCGGACGCCTTCAACGCCCGGGCGGTGGCCCGCGTCTTCGAGGCCAAGGCGAGGCCGAGCTTCGATCCCCTCATCGTCCACGTGGCTTCGATCGAGGGCGTGGACCGCGTCGCCTCCTCGGTCCCGCCGAAGGCGCGGAGCCTCATGGAGCGGCTCTGGCCCGGCCCCCTCACCCTCGTCCTGCCCAAGCGCGAGGAGCTGCCCGAGCTCGTGACGAGCGGCCTCGGCTCGGTCGCCATCCGCTGCCCGGCCCATCCCGTGGCGCGGTCCATCATCGAGTACTCGGGCACGGTCGTCGCGGCGCCGAGCGCGAATCCCTTCGGCTACCTCTCGCCCACCCGGGCGGAGCACGTGGCGCGGATGCTCGGCGGGCGGGTCGACCTCATCGTGGACGGGGGGCAGTGCGAGGTCGGGGTCGAGTCGACGGTCCTCGACCTGACCTGTGAGCCGCCGCGGATCCTGAGGCCCGGCGGCATGGCCCGCGAGGCGATCGAGGCCCTCGTCGGGCCGGTGCTCGGGCTCGAGGCGGGTCTGCCCGCCGCGGGGCCGCAGGCGAGCCCCGGCCTCCTCGACAGCCACTACGCGCCGCGCACGCCCCTGCGCCTCGCGCCCGAGGGTGGGCTGGCCGAGGCCCTCGCGGCGGCCGCGGCGCGCGGCGGGCGGGGCGGCCGCGAGGCGGCCCTCCTCCCGGACGAAGCAGCCCTCGCGCGGCTCGGGGCCGCGGCCTCGACCTTCGCCGAGATCCGCCTGCTTTCACCCTCGGGCAACCTGGTCGAGGCCGCCGCGGCCCTCTTCTCGACCCTCCACGAGCTGGACGGCCTCGGGCTGTCGGCGATCTGGGCCGAGCGCGTGCCGGATCGGGGCCTAGGGCCGGCGATCAACGACCGGCTCTACAAGGCTTCGGCGAAGTAGGGGGAGCGTCGGCGGAATCCCGGGGCGGAATAATGGTATTCCCGATAAAAGTTACTATAATATAATGCATGGTCCGCGGAGGATCCCGAGGTCGAGGGCGACGTCGAGATCCCCCGCGGCCGCCCACGGCCCGAGTGCCTGGGGGCGCCATGGGGATGCGCATCGGCTCTATCGTCCTGGCCCTCGCGGCGGCGGCCTTCGCCGGCAGGCTGTCCGCGCAAGCGCCGACGCCGATCCGGCTCGCGGCTGCCGGAGGGGCTTGCCTGCCCCTCGGCCCCGATGCCTCGTCCCTCTACGGCGCGGGCGCCTTCGGGGAGGTCGCGGCGGAGTACCGCCCGCCCCGCCTCGGAGCCCTCGGGCTCGGGGTTGCGGTCGGCTTCCGCTGGATCCCCCTCGACGCGAGACTCTCCGCCCGGCCTTCCCTCGGCGCCGCGACGGCGGAGTTCGGGCTCGGGTATGACCTGCCCCTCGGAGCCGCCTTGGTCCTGCGCGGCGCGGCGCGGGCCGGGGGCTTCTACGGCGCCTTGTCGGACAGCGGGGGCTTCAGCGAGGTCGGCGTCCTCTCCAGCTGGGGCGCGAGCCTCTCGGGGGGCATGGCCCTCGTCTTCACCGGGATACCGCGGATCAGCCTTGCGATCGACTGCCGCTACCGGGGCCTCCTCGGCCTGTACGACGGCCTCGAGCTAGGCCTCGCCGCGAGCCTGTCCCCCAAGGCCCGCGGCAAGGGCCTCCTTCCCGGCAGGCCGGCGCCCCTTTCGGGCTTCGTCGCCATCGACGCGCCGCGGGTCGGCAACATCTACCCCGTCTTCTTCAAGTACTACAACGACCATCCCCTCGGCTCCGTGACCCTTCGGAACAGCGGCGGGGAGCCGGCGACCGGCCTGGCGCTGAGTTTCTTCATGAAGCAGTACATGGACGCGCCCAAGCCCTGCGCGACGATCCCGCGGCTCGGGCCGGGCGAAAGCGTCGAGCTCGACCTGTACGCCCTCTTCACGGAGCGGATGCTCGAGGTGACCGAGGGCACGATGGTGGCCGCCGAGCTCGCCGTCGAGTACCTGCAGGAAGGCTTTCCCATGAAGGCGGCCCGGAACGAGGCGATCCGCGTCCTGGACCGGAACGCGATGAGCTGGTTCGACGACGGCTGCGCCGCGGCCTACGTGACCGCCAAGGACCCGGCGGTCCTCGGCTTCGCCAAGAACGTGTCGTCGGCGACCAAGGATGCGGTCAACCCGGCGATCGACCGGAACCTCCAGGCGGCGATGGCCCTGCACCAGGCCCTCGACCTGTACGGTATCGGCTACGCGGTGGACCCGAAATCGGCCTATGCGGCCAATTCCCTGAGCAAGGAGACCGTGGACTTCCTCCAGTTCCCGCGGCAAACCCTCGAGTACAAGGCGGGGGACTGCGACGACCTGTCGATCCTCTACGCGGCCCTCCTCGAGGCCCTCGGCGTCGAGACGGCCTTCGTCACGGTGCCCGGCCACATCTACGCCGCCGTCGCCCTGGCCGCCTCGCCGGAGGAGCTCCGCCGGAGCCTCGCCGCGCCCGAGGAGATCATCGAGCGCGGGGGGAGGGCCTGGCTCCCGGTCGAGGTGACTGAGCGCTCCGCCGGCTTCCTCGCGGCCTGGAGGACGGGGGCCAGGGAGTGGAGGGAGGCCGCGGAGAAGGGCGGCGCGGGCTTCCATCCCGTGCACGAGGCCTGGGCGGTCTTCGAGCCCGTCGGCCTGCCCGGCGCGGGATCGCAGGGCGCGCCGCCCCCGGCCGAGGCCCTGGCCGGCGGCTTCCGCGCCGAGCTCGCGCGCTTCGTCGACCGGGAACTGGGCCCCAAGGCGGCGAGTCTCAGGGAGGAGGCCAGGCGAGCCAACGAGTCGCCGAAGTCGCTCAACGCGCTCGGCGTGCTCTACGCCCGGTACGGGCGTTACGACGAGGCCGAGGCCGAGTTCCGGAAGGCGCTCGCGGGGGGGGACTACGCGCCCGCCCTCGTGAACCTCGGGAACGTCGCCTACGCGAGGAAGGACGCCGCGGCCGCGCGGGGCTACTACGAGCGCGCCTACCGCGTCGATCCCGCGAACCCAGTCGCCATCCTCTGCCTCGCGAAGGCCAGCCGCGACGCGGAGGACTACGAGGCCGCGGCGAGGCTCTACGGCGAGCTCGAGCGGCGCAGCCCCGAGCTCGCGAAGCGCCACGCCTACCTCGGCTCCGGGGGCGGCGACGAGACCAAGGCCGCGTCCGCGGCCGGCGCCGGGGAGGTCGCGGCATGGGCGGAGTGAAGACGAGGAGGGCCCGGGCCCTCGCGGCCCTGGCCGCGCTCGCGGTTTCGGGCATCGCGCCGTTCGCTTGCAGGAACGCGCTCCTAGACTCGGTGAAGCAGGTCAAGAAGGAGTACGAGGCGACCCTCGTCGCCCCCGCGGCGCCCCTCGCGCCGACGCTGGCGCCGGCCGACGGGCAGCTGGCCGTCGCCTGGCCCAAGGTGCTCGGCGCCTCGGGCTACGAGGTCCTCTGGGGAACGGCGCAGGATGCGGGCCTGGCCTCGGGCCCCCAGAAGGCCGAGGGGACTTCGACCCTCCTCGCGGGGCTCGAGAACGGAAAGACCTACTACGTGTGGATCCGGGCGGTCAACGCCGCCGGCTCGAGCGAGCTCGGCCCCCCGGCGAGCGGAATCCCGGCGGTGCCGACCCTCCCTCCCTCCGCGCCCTCGGCCCCGACCCTGACCGCACTCGACGGCAAGCTCCAGGTCGAGTGGCCGGCCGTCGCCGGCGCCACCGTCTACCTCGTGTACTGGAGCGAGTCGAACGATTCCGGCACGATCCCCGAGGACAACTCGGCCGGCACCGAGGGGCTCTCGGCCACCATCCCCGCTCTCGCGAACGGCACGCTCTACTACGTCTGGGTCAAGGCCCGGAACGCCTACGGGTCGAGCGGCTTCAGCCTGTCGCGGAGCGCGCGGCCGGCGCCGCCGCCCTCGGCTCCCTCGGTGCCGACA
>CAYNPQ010000048.1:0-26991 GCA_964399065.1 uncultured Treponemataceae bacterium | reverse complement strand
GGGCGCCAGCCGCTCGGCGGAGTTGGCCCAGGCGAGGCCCGATGCCGCCTCCGCCTCGTAGGCGTCCGCGAGGGCCCGCCGCGCTCCCTCGGCGTCCTCGTCGCGCCTCGAGGCCCGCGCGTCGAAGGCCGCGCTCTTCTCCCCGATGACCCGCGAGAGGTCGGCGGAGGCCATGTTCTGCGGCCCCATCGAGGTGCTCAAGTCGCTCGCGTCCGTCACGACGATGCGGTATTCCATCGAGGAGGCCTTGGCCCACTCGAAGCGGTCCGGCTCGTCCCGCCTGACCGTCTGCTCCCAGACCTCGTCGAGGCGGAGGAGGACGCCGTCCTCGACCGTATCGAGGGCCGCGCGGCCCGCGGAGATGACCCTCGCGCTACCGTCCTCGCCCTGGTCGAAGATCAGGAGGTCGCGGAGCTCCGTGCCCTCCGTCTCGCCCGTCACGACGGTCACGTTCCCGTAGCGTTTCACCGACCAGGACTTGAGCTCGAGGGCGGGCGTGGAGGCGAGGAGCTTCCGGTAGAGCTTGCCGAACTCCATCGTGCCGAGAGGGAGGAAGTAGTCGTTCATCACGAAGGAGACGAGGGAGATGGCGAGGGCGAGGACGGCGAAGGGCAGGAAGGCCTTGCGGGGGGGGATGCCGGCGGCCATCATCGCGAGGAACTCGTTGTCCGAGGACATGCGCCCCGCGGACATGAGGGCGCCGACCAGCGAGGCGAAGGGGAAGGACATCGCGATCACCGAAGGCATCGAGTAGACGAGGAGGAGGAGGACGTCGCGGAGCGGGGCCTTCTTGGAGAGGATCTCCTCGGCCATGAGGAGGATCTGGTTGACGAAGAACACGGCGAAGAAGAAGAGGAAGCAGACGAGGAATCCGAACAAGAACTCGCTCGCGGCGTAGCCCTGGACGACCGAGAAGCGCCGCCTCACCCGAGCCACGGCCTATCTCCCCGTCGAGCCGAAGCCGCCATGCCCGCGATCGCTTTCGCCCAACGCGTCGCTCGGCTCGAAGCGGGCGCGGGAGACGGGCGCGACGACGAGCTGGGCGATCCGGTCGCCGTCCCGGATCTCGGCGGTCTCCGCGCCGAGGTTGACGAGGATGACCTTGACCTCGCCGCGATAGTCCGAGTCGATGGTGCCGGGCGTGTTGAGGCAGGTCAGGCCCTGTCGCAGGGCGAGACCCGAGCGGGGCCTCACCTGGGCTTCATAGCCCTCGGGGATCTCGAGGCGGAGGCCCGTCGGCACGGCCGCGCGGGCGCCCGGCGCCAAGTGCAGCGTGTCGTCGAGCCGGGCCTTGAGGTCGGCTCCCGCGGCGCCGGCGCTCGCGTACTCGGGCAGCGATGCGCCCGCCGCGGCAAGCACCTTGACGATCGGCTCAGCCACGGTCGGCCTCCCTGCCTGTCTCGCGCTCGACGAGGCCCAAGGCCTTCGCGGCATGCGCGGACTTGCGGCCATAGGCGAAACGCGCCCGGGGCGCGCCCGCCAGGAGCCGCCCGGCCATCGCCGACAGGTCCTCGGGCCGGAGGCCTCGGATGAGGGCCACGGTCTCGGCGGGGTCGAGGGCGACGCCCTTGAACAGGACCTGGCGTCCGATGCGGCGCATCCGGAAATCGGCGTCGTCGAGGGCCACCTCGAGCGAGCCGGCGAGCCGCGAGACCGCGTCGGCGCACTCCTCGCGGCCCAGGCCCTCCTCGGCCACGGCGTCGAGCTCGCGCTCCATCCCCTCGGCGAGCCGGGGAAGGTCCTTGGCCGAGACGTTGGCCGACGCCAGCCAGAGGCACTCGCTCCTACCCATCGAGAAGGCGCTGTAGACGGAATAGCAGAGGGCCTCTCGCTCGCGGAGGGAGAGGAAGAGCCGCGAGCTCGCGGCCTCCCCCACTATCCCGTTGACCGCGGCGAGGGCGTAGTAATCCCGTTCCTCGAAGGGGGGCTCGAGCTGGGTCGCGACGAAATAGTGGACCTGGCCGATGGGCGCGGCGGCGTAGGCGCGGACAGGGGTGAAGCGCGGCGAGATCTCCGCCGGGGCGGCCGCCGCCTCCGCGACGGGCAGCTCCTCGAGCATGCGGCCGAGCTCGGCGGCGACCTCGGCTGCCGGGACGGGGCCCGCCGCCGTGACGAGGAGGAGGGAGGGACGGAAGCGCTCGCGGTAGAAACGGTACAGGTCCTCGCGCGCGGCGGCGCGCAGGTCCTCGGGCTCCCCCGCGATCTTCCTCGAGAGGGGGTCGCCGGGCCAGATGGAGGCGAGGAGCTCGTCGTGAGAGCACTCCTCCGGATCGTCCATCGCGGCGAGGATCTCGCTGACGATCACCTCGCGCTCGCGCGCGAAGTCCTCCTCGGCGAAGCGGGAGCGGAAGGCCATGTCGAAGAGCACGTCGAGGGCGAGGCGCCACTCGCGCGCCGGGACGATGCAGTGGAGGCAGATGGAGTCGCGGTCGGTGAAGGCGTTGAGGTAGCCGCCGATCCGGTCGATCGCGCGCGAGATGTCCTCGGCGGAGCGCCGGGCCGTGCCCTTGAAGGCCATGTGCTCGACGAAGTGCACGAAGCCCCGCTCATGCGGGGCCTCGTGCCGCGAACCTATGGGAAACCAGAAGCCTGCGGCGAAGGACCTTGCCCCCTCCGCCGGCTCCGCCGCGAGGGCGGCGCCGCGGGGGAGGCTGAGAGGTTCGATCACGCCTAGCGCCTTCGGTTGTCGTCCCTCCGG
The DNA here is from genome assembly GCA_964399065.1 of uncultured Treponemataceae bacterium. Classification (GTDB taxonomy): domain Bacteria; phylum Spirochaetota; class Spirochaetia; order Treponematales; family Rectinemataceae; genus JAKLFE01. Next base: position 24,293 of record CAYNPQ010000048.1, on the reverse strand, counting down.
CCGCGGTCGTCCCGATCGCGGCCGCCGCGGTCCCCGCCGTAGGGCCGGCGCTCGCCGCGCGGGCCCTCGTCGCGGCGCGAGTCCTCGCGACCGCCGCCCGATTCGCGCGACGCGTCGACGACGGGATTGCCGTTCTCGTCGAGGGAGTCGGCCAAGGCGAGGTTGAGGCGGCCGAGGCGGTCGACCTCGAGGAGCTTGACCTTGACCTTGTCGCCCTCGTGGACGACGTCGGTGACGCGGTCGACCCTCGTCTTGGAGAGGCGGGAGATGTGGCAGAGGCCCTCCTTGCCGGGGAGGATCTCGATGAAGGCGCCGAAGTCCATGATGCGCTTGACGGTGCCCTCGTACATGGTGCCGACCTCGGGGTCCTCGGCGATGCCCATGACGGCGTCCTTCGCGTCGTAGGCGGCCTTCTGGTTGGGCCCGTAGATGGTGATGGAGCCGTCGTCGTCGACGTTGATCTTGACGCCGTACTGCTCGCAGAGGGCCTTGATGTTCTTGCCGCCGGGGCCGATGATCGCGCCGATCTTGTCGATGTCGATCTTGGCGGAGACGACCTTGGGCGCGTACTCGGAGATCTCGGACGCGGGGACGGCGATGGTCTTCTCCATGATGCCGAGGATGTGCATCCGGCCGCGCTTCGCCTGGGCGAGGGCCTTGGTGAGGATCTCGGTGGAGACGCCGGCGATCTTGATGTCCATCTGGAAGCCGGTGATGCCGGCGGTGGAGCCGGCGACCTTGAAGTCCATGTCGCCGAGGTGGTCCTCGTCGCCGAGGATGTCGGAGAGCACGGCGTAGCGGCTGCCCTCGGTGATGAGGCCCATGGCGATGCCCGCGACGGGCATCTTGAGGGGCACGCCCGCGGCGAGGAGGGAGAGGGTGCCGGCGCAGACCGTGGCCATGGAGGAGGAGCCGTTGGACTCGAGGACCTCCGAGACGACCCGGACGGTGTAGGGGAAGTGCTCCTTGGCGGGAAGGACCTGCTCGACGGCGCGACGGGCGAGGTTGCCGTGGCCGATCTCGCGGCGCCCAGTGCCGAGCCTGCCTACCTCGCCTACCGAGAAGGGCGGGAAGTTGTAGTGGAGCATGAAGCGGTCGCGGCGGTCGCCCTCGATGTCGTCGAGGATCTGCTCGTCGAAGACCGTGCCGAGGGTGGTGACGCCGAGGGCCTGGGTCTCGCCGCGGGTGAAGAGGGCCGAGCCGTGGGTGCGGGGCAGGACCCCGACCTCGCAGGTGATGGGGCGGATGTCCTCGAGGCCGCGGCCGTCCACGCGGAGGCCCCGGTCGAGGATGCCCTTGCGGAGAATCTCGTAGCAGAGGTCCTCCATGAGGGCGCCGAAGAGCTTGCGCTGGGTATCGTCGGTCAGGCGCTCCGCGAACTTGGCGGCGGCGTCCTTCTTGACGGCGGCGACGGCGTCCTGGCGGGCGAGCTTCTCCTTGGTGAAGAGGGCCTTCTCGAGCATCGGGCGGGCGTAGGCCTCGATCTCGGCCTTGCCGTTGAGCTCGACCTTGAGGGGCGCGAGGGGGAGCTTGTCCTTGCCCGCGAGCTCGCGGAGCTTGACGATGAGGGCGCAGATGTCGGCGATGGGCTTCTTGGCCACCTCGATGGCGCCGAGCATCTCCTCCTCGGTGACCTGGTCGGCGTGGCCCTCGACCATGGTGATGCCCTCGGCCGAGCCGGCCACCACGATCTCGAGGCGGGAGGCCTTGATCTGGTCATAGGTGGGGTTCACCTGGTACTGGCCGTCGACGAGGCAGACGCGCACGCCGGCGATGGGCCCGTTGAAGGGAATGTCCGAGATGTGGACCGCGGCGCTCGCGGCGGCGATGCCGAGGACGTCGGGGGGGTTCACCGAGTCGAAGGAGATGCAGGTCGGCACGACCTGGATCTCGCGGCCGAAGGCCTTGTCGAAGAGGGGACGCATCGGGCGGTCGATGATCCTCGACACGAGGATCTCGCGGTCCTTGGGCCTCGTCTCGCGCTTGATGAAACCGCCGGGGATCTTGCCCGCGGCGTAGAACTTCTCGTTGTACTCGACGGTGAGGGGGACGAAGTCCAGCCCCTCCTTGACCTCGGAGGAGCAGCAGACCGTGGCGATGACGGCGGAGCCGCCGAAGGTCGCGAACACCGCGCCGTTGGCCTGCTTGGCCATGCGGCCGGTCTCGAGAACGAGCTCCTCGTTCCCGATCTTGCATGAAAGCTTGTGTACCATGTTTCCTTCTTCCAGCTATAGGACGGAGACGCGAATAGGCCCGAGCCTCGACGAGGCCGGGCCTTCCTGGGCGCGGGATGGGCCGGAGCGGCCGCCCGCGCGGCGTGACGCGACTACTTTCGTATATTGAGCTTCGTGATGAGCTCGCGGTAGCCGGCGAGGTCCGTGCGCTGCATGTACTTGAGCAGGCGGCGGCGCTGGCCGATGAGCTTCAGCTGTCCCCGGCGCGAATTCGTGTCCTTCTTGTGCGTCTTGAAGTGCTCGGTGAGCATCGTGATGCGCTCGGTGAGGAGGGCGATCTGGGTCTCGGTGGAGCCGGTGTTCTTCTCGCTCTTGCCGTGCTCGAGCACGATCCGGGCCTTGTCCTCTTTGGTCAATGCCATCTTCTCTATCTCCTTCTTACTCTCTTGATACCGATCTCGCGAGTCGCAGGGCCCTCGGTTCCGGGGAATCCCGCTCCTCGATCAAGGACGACGCGAAGCTCCACTCGCCGGCCTCGTGGGAGAGCCGAGCGGGGAGATACTCGCCGCCAAGGGAAATGCCGCCCTCGTAGCAGCCGTCCGGCGGGGCGACCTGGGCGCCCGCCGGCCGGACTCGCGAGGTTTCGCCGGCGCGGATGAGGCGGGCTCCGCGGAGGTCGAGCTCGTAGTCCCGGCCGAGCATGCCGCCGGCCTCCTCGAGCCTGCCCTCGACGATCGCCTTCCGGATCCGGCTCGAGCTCACGGGCCTTCCTCCGACCTGCACGGGTTCGAGGAGCCTCGTCTCGACGCCGAGCTCCTCGTAGAAGCCGCGTATCGCATCGGCATCGGTGTCCAGATGGTGGCCGCAACGGAAGTTGGAACCCACCGCCAGGAACCGCAAATCGCCCCGAACTCGCAACAGGGAAAGGAATTTCCTCCCCGCCAGTTTACTGAAATCCCCGGAAAAGTCAATGAGGACGCAGAGCCGGAGGCCGAGCGACTCGAAGGCTTCGAGCTTCTGGTCGAGGGTGAAGAGGTCGCCGTGGAAGGACGACGGGCGCAGGACCTTCTTGGGGTTCTCGCGGAAGGTGACCACGCCGGGAACGAGGTCGACTCGGTCCAGGACCTCGCGGAGGAGGCGCGCGTGGCCGAGGTGGAGGCCGTCGAAGACCCCGACGGCGGCCGCCAGGGGGCCGTCGGCCGCCGCATAGCCCTCGAGCTCATCCCAGCTGAGGACCTTCATGCGCCTTCTCCCAGGACGAGCTTGTAGGCCATCGCCCTTCCCTTGGCCTCCACGAGGCCGAGAAGGCGGAGGTCGAGGCTGAAAACCGCGGCGAGACCCTCTCGCGGCTGGTCCGGCGAATTCGGCTCCGAAGGTTCGGAGTCCTCGCCCTCCACCTTCTCGAAGCGGATCGAGGCGAGTGCCTGTCCGTTGACGAAACGCCGCTCATCCGCCTCGGAGACGCGGAACGAGGCCAGTCCGAGCGCCCTGGCGTCGAAGAGAGTCAGGGACCTCAGGTCGACGGCCGGGTCGAATTCCTCCGGCCCGACGGCCTCGGCCAGGCTGAAGGGGCCGATGGCGAGGCGTTCGAGGGCGACGAGGCTGGCCCGCGAGCCGCAGGCCAGGGCGAGGTCCCGGGCGAGGGAGCGGATATAGGTCCCCGGCCCGCAGGCAACGCGGATGACCGCGTCCTTGCCGTCGAAGGACTCGAGCTCGATGGAGCGGATGAAGACCTTCCTCGCAGGCAACTCGACGCTCTCGCCGGCGAGGACGCGCTCGTAGGCGCGCTTGCCGTCGACGTGGAGCGCCGAATAGGCCGGCGGCGCCTGTTCGACGTCGCCCGTGAAAGAAGGGATGGCGGATTCGATGGAAGCGAGGTCCGGGAGAGGGCCCTCGGCGACGACCTCGCCCTCGGGATCGAGGGTGTCGGTCTCGGCCCCGAAACGGACGATCCCCCGGTAGAGCTTCTCGCCCGCAGAGACGATCTCGTTGAGCCGGGTATAGGAGCCGACCAAGACCACGAGGAGTCCGGAGGCGAAACGGTCGAGGGTGCCGGCGTGGCCGACCTTCCCCGTGCCGAGGCGGCGCTTGAGGCCTCCGAGAGCTTGAAAGGAAGTCGAACCGGCGGGTTTCCGCAGGAGGAGCAGCCCCGACCTTCGGTTCCCTGTCAGGATCGGAGGGCGAGCGCCCTCCTCGGGAAGAGTCACGTGAAGAGTCCCTTGATCCTTTCGGTGAGCTCGAAGCCCTGCTCGATGCCGCGGTCGGCGATGAAGTGCAGGCGCGGCGTGAGCCTGATCTTGATCCTCCGGGCGAGCTTGGCTTGCACGAAGCCCGCCGCGTGCTGGAGTCCCTGGACGGCGAGGTCGAGGCGATCGGCCCCTTCCCGTCCCCGCGGCTCTTCAGCCGGGGTGGGCTCCGCCGCGGGCGCGGCGGCCGGCGCCTCGAAGATCGAGACGAAGACCTTGGCGGCGGAGAGGTCCCTCGCGGCCTCCACCCTCGTCACGGAGACGAAGGGGCCGACGCGTGGGTCCTTGATCTCCCCGCCGAGGATGAGTTCCGCGATGAGGTCGCGGAGCTCGTCCTCGACGCGCTTACGCCTTATCTCGTCCATTGTCGGCGCCTTCGGCCGCGGCCTTGGCCTTCTCCTTGGAGGAGCGCTCGGCCGAGGAGCCCAGGGTGCGCGCTATCTCGATGGTCTCGTAGACCTCGAGGATGTCGCCCGCCTTGAGGTCGTTGCAGTTCTCGACGCCGATGCCGCACTCGTAGCCGGCCACGACTTCCTTCGCGTCGTCCTTGAAGCGCTTGAGGGAGCCGATCTTGCCCTGGAAGATCTCGATCTCCTCGCGGATGACGCGGACCTGGCAGTTGCGCCGCACCGCTCCCTCGAGGACGAAGCAGCCCGCGACGATGCCGATCTTCGGCACCTTGAAGGTCTCGCGGACCTCGACCTTGCCGATCTCCTGCTCCTTGAGCTCGGGGGCCAGCATGCCTTCCATGGCCTTGCGGATCTCCTCCTCGGCCCGGTAGATGATGTTGTACTTGCGGATGTCGACCTTCTCGCGGTCGGCGAGGGTCTTGGCCGCGGGGCTCGGGCGCACGTTGAAGCCGATGATGATGGCGTCGGAGGCCGCCGCCATCATGACGTCGTCCTCGGAGATCGCGCCGGCCGCCGCGCGGAGCACGTTCAGGCGCACCTCGGCGGTCGAGAGCTTCTCGAGGAGGCCCTTGAGCGCCTCGACGGAGCCCTGGACGTCGCCCTTTATGATGACCTTGAGCTCCTGGACGTCGCCGGCCTGGATGGTGCTGTAGAGGTTGTCGAGCGTCACCTTCTTGACGTTCTTGCCCTCCTCGTACTTCTTCAGCTCCTGGCGCTTGTCGGAGATGGCGCGGGCGAACTTCTCGTCCTCGACCACCTCGAAGGGGTCGCCTGCGTTGGGCAGGCCCTCGAAGCCGATGACCTCGACCGGCATGGAGGGCGGGGCCTCCTCGATGCGGTCGCCCTTGTCGTTGAAGAGGGCGCGCACCTTGCCGGGGAAGATGCCGGCCACGAAGGGATCGCCGATGCGCAAGGTGCCGCGCTCGGGGATGATCGTGGCGACGATGCCGCGGCCCTGGTCGATGCGCGACTCGATGACCTTGCCCTCGGCCATGCGCTCGGGGTTGGCGGTGAGCTCCAGGACCTCGGCCTGCAGGAGGATGGCGTCGAGGAGCTCGGCGATGCCCTTCTTCTGGAGGGCGGAGATCTGGCAGAAGATGGTGTTTCCGCCCCAGGCCTCGGGGATGAGCTGGAGCTCGGAGAGCTGGGTCATGACGCGGTCGGGATTGGCCTCGGGGAGGTCGATCTTGTTGATCGCGACGATGATGGGCGCGTTGGCCGCCTTCGCATGGTCGATGGCCTCGCGGGTCTGGGGCATGACGCCGTCGTTCGCCGCGACGACGAGGACGACGATGTCCGTGATGCCGGCGCCGCGGGCGCGCATCTTGGTGAAGGCCGCGTGGCCGGGGGTGTCGAGGAAGGTGATCGGGCCCTTCGCCGTCGAGACCTGGTAGGCGCCGATGTGCTGGGTTATGCCGCCGAACTCGCCGGCGACGACGTCGGTCTTGCGGATCGCGTCGAGGAGCTTGGTCTTTCCGTGGTCGACGTGGCCCATGACCGTGACGATGGGCGCGCGGTGCATGAGGGACTCGGGGACGTCCTCGGCCTTCTCGATGACGGTCTCGTCGTAGAGCGAGACGATGTGCACGGCGCAGCCGTACTCGTCGGCGAGGATGGTCGCGGTGTCCGCGTCGATCTTCTGGTTGATCGTGGCCATGACGCCGAGGCCCATGAGCTTGGCGATGAGCTCGGCCGGCTTGATGTTCATCTTCTTGGCGAGGTCGGAGACGGAGATCGTCTCCATGATGTCGATCTCCTTCGGGATCGCCATGGCCCTCGCTTCGGCCTTCTTCTTGAGCTGGAGCGCCTTCTCGGCCTCGTCCTCGCGCTTGTTGAAGTTGGGCTTGCGCCGGTTCAGGGGCTTGCGCGCGGCCGTCTTGCCCGTCCCCATGGGGGGCGGGCCGCCGCCGGGGCCGCCCGGCCTGCCGCCGTAGCCGCCCGGCCGACCGGGGCCGCCGGGACGCTGACCATAGCCGCCAGGGCGCTGGCCGCCGTAGCCGCCAGGCCTCTGGCCGCCGTAGCCGCCGCCCTGGCCGCCGTAACCGCCGGGTCGCTGGCCTCCGTAACCGCCGCCTTGACCGCCGTAGCCGCCGCCCTGGCCGCCGTAACCGCCGGGCCTCTGGCCGCCGTAGCCGCCACCCTGCCCGCCGTAGCCGCCGGGCCTCTGGCCGCCGTAGCCGCCACCCTGGCCTTGGCCGTAGCCGCCGGGACGCTGCCCGCCGTAGCCGCCGCCTTGGCCGCCGTAACCGCCCTGGCCTTGGCCGTAGCCGCCGGAGCGCTGGCCGTAGCCGCCGCCCTGGCCGCCGTAGCCGCCCGAGCGCTGGCCGTAGCCGCCGCCCTGGCCGCCGTAGCCGCCCTGGCCCTGGCCGTAGCCGCCCTGGCCCTGGCCGTAGCCGCCCTGGCCCTGGCCGTAGCCGCCCTGGCCCTGGCCGTAGCCGCCGGAGCGCTGGCCGTAGCCGCCGCCCTGGCCGCCGTAACCGCCTTGGCCTTGGCCCTGGCCGTAGCCGCCGCGGTCGGAAGGAGGACCTGAGCGCTGGCCGTAACCGCCCTGGCCATAACCGCCGCGGTCGTAGCCGCCGCGATCGGAAGGAGCGCCGGGGCGCTGGCCGTAGCCGCCCTGGCCGTAGCCCGGCCGGGGAGCGGGACGCTCGCCCATGGGCGGGCGCGGGGATTCGGGTCGAGGATGCTCCGCCGGCGCCCTTGCGGCGACGGGAGCGGCAGCCTCGGGAAGGGGCTGGGAGGGAGCGGGCTTGGCCGCGTGCTCCACGGTCGAGGGGGCCGCGGCGACGGGCTGCTGCGCCGGCTGCTCGGGGCGTTCCTCGGCATGGGCGGCGTCCTTCTCGTGGTGCGCGACGACGCGGGCCACGGTCGGCTTGTCCGAGACGGGCTTCTTGACGACGACCTTCTTCTTGACGACGACGACCTTGCGCTTCTCGCCCGCGGCTTCAATCGAGGCCGGGGCGGGGGCCGGCTGGGCCTCCGGCTCCGCCGGCTTGACCTTGGGCTGTTTTATGAGATTCGCCTTCTTCTGCGGATTCTCGGTATTATCGGTCATACGCTCCCTTTATTCTCCCTGGTCGTCCTCGTATTCGAAGCTGAGCTCGACGTTGCAGCTCGGGCAGTGGGTCATCTCGGGAGTCACGCGCGCGCCGCACTCGGGGCACTCGTACTCCTCGTCGGATTCGGCGGCCGTTCCGGCCTCCTCCTCCTCCTCGACCACCTCGACGTTCTCGTCGATGATGGATCGTATCCTGTCCAGCTCATCCTTGCCGAGCCCCTCGATCGCGGCGAGCTCGTCCGCCGTGAGGGCGAGGAACTCCTCGACCGTCGAGACGCCGGAGTCCGCGAGGGCCGCGGCCCAGGATTCCTCGACGCCGGGCAGGGTGGCGATGGTCGCGGCCTCCGCCTCGGCGCCCTCGCCGAAGAGCTCGGACACGGCGCGCTTGAGGTCGGCGCCGCGGTCCATCTGCAGGAACTGCTCCTCGGTCTTGACGTCGATGTTCCAGTCGCAGAGCCGGTTCGCGAGGCGGACGTTGAGGCCCTGCTTGCCGATCGCCACGGAGAGCTGGCTGTCGGCGACCACCGCGAGGGCCACGTGCTTGGCCTCGTCGAGGATGTACACGTCCTTCACCTCGGCGGGCGAGAGGGCGTTGCGGATGAAGCGCTTGGGGTCGACCTCGTACTTGAGGATGTCGACCTTCTCGCCCTCGAGCTCGCGGATGATGGCCTGGATGCGGATGCCCTTGAGGCCGACGCAGGCGCCGACGGGGTCGATGTCCTCGCGCTTGGAGAAGACGGCGATCTTGGTGCGGTAGCCAGGCTCGCGGACGATCTTGAAGACGTCGACGGTCTTGTCGTAGATCTCGGGGACCTCGAGCTCGAGGATCTTCTTGACGAACTCGGCGTGGGTCCGCGAGAGGACGATCATCGGCCCCATGCGGCCCTTCTCGACCTCGACGATCATCGCCTTGATGCGGTCGCCCATGTGGTAGGACTCGCGCGGCGACTGGTACTTCTTGGGGAAGATGCCCTCGATCTTGCCGAGGTCGACGAAGATGTTGCCGTTCTTCTCGCGCTGGAAGTACCCGATGATGATCTCGCCGACCTTGGACTTGTACTCGGCGTACTGGGTGTCGCGGGAGATCTCGCGGAGGCTCTGCCGCGTCGTCTGCTTGGCGAGCATCACCGACTGGAGGTCGAACTCGCGGGGGTCGACGGGGAGCTCGAGGATGTCGCCCACCTCGGCCTCGTCGTTGATCTCCTTGGCCTCCTCGAGGCTGATCTCGAGGACGGGGTCGTCGAGATCCTCGACGATGGTCTTCTTGGCGTAGACGTCGACGCCCTCGTAGTTGTCCCTGAAGCGGACCACCGCGTTCTCGTTGGTCCCGTACTTCTTCTTGTACGCGGCCATGAGGGCGTCCTCGAGGGTCTTCAGGATGAGATCTTCTGAGATGCCCTTCTCGTCGATGAGCTGGCGTATTGCATCGGCCATTTCGGAAGCCATACGACTTAGTCTCCCTCCTGTGATGAATCGAGCCGGGCCTTCGCGACGGCCGAGAGCTCAAGGACGCGCTCCCCCTCGGGGCAGGCGAGGACGATCCGGCCGCCCTCGGCGCTCACCAACCTGCCGCGGATCCAGTCGCCGCCCTCCTTGGGAAGGACGCGCACCGCCCTCCCCTGGAAGACGCGCCATTCGCGCGGCGAGCGGAGCGGGCGATCGATGCCGGGACTCGCGACCTCCAGCGTCACGTCCTCGGTGCCGAGGAGGGCCTGGAGCCGCGGGTAGGCGAGCCGGTGGGCGGCGGAGCACTGGTCGGTGCCGGTGCCGCCCGGCTTGTACACGGTGAATCGCACCGTCGCCGAGGATCCGCGTCTCGACGCGGAGAGCTCCACGAGGGTGAGGCCCGCGCCCGCGAGAAGGGGCTCGAGCTCGTTGAACAAGCTATCGCTTTCCTGCATACCTATAAAAAAAGAGTCGTTCGCGAACGACTCTCTTTATCGCTAAGGAGAATCTTCGGTGTTATTACATGAGCCGAATACTACAACGTCTGGCCCTCATAGTCAATACGCGCGCCCGCGCGCCCTTCCGGTCATCGCATCCGCTCAGTCGGCGGCGAGTGCGAGGAGGGCCGCGCGGGCCGCTCCCCCGCGTTTCAGCGCACAAGCGCAGGCCTCGGCGGTGGCTCCCGTCGTGACGACGTCGTCGAGGAGGAGGGCGAGCGCCGGGGAGCGCAGGCCGGGGCGGAGACGATAGGCGGCCTTGGCGTTCGCGCCACGCTCCGCGCGGCCGAGCCGTTTCTGCTGCAGGGAGGGAAGGCGCTCGAGGACGCGCGCGACCGCGTGGCCGCGGCGCTCGAGCTCCCGAGCGAGGTCCTCCACCTGGTCCCAGCCGCGCTCCCGGAGCTTCCCGGGCCTCGGCGGCACCGGGACGATCGTCCAGCCCTCCCAGTGGAGTAGTTTCTCGCGCTCCGCCACGTCGGCGAGGAAGGGGGCGAGCGAGCGGCGGTCGCGGAATTTATAGGTCGAGAGGATTTCGCGGAAGGCGCCCTCGAAGCGGAAGATCGGGAGGGCCTCGTCGAGTTCCCGCTCGCGCGAGCGGCAGTCCATGCAGGTCCCCGACTCGGAGACCATGGGCTCGCCGCAGCGAGGACAGCGAGGTCCCGTGAGCGGCGCGAGCGAGGCGGCGCAGGCCGGACAGAGGGCTTCGGTTCCGGGCGCGCCGCAGAGGACGCAACGCCGCGGCAGGAGCGCGGCGAGCGCCTGGTCGGCAAGGGCCTGGAAGGAGACGGGGGGCGAAAGGGAGCGTCTCATGCTGACACGACGCGCGCGTGGAACTAGCCCGCTTGAAGGCGCTTCTTTATCTCGGCGAGGCGGTTGAGGGCCTGTATGGGCGTCATCGCATCGAGGTCGAGCGAGGCGATCTCGGCGGCGGCCATCTCGGCGGGCGAGAAGAGCCCGCCTTGCGCGGGCGCCCGGGCCGGGACCTCGCGCGAGAGGCCGCGAGGCGCGGGAGGGGAGACCCCTATCCCGCCGCGGCCCGGCGCGGACCGGTCCGAACGCGCCGCGGCGAGCTGGGCCTCGTTGCTCGCCAGCTCCTCCTGTATCTCCCGCGCGCGCTCAAGGACTGCCTCGGGCACGCCGGCGAGGCGGGCGACGTGGATGCCGTATGAGCTCTCGGCCGGGCCCGGCTTGATCCGCTTGAGGAAGACGACCTCGCCGCCCTCCTCGAGCACCGCGAGGGAGAGGTTGCGCAGCCGGCCCCGCTCCAGCGCGGTGAGCTCGTGGTAATGCGTCGCGAAGAGGGTCCTGCAGCGCATCGCGTCGAGGAGGCGCTCGCTCACCGCCCAGGCTATGGCGAGGCCGTCGATCGTGCTCGTGCCCCGCCCGACCTCGTCCATGATGACGAGGCTCCGTTCCGTCGCGGCGTTGAGGATGTAGGCCGTCTCGTGCATCTCAACGAGGAAGGTGCTCTCGCCCCTGGCGAGGTTGTCCTGGGCGCCGACCCGGCAGAAGATCTTGTCGACCACGCCGATCTCGGCGTCCAGGGCGGGCACGAAGGAGCCTGCCTGGGCCATGAGGGCGATGAGGGCCGTCTGCCTGAGGAAAGTCGACTTGCCGGCCATGTTCGGGCCGGTGATGAGGGCGAAGGCTGGCCTCGCCTCCCCGCCCTCCCCTTCCCTCGCGTCGAGCTCGAGGCCGTTGGGCACGAAGGAACCCGCGGGCAGGTGGGCCTCGACCACGGGGTGGCGGCCCTCCGCGACGCGGAGCACCGGCTCGTCGACGATGCGGGGGCGGGAGTAGCCGCGGGCGGTGGCGGCCCAGGCGAAGGAGGCCAGGCAGTCCTGGACCGCCGCGTCGCGGCCCAGGGCGAGGATGGCGGGTACGGCCGCTTTCACCGTCTCGCGGAGGGCCACGAAGAGCCGCCGCTCGAGCTCGACGATGCGTTCCGTGGCGCCGTTGATCTCCCCCTCGAGCTCGGCGAGCCGGTCGGTCGTGAAGCGCTCCCCGGCGACGAGGGACTGCCGCCGGATGAAGTGCGCGGGCACCGCGTCGAGCCTTCCCTTGGTCACCTCGAGGTAGTAGCCGATGATGCGGTTGTACTTGACCTTGAGGCCCGGGATGCCCGAGGCGGTGCGCTCCTCCTCGACGTAGTCCTCGAGGATCTTCCGCGAATCCGACTTGAGGGCGCGCAGGCGGTCGAGCTCGACGTCGTAGCCCTCGCGGATCATGTCGCCCTCGGTGAGGAGGATCGAGGGCTCCTCCTTGACCGCGCGCTCCACGAGGGCGGCCGCCTCGAGAGCGGCCCTCCTCGCCTCCTCGCCGGCGGATCCCGACAAGGCAGCCGGCGCGCCGATCGCGCGCTCCAGGACGCCTCGCGCCCCGTCCATGGCCCTGATCGAGCCGGCCAGGGCGAGGAGGTCCTTCGCGTGGGCCTTGTCCATGGCGACGCGGGAGGAGATCCGCTCGACGTCCCGGAGGCCGCCGAGGGCCTCGCGGAGGGAGCCGAGGAGGAGCTGGTCGCGGTACAGGAACTCGACGGCGTCGAGCCGCTCCTCCGCGGCCTTCCGCGCGCGGAGGGGCTGGAGGAGCCACTGACGGAGGAGCCGCGAGCCGGGAGCGGTCCGCGTGTAGTCGAGGACGGCGAGGAGGCTGTAGGCCTTGCCCCCGTCCCCGAGATTGCGCACGATCTCGAGGTTCTTGCGCGTGCCCTCGTCGATGGCGACGAACTCGTCCTCGCGGTACAGGAGGGGCGGCGAGAGATGGGGGGCCGCCGAGCGCGCGGTCTCGTCGACGTAGCGCAGGAGGGCGCCCGCGGCCGCGAGCTCGGGGGCGCCCTCCTCGAAGCCGAAGCCCTTGAGCGAGGCGACGCGGAACCTGGCCTTGATGTCCTCGGCCGAGCGGAGGGCGTCGAAGCTCCAGTCCGGGTACTTGTTGACCACGAGCCCCTCGAGCTCGGACAGGGCCTGCGCCGGTCCCTCGCGCTCGAGGAGGGACTGCTGGACGAGCATCTCGCGGGGCGCGAGGCGGAAGAGCTCGGCCCGGAGGAGGGCGCCCTCGCCCGCGTCGTCCGAGGCGCGCCGCGAGTAGGCGCGGAACTCGCCGGTGGAGAGGTCGAGGTAGGCGAGGCAGAGGGCGTCGCCCCCGCGGCAGGCCGCCACGAGGTAGTTGTTCGCCCCCTGCTCGAGGAACTCCTCCTCGAGCGTCGTGCCCGGGGTCACCACCTCGACGACGTCCCGCTCGACGATGCCCTTGCCGGCGCCGGGCTCGGTGAGCTGCTCGCAGATCGCGACCTTCTTGCCGCAGCGCAGGAGGCGCGCGATGTACGAACGAGCGGCGTGGTAGGGCACGCCGCACATGGGCTCCCCCTGGCGGTGGGTGAGCGTGAGGTCGAGGAGGGCGCTCGCCTCGATCGCGTCCTCGAAGAACATCTCGTAGAAGTCGCCGAGCCGGAAGAAGAGGACTTCGTCCCGGTGCCGCGCCTTGATGCGGCTGTACTGGTCCATCAGGGGGCTGCGGTCGGCCATGGCCGTTGCATTATAGACGCGGAGGCGGTAGGCTACAAGGAGAAGCGAAAGCCGGACGGGAGGGGATCGTGGAAGAGGCCGCGTACTACGGGAAGGCCGAGGGGATATGCGCAATACGGGCCGAGGGGCACATGACCGCCCACCTCTGCCCGAGCCTCAAGGCGAGGATCCACAGCGACCTGGACTCCGCTGAGCCTCCCAGGGGCGTCCACTTCGACCTCGTCGCCTGCGAGTACATGGACTCGACCTTCCTCGGCCTCATCGTGGGCATCTGCAAGCGGCTCAAGGCCTTGAACGGCGCGAAGCCCGTCCTCCACGGCACGAACGAGGCCTGCACGGGCCTCCTCAAGACCATCGGCGTCCTCGGACTCGTCGAGCTTTCCTCCGGACCGGCCCCCCTCGTCGAGGGGATGGAGAGGGTCGAAGGCGGGCAGAAGGCCACCGCCCGCTTCATGCTTGACGCCCACGAGAACCTGTCCGATCTGTCGGACGAGAACCGGAGCCGCTTCGCGGGCCTCGCCTCCGCGCTCAGGAAGGCGCTCGGCGAGGACGACAAGCGCTGACGGGGGCGTGAACCCGGCCCCCGCCTGAGCCTGTCAGGGCTTCTTGGCGTCGAGGGCCTGGAGGACCTTCTCGGTGATGTCGATCATCTGGCTGTACCAGAACACCGATTTCATGACCGAGTCCGCGCTCCTGATGTTCAGCACGAGGGAGTAGCCCTCGGCCTCCGCGATGTCCTGCACCTGCTTGTAGAGCGCCTGCGCGAAGGCGTCAGCCGACACGAGCCTGGCCGCCTCGTCGTCGAGCTCCCTCTGCTTGACCGCGGCGTACTCCGAGAGCTGGCGCTTCTTCGCGTCGATCTCCTCCCTGAGCCTCGCCGCGGCTTTGGCGTCGGTCTTCTCGACCTCCACCTTCTGCGCGAGGAGGCGGAGGATCTCGTCGCCCCTCCGGTCGATCTCCGCCTGGATCAGGGACTTCTTAAGCTCGAAGTCCTTGAGCGAGGACGCGTCCTTCGACCTCGACGCGAGGATGCGGTTGAAGTCGAGGACGGCGACGCGGGTGATCTGCTGCGCCCCCGCCCCCGCGGCCGCGAGCGCCCAGAGGCAGGCGGCAAGGACCAAGGCTCGTTTCGCGCTCATCTCGTTTCTCCTGTCAATACAGCGGCTGGGTGATGCTGATGACGAAATCGAGGTTCTTGGTCTTCCAGTCGACCGCGGAACCGTCGAAGGTGAAGCGCTTGGCGAAATAGAAGCGGAAGGGGAACTGGGAGATGGCGAAGCGGAGGCCGAAGCCGAGGCTGAAGGCCATGTTGTCCCAGCCGAGGTCGGCGAAGCCCGGCCGGGAGGCGTCGGCGGCGACCGTGTCCAGCGACATGTCGAGCAGGCCGCCCTCGGTCTGCAGCGCGGCCGCGTCGAAGAAGCCGTCGAGCCAGAGGAACTGCTCTATCACGGGCATGCGCAGCTCGAGCCAGTTGTCCCAGAGGCCGATGCCTTCCTTGCCGTAGATGCTCCTCCAGCCGCGGGCCGTGAAGGTCCCGTCGATGTAGAGCCAGTCGTCGGTGACCTTGCGGCCGTCGGACCAGGGCTTGGCGAGCAGGGCCGAGAAGCCGGAGTGCGCGCCGAGGATCCACTTGAGGCTCCACTTCTCGAAGACGGGGATGTTGAAGAGGGTGGCGTAGGCCTCGACCTTCGTGTCCGACTTCAGGTATTGCTGGGTCTCGCCGGGGAAGAGCCCGGTCCAGGTCAGGCGCTGGCTCCCGTAGTAGCCCTTGCCGGGGTTGTACCAGATGTCCAGGCCGTTGAGGTAGGCGCGGGCGGAGATCTTGTTGCTGAGGAGCCAGTCGCCGCGGTTGTCCCGGAGGTCCTTGTCGGCGGGCCGGTACTTGTCCGCGTCGTAGTCCTTCATGCCCAAGTCCATGGTGTAGCCGCCGCCGAAGCCCAGGTCGCCGATAGCCGTGCGGAGGGTCTTCCCCGTCGTGAAGCCGAGCGAGAAGTCCCAGTACTGGTAGGGCATCAGGAAAGCCTCGGGGATGTCGCTGAGGGCGTAGCCGTCCTCGATGACGCTCGTGTAGGGATCGGGCACGCCGTCGTCGAAGAGCGGGGCCAGGCCGTCCTGGCCGGCCGTCTTGGTCTTGTGCGCGAACGAGAGGTTGACGCCGCCCGAGAAGCGCTTGCCGAAGAGCCAGTTGTCGTTGAAGGAGAAGGTCAGGCTCTGGTCGGTGGGCGAGGCGTTCAGCTCGACGCCGAAATTCTGGCCGTTGCCGAGGAAGTTGCGGTCGTTCCACTTCACGAGGCCGGAGATCGGGAAGGTGTCGGGCTCCCCGAAGCCGCTCAGCGTGATGCCGAATTGGATGTCCGCGGTGCTCTGCTCCTCGACGTTGATGACGAGGTTCATGAGGTTCTCGGCGCTCCCCGGGAACATCTCCGGCTCGACCGCGGAGAAGTACTGGAGGTTGTAGAGGTTGCGCAGGCCCTCGATGATCTTGGCCTTGGAGAAGATGTCGCCGACCTCGAGCGGAAACTCGCGGAAGAGGACGAAGTCCTTGGTCTTGGTGTTGCCCTTGAAGGCTATGCTCTCGATGTGGGCGCGGTCGAGCTCGGTGATCTTTATGACATAGGAGATGGAGGCCTTCTCGGCGTCGCGTTTCTCGACGAGCTCGATCGCGTTGAAGATGTAGCCGGATTCGTAGTACAGGTCGTCGATGCGCTGCTTGTCCTGCTGGAGCTTCTTGAAGTTGAGCGTCGTCCCCGCCTTCTGGTAGACGAGGGATGCGAGCTTGTCGGTGCTGAAGATGGTGTTGCCCTCGAAGCCGATCCCGCCGAAGAGCCACTGCTGGCCCTCCGAGACCGCGAAGGTGAGGATGAGCCAGGTGCGGCCCGACTTCGCGTCCTTCTCGTAGCTGTGGATGACGTCCGAGACGGCGGCGTCCACGTAGCCGCGGCTCTTGTAATAATCGGCGACGGCGCGCTTGTCGTCCTCGAGCTTGGACTCCTGGAAGGCGCCGCTCTGGAAGAGCCCCGACTCCTTGAGCGAGAGCTGGCCCTTGAGCGTCTGCGAGGAGAAAGCGGAGTTGCCGGTGAAGCGTATTTCCTTGACGGCGACCTGGCTCCCCTCGCTCACCGAGAAGGTGAGCACGACGGTGCCGGCGGCCTTGCCCGGCGCGGTCGAGGAGGAGACGGTCGCGTCGGGGTAGCCCTTCTCGAGATAGAGCCTGCGGACGGCGAGCTCGTCGATCCGCGCCTTCGAGCCGTTGTAGATGTCTCCGGCCTTCTCGGTCACCGCGTCGAGGATCTCGGTCGTGCGCAGGCCGGAATTGCCGACCACGCGCACGGAGTCGACGGAGGGCTTCTCCGAGACGACGAACTTGAGGATGATCTTCGTGCGTTCCGGATCGGCGGCGAGGGCGGCCGGCTCGATCTTCTCGAACCAGTCGAGCTCGTAGAGTTTCGCCTGCAGCTCGAACCAGAGCGCTTCGCTGAAAGCCTTCCCGATGTAGGGCTTCGTCGCGGTGTCGAGCTCGCGGCGGTCCGCGTGCACCAGGCCCTCCCACTGGACGCCCGCGATCGGCTTGTCCCAGAACCATCCTTCGTCAGCCTGGGACCACGCGGGGACGAGCGCGAGGGCGAGGAACAACAGGGTCGCGAGTCGCTTCATGATACTCCTCATATTCAGTAGGAGAGCTTCCAACTGATGCTGATGCTCTGATCGCGCATGAACAGACTCTCGGGGCTGCTCGGCGTCAGTGTCCATTGGACGAGGCCGAAGGGGGTCTCGAGCTCGGCGCCGAGCTCCGAGTCTAGACGCAAACCGATGGCGCGGACAAGAGGGTCCTCCCTGATGCTGGCGGTGCCGTAGACGAAGATGGAGTCGCCGACGTACTTGCCCGCGTAGAGCGAGGTCTGGTCGAGGTAGCTCCCGACGAGGTCCTGCGAGGCCGAGCCGCCGGCGGAGAGGTCTATGACGAGGCGCTGGAGGACCTGCGTCCTGAGGTAGAAAATGTCGAGGCCGAGGGCCTCGCGGACGCGGCTCTCGAAGGCCTTCGTGACGTTGAACTGCGGGATGAATTCCGAGGTCGACACGGCGGCGTTGAGGAGGCTCAGGTCGTTCTCCGACTCCATGCCGAGGAGGTTCTGCCCGAGCAGGGCGGCTATCTGCGCCTCCGTCATGGGCGGGTCCGAGCTCAGCCTCGGCTGGAAGCTCGCGATGGGCGCGTTGGTCGCGCTGAGCGTGATGACGACCGGTCCCGAATCGTTCCGGTCGCGCAGCTCCGCGAGGAGGGTCACGCGCGGGTCGAAGCGCTCGATGCTCTCGTTGAAGGCCATCCGCGCGCTCTTCAGGAAGAAGTTGCGCTGGATGTAGAAGACCTCGCCGCCGCGAAGCGCGACCGAGCCCTTCAGGAGGAGATCGTTGGTCGCCTGGTCGTAGCGGATGCTCAGGGCGCTGCCCCGGTCCGCGTAGCCCGTGACGATGGGCAGGTCCTTCGAGGGGAAGAGGACCTGGGCGCCGCGGCCGAAGCCCACGCCCATGTCCACGGAGAGGAAGAGGCGCCCCGGCTCGGGCGGGGGCTGGGCGGCGGCGGTGTTGGCCCAGACCTCGGGGCTGACGAGGACGGTGGACTTGCCGAGCGCGACGTCGCCCTTGAGGAACACGGTGTCGCCCCTGAAGTCGGCGTCGAGGCTGAAGTCCGCGTTGCCCGCCACCGAGATGCCGAGGAGCTTCGCGTCCATCCGGACCTGCGAGTCCGCGGCGCTGCGGAGCGTCGCCTTGAGCCCGGTCGGCGTCCAGCGGTCGAGGGTGGCCTGCGCCTTGACCGCCACCCTGCCCTTGCCCACCGGGACCGAGGCCAGCTCGGCCTCGAGGCTGCGGCCCTTGACCGTGAGCGGGAGATCGCAGGGGCCCACGGGATCGGCGATCCAGCCGGGGACGCGGAGGGAGAGGCCCTTCGCGACCATGCTCCCGCTCATCTCCGGGTCGCCGACGAGTCCCTGCACGCGGAGGTTCCCGACGGCGGTTCCCGACAGGAACTCGAGGTCGCGCGGGGCGAAGAAGAACTGGAAGATCGAGACGTCGACCTCCGCGTCCGTCGCGGTCGCGTCGATCGTGTTCCCGGAGAGCCGGCCGGTCGCGGTGATCCTCACGGGGAGGGGCGCCCTGGTGTTGACGGCGAAGTGGCCGTCGAAGTCGTAGCCAGCCTCGAGCTCCTGGCGAGTCCCGGCCTTGAGGCGGGCTCCCGTGCGGGAAAGGCTCGCGCTGAAGGGGATGACCTTCTCGTCGACGTTGAAGAACTTGAAATCGTTGAACCTCCCCTGCACGGCGTAGTCCGCGAGGCGCTCGGCGAGGGGGGCCGGCGCTTTCGCCGAGGACCTCCCCTCGGCCGAGAGCGCGAAGCTCATGCCCTCGCCTCCCAGTATCCCGGAGTAGGTGAGGGCCATCGAGGCGGAGCCGTCCCGGAGGGAGAAGGAGGAGGGCGAGAGGAGGAGCCGGTGCGAGAGGTAGCTCGCCTGGGCTCCCGAGATCGACAGGGCCCCGTCCTCGTACCTGCCGGAGACCTTCGCCGCGAGCGACTGGTCGCCGTACTTGCCGTTCCTGAGCTGGAGCTCGAAAGCCAGGGCGGGATCCGCGAGCGTGCCGGAGATGCCGGCCTTGCCGTCGAGCCCCCCGAGGACGGGCAGGGGGCCGATCCGCTTGAGCGGCGAGTCCTGGAACGAGACCTCGCCCGAGATGCCGCCCTTCGCGTAGGCGAGGTCGATCTCGTACTTCTCCTGCGAGGCCTTCGAGCCGAGCGATGCCACGAGGCGGCCGGAGGGTTCACCCGACAGCTCGTACTCGAGGCGCCCGGCTCCCGAGACGGCCGAGTACTTGTCCTCGGCCGCGAGCTCCCAGAGCTCCCCCCGCTTCGGTCCGAAACTGCCCGCCAAGGAGACCTTGGGGACGCGCTCGAGCCCCTGCCCCGTCGGGAGCACCGCGAGGGAGGCGAGGTCGACGGCCCACTCGGAGGGCGAGGCGTAGCGGCCCTCGGCGTCCACGCTCACGAGGAGGCGGGCGCCCGCGACGGGCACGGGCATGTCCTTTGCCCGGAGGTTCACGACAAGGCTCTCGCCCTCGCGGCGCGCCGAGGCCTCGATCCCGTAGTCGCCCGAGAGCGAGAGCGCCCCTCCCGCGAAGGAGCCTCGGAGGAGGTAGGGAACGTCGAGGTAGCTCAGCCTGGCCTCGAAGCCGACCCCGCCCTTCTCGATGTCCACGCTCCCCTGGCCCTTTATGGAAATGCCGCCGATGGAGAGCGCTGCCCTCCTCACCGAGACCGACTCCGCGTTGCCCGACAGCGAGAGCAGGGCGTAGGCGCCGGGAAGCGAGCGCGAGACCACGGCGAGGTCAGGCGCGCTCCAGGAAAGCCGGGCGAAGTCGCTCGAGACGAAGACCTCGCCGCCGAGCCTGATGCCGGCCAGGGTCGAGGCTGTCTCGCGGGAGCCGAGGAGGGCCTCCAGGAAGCCCGCGAGCGGGGCGAGGTCGACCGCTTCGAGGGAGACCGAGGCGTCGAGCTCGGGGGATCTGCCCCAGGAGGCGCTCCCTTCGAGTCGCACGAGGGGGGAGGCGCCGGCCATCGGCAGGGCCTCGCCGGAGAATCGGACGGGAGGCAGGTCGGGGGCGGGGTCGCTCGCCTCGGGGAGGAGGAGCGAGGCCCTGAAGTCGACCTGGTTCCCGCGGCGAGCCGCCGCGGCGGAGACGTCGCGGAAGAGGGTGCCGGCCGCCTCCAGCCTGTCGGCGAGGACGGCGTACTCGCCGCCTTCACCGAAGACCCGGAGCGAGGCCTTGAGGGGCATGGCGCCGTCCATGAGGGACAGGTCCAGCCCGAGCGTACCGTCCGGCGCGAGGTCGGCGAAGCGGAAGGAGCCCGAGTACTCGAAGCTGTCGGCCCCGTCGACGACGCGGGCCCGCTCGACCTCGATCCGCCGGAGGTCGCCCTTCGCGGCGATGTCGGCGCCGACGCGGCGCGGGAGGATGCCCGGCGGGAGGGATCCGCTCAGCCTCGCCTCGTAGGTGAGGCGGGAGGTGTCGCCGCCGGGGGCGACGAGGGAGAGCCGGCCGGAATAGGGCGTGGAGAGCCAGGGCCGGAGCGCCTCGTAGCGGCCCGTGGCCCTGAAGGAGCGTTCCGGCGCGTAGTCCTCCATGGTGAGCTCGGCGGAGAGCGAGCCGTCGCGGAGGTCGAGGCCGAGCTCGGCGTCGAGGGGCGCCTCGTCCTTGACCTTGCGGAGATCGACGCGCCCCTCGCCGTAGGTCGCCTCGAAGCGCTGCGTCCTGAGCTCGAAGTCGCGTCCCCTCGCGGCGAGTCCGAGCTCGAGCCTGGCGCGCGAGAAGTCCCGCGACAGGGAGCCCTGGACCGTGAGGGGGCCGCGGATGGAGCCGAGGTCGGCGAGGCGCTGGTCGATCCTGAAATCGCCGGAAAGCCCGATCTCGCTCTCCTCGCCGCGGGGCTCGAAGGTGACCTCGCGGGCGGAGAGGGCCGCCGAGCCGAGGCGGGGGTCGGAGACCTTGATCGCGATGTCCCGGCCGGAGATGGAGAGCCGTACCGCCGAGCCTCCCTCCGGTCCGCCCGAGACGAGCCGGGCGAGGCGCCCGAGGAGCTCGCGGTCGGCCGCGACGTCGAGATCGAGGCTCGCGTCCTCGATGCGCAGGGCCTTGACGGCGCCGCCGACGTCGCCCTTGGCGAGGGCCCCGAGATCGTAGTAGAGGATGACCCGGCCCGCGGAGAGGAGGGTGGAGCCGCGGGGCGTGAGCGCGCGCAGGCGCCGGAGCGAGACCGTCTCGAGGATGGAAGGGGACACGGAATCGAAGGAGAGGCTGAGGCCGGTGGCCCGCTCCGCCTCGAGGAGGAGGCCTTCGAGGACGGACTTCACCTTCACCCTCGCCGCGGAGTCGAGGGGCGGCGCGGCGAGCAATGCCGCGGCCGCGATGAGGGCGGCCGCGGTCACGGCCTGGATCGCGCGCCCTAGGCTTGGGTTTCTCGTGTGAAGAACGATAGCACAGCCTCCGATACCTCGTCATGCCCCGCGCATCGCCGCGCCTTGCCTAAAACCGCCCGAATCGCTACCCTCGCCCCATGGCGAACGCGAACAAGGAGCTCCTCCGCCGCTTCATCGTACTCGAGGGCGTCGACGGGGCCGGTACGACCACCCAGCTCCGCGTCCTCGGCGGGGCCCTCGCGGCGGCCGGGATACCGCACTGGACCACGGCCGAGCCGACGGTCCGCCCCGAGGGCGCCCTGATCCGGCGCATCCTCGGCGGCGAGCTCGACGCCTCCCCGGCCACGGTCGCCTATCTCTTCGCCGCCGACCGATGCGAGCACCTCTACGGCTCGGGCGGCATCGTCGAGCGGCTCGGCCGCGGCGAGGCGGTCGTCTCCGACCGCTACGTCCTCTCGAGCCTCGCCTACCAGGGCGCGGCCTGCGGCCTCGACCTGCCCCTCTACCTGAATGATCGGTTCCCCCTGCCTTCCCTCCTCATCTATTTCGACATCGAGCCGACGGTCTCCATGGCCCGCATCGGAAGCCGGGAGCGGCGCGAGATCTACGAGCTCCTCCCCTTCCAGGAGAAGGTCCGGGAAGGCTACGAACGCGCCCTCGCCCTCCTCGACGGCAGCCCCACCAGGATCGTCCGCGTCGACGCGGGGCTGCCTCCCGCCGAGGTGTCGCGCATCGTCCTCGGCGCGGCCGGCGAGGAGCTCGGGACGGAGCTCGCTCCCGCTCCCTGACCGATTGAAAACAACCTAGGGCGCCGGAGGTTTCCTACCGATAGTTGAAGAGTATGCGAAGGTCTGCCGCCCTCGTCCTCCTCCTCGCCCTCGCCTGCGAAGGCGCCCTCGCCTACCCCGTCTATTACAAGGAGCAATACTACAAGCTCTTCCACACGCACTATATCCAGTATCCCGACGACGCGATCGAGAACATCTATTGGCTCGAGCGCGCGCGCAAGGCCGACTTCTGCAACCCCCTCTACGCCCTCGCGAAGATCGAGGACAAGCGGGAATGGGAGCGATACCGCTATCTCCTCGACATGCACCTCGACCTCAAGCTCATCGAGCAGCACCTGAGGCTCGGCTCGAAGTTCGACAAGCGAGTCGCCTATTTCTACAATGCGCCCTGGAAGGAACAGAACCTCGAGAGCCTGAAGACCGCGGAGACCGCCTACCGCGCCGCCCTCAGCTACTGGGACGAGGCCAAGGCCCTGGCGGGCAAGGCGATGGGTATGCGTTTCGTCGACCTTCCCGGCGCCGAGGCCTGGGTCGACGAGGCCTTCCGCATCGCCGAGGGCGAACTCGACTACGCCGACATCATCGGCGACGAGCTCAAGCGGCTCGGGAAGGTGCGTTCGGACTTCGAGAAGATGGACCAGGCCACGTACTGACGCCGCGCTGAACCGCAGGGTCCCGATCGCCCCCCCTAGGAAAAATGCCTGATTTCGTGTAATAATAATGGCCTAGTCCGACAGGCCATCAGTCCTCTCGACAGGCGATCTTCCAATTCCGGAGGTTCGCATGACCCGTCCATCATCCGCTCCGATCCCCGTCCCCGAGTCGCGCAAAAAAGAAGGACTCCGCTACGCCTTCGCCCCGAACGGGTTCGAGTTGCCCGTGATCGACCTCGGGCATCCCGCCTTCCGCGTCGATGAAGGCGAGGTCGAGGTCCTCCTCGAGGCCGCCACCGCGGCTCGGCGAGCGCCCCCACCCATCGTCCAGGCCCTCCTCTCCCGCCTCATGCCGCGCTTCTCGGTCATCGCCCGCGAGATCGCGGACGCGCAGGGCGGCTTCATGAGCGGCCTCGGGACCTACCTGATGAAGCTCGGTCCCGACAACCTCGGCCCGGGATACAACAGCGGACTGGACAAGAAGATCGTGGGCAGCGTCATGGGCCTCAACGCCCGCCTGCGTCTCCGCGCGACGAGCGCTCTCCTCGCCGAACTCCTTCTCCCGCCGCTCGAGGAGGAAGCCGGGCGCGGACTCCTCCTCCTCGACATCGGGGGAGGACCTGCCGCGGATGGCTTGAACACCCTCATGATGCTCAGGCGAAGAGACGCGTCCCTCCTCGAGGGTAGGAGGATCGGCGTCGAGGTCCTGGATATCGACGAGGAGGGGCCGCTCTTCGGCGAGGCATGCCTCGCCGCGCTGAGGGCCGAGGGAGCCGCCCTCGAGGGCCTCGACATCGGGATGCGACGCGTCGCCTACGATTGGAACGAGGTTTCCGCCCTGGGCGAGATCCTTCGCGACGCCGGAATAGCGATCATCGCGGCCACGACCGAGGGAGGTCTTTTCGAGTATGGCTCCGACTTCGCGATCGAGGCCAATCTCCGAGCCTTCGCCGAGGGAGGCGCCGCGCTGATCGTCGGGAGCCTGAGCAGGCGCGACGGCGCGGCCGGCGCCCTGAACGGGGCCGCAGGCGCCGCGATCCGGGCCTGGGAGGGCGGGGGCGAGGCTTTCGAGGCCCTCGCCGGGCGTTGCGGCTGGAGGATTTCGAGACGGATCGAGACGCCGCTCAGCCGGATCGTGGCCCTCGAGCGCGCCGAGGCCTATTGTATCAGCATGGCGTCGCCGTAACTGAAGAAGCGATAGCGCAGGCGCACGGCCTCCTCGTAGGCCGCGAGGATGCGCTCGCGGCCCGCGAAGGCCGAGACCAGCATGAGGAGGGTCGAGCGCGGCGTGTGGAAGTTCGTGAAGAGCCGGTCCACCACGTTGAAGCGGTAGCCTGGGTAAATGAATATTCGCGTGGCGCCGGGGCCGGCGCGGAGGCTCCCGGCGCCGCCGCTCCCCTCCGCGGCCCAGGCCGACTCGAGTGTCCTGAGGCTCGTGGTTCCCACGGCGAGGATCGGCCGGCCTTCCGCCCTGGCGCGCATGACGGCGCTCGCCGTCTCCTCGGGCACCGTGTACTCCTCCTCGTGCATCGCGTG
>CAYNPQ010000047.1:0-27299 GCA_964399065.1 uncultured Treponemataceae bacterium | reverse complement strand
CGGCTACTTGACGTATGCGCGTCGGCCTTCGGCCTCCGCGAGATACGCGCGGTAGCCTTCGGCTACCGCGCGTATTCCACGATCCTCGTCTCCCGGATGATCGTCACCTTGATCCTGCCGGGGTAGCGGAGGTCGTTCTCGATCTTCTTCGCGATGCTCTTGCAGAGCTCCTTGGCCTGGTCGTCCGAGACCTGCTCGTTGTTGACCATGATGCGGAGCTCGCGGCCGGCCTGGATCGCAAAGGCCTTGTCGACGCCCGCGAAGCTTTCGGCGATGTTCTCGAGGTTCTCGAGCCGCTTGATGTAGTTGTCCAGGGTCTCGCGCCGCGCGCCGGGCCTCGCGGCGGAGATGGCGTCCGCGATCTGCACGATGACGCTCTCGGCGCTGTTCGGCTCCACGTCGTTGTGGTGGGCGCCGATCGCGTTGACGATCCGCGGGTCCTCGCCGAGCTTGCGCACGAGCTCCATGCCGAGCTCGGCGTGGTTCTGGTCCCCGTCCGTCTCGATGCCCTTGCCGATGTCGTGGAGGAGGGCGCCGCGCTTCGCGATCTCGCGGTTGGCGCCGATCTCGGCGGCGAGCATGCCGGCGATGACCGCCACTTCCTTGGAGTGGGCCAGGACGTTCTGGCCGTAGCTCGTCCGGTAGTGGAGCCGGCCGAGCGACTTGATGAGCTCGGGGGCCATGTTGTGGAGGCCGAGGTCGAAGACGACCTTCTCGCCCTCCTCGTAGATCTTCTGGGCGACCTCGCGGGTCACCTTCTGGACGACCTCCTCGATCCGGGCCGGGTGGATGCGGCCGTCCGCGATGAGGCGCTCCAGCGAGACCCGGGCGATCTCCCGCCGCACGGGGTCGAAGCAGGAGATGACGACCGCCTCGGGGGTGTCGTCGATGATGACGTCGACGCCCGTGAGGGTCTCGAGGGTGCGGATGTTCCGGCCCTCGCGGCCGATGATCCTGCCCTTCATCTCGTCCGAGGGCAGGCTCACGGAGGTGACGGTCACCTCGGTGGTCACCTCGGTGGCGATGCGCTGGATGGTCGTGACGAGGATGTCCCGGGCCTTCTTCTCGGCGCCGAGCTGGGCCTCCTGCTCGATCTTGTTGATGACGAGCTGGGCGTCCCGCTTGGCCTCGTTCTCGAGCCCCTGGATGATGAGTTTCTTCGCCTCCTCGGCGGAGAGTCCCGAGATCCGCTCGAGCTCCTGGCGGTAGCGCTCCTCCTGCCCGGCGAGGGCCTCCTCCTTCTCGGAGACGGTCTTCGACCTGGCCTGGAGGGATTGCTCCTGCCTGTCGAGGGTCTCGACCTTCTTGTCGAGAGTCTCTTCCTTCTGCTGGACCCGACGCTCGTAGCGCTGGAGCTCGGCCCGTCGTTCCCTTACTTCCCGTTCCTGCTGGTTACGTTCTCGGATGAGCTGATCTTTCGCCTCTACCAGGATCTCTTTCTTCTGAGCTTCGGCCTCTTTGACCGCGTCCTGCTTAATGCGCTCCGCCTTCTGCTCGGCGGCGGCGAGTTGGAATCTGGCATACAGCCAGCGGATCGTCCATCCAAGAACCAGGCCAGCAAGAGGAAGGGCAGCAAACCACAATGCTGTCATGTTCCCTCCTCAAAAGCTGTAGATTTGATTATACGGATGGTCCCGGCTTTGTCAAGGTTTTCGGAAAATACAGATAGAAAGAAACTCGGTTTTTATTTATTACAAAAGAGATTACATTGAAGTAAATACCTGTGTGGCCTCACTAATGAGAAGAAATCTTGACGAGATTCGACACAGAGCGACATACTACGAGCGATGGCGCGGATATCTCCCTGCGTCGCATTTTCGTCAATTTTTCGCGTGGTTTGCCATTTATACAGCTTATCTCCAATATCTCTTTGCCTTGCTACTCCCAGCTCAGCTTCGGGGACCCGTCACCTGAGTGTCGAAAAAGACGTAACCAAGCGCGAAAATCATTGTTTTCACAAGAATTACGATTGACGTAGCCCTCGAGGAAGTAGTATAGTCGCCTAGAAACTTCGGATGGAGTTTCGCGTACTTTCGGAGGGATGAGTTCGCCTTCACCGCTTTAAAGGTAGAAAACCGGGTCCGCATCGCTGTTCGTACTCCCACGAAGCGGCCCACATGCCCGGCGGCCGGACATGAGGAAAACCGCGGTCAACGCCATGCAGGTAAAGAAAGAGTGATCCTCTCTCGCACCTCGCCCGTTTTCATCTCCTTGAAGTCACCTAGGCTCTCAGAACGGCTCTCCAGAAAGCCGCCGTACGTCCGCCCCGGACGAACTCCGGGATACGGGCGCGCTCGCCATAGGCGGGCGGATCCGGCCTTGGTCGCGTCAGCGGCCCGGGCCATATGAGGGTTTTTTCGCATGTCCAAGAAGGTTTACGTCGGCAACATGAACTACGCCACCACTGAGAACGGTCTTCGCGACCTCTTCACCCAGTATGGCGAGGTCGTATCGGTCAACATCATCGTCGACCGCTACACTGGCAAGGCCAAGGGATTCGGCTTCGTCGAGATGAACACGGAGGAGGAGGCCCGCGCCGCCATCGAGGCTCTCAACGGCTTCGAGTACATGGGCAGGCAGCTCCGCGTCAACGAGGCGGAGGACAAGCCCCGCCGCGACAACTTCCGCCCCCGGAACTACTAAGCCGCGTCGCCCGGCCGCGAGGCCGGGCGACTTGCATCGACCGCGCGAGAGCCGCCGCGCGGTCTTTTTTTTACCCCGATAGCCTCGCCAATCGCCGGGCGATGGCCTTGAACCGCGCTGGCACCGGCGCCTTGAAGGCGCGCGGCTCCGACTCGCCCGGCAGGAGGATCCTGAGCCGGTAGGCATGGAGCATCAGGGTGGCGTCGGGGAAGCGCGGATCACGCTTGCCGTAGATGGGGTCGCCGAGGATCGGGCAGCCGAGGCCGGCCAGGTGCACCCTGAGCTGATGGGTGCGACCGGTCCTGGGTCGGAGCGACATCAGGGCATAGCCCCCGCCCCCCGCGCAACGCCATTCCCGGATGACGCGGTAGTCCGTGACCGCCGCCTTCCCGCCCTCGGCGACGCGGGCGAAGCGCTTGCGGTCGCGCCGATCCCTGCCGAGCTGATCCTCGATCCGCCCCTCCGCGGGCGTGGGGATGCCCCGCGTGACCGCGAGGTACTCCTTGCGGGTCCGTCGGTCCTTGAACTGGGCCGCGAGGAAGGCCTGGGTCCGCGGATCCTTGGCCGCTATGATCACGCCCGAGGTGTCCTTGTCGAGACGGTGGACAACCCCCGCCCGGAAGCCTGGATCCTGGATGCCGGGCCCCCGGAAGCCCGAATCCTGGGCGCCGGGGCCCCGGAAGCCTGGATCCTGGGCGCCGGGATCGTGGGAGGCCACCGCCAGGAGCCTCCCTAAAAGGGCGTTCGCCAGGGTGCCTCGGCGATTCCCGGCCCCGGGATGAACCACCATGCCCTGAGCCTTGTCAAGGACGATGGCGTTGCCGTCCTCGTAGAGCACGACGAGAGGGATATCCTCGGGAACGATGCCCGGCGAGGGCTCCTCGACCCATTCCACGCGCACGAGCTCGCCCTGCGCGACCGGCCTGGAAGGCTTGGCCGGCTTGCCGTTCACGGTGATCGCCGCGCCCCGCGCCTTGAGCTGGGAGCGCGACACGACGCCCGCCGCCTCGCGCGCGATGTAGGCGTCGACGCGGGGGCAGGCCTCGCCCTCGACCCGCGATTCCCAGTATCGGGGGATGCCCGGGGGACCAGCCGCGACGGCAGGCTGGGCGGGGTCGCGCTTGGGCTTCTTCTTCATCCGCGCCCATCCTAAATGGACGGGGCCGGAGCATCAAGCGCTCCGCGGGGCGCGGCCGCGCTTGACGGATCGCGGCGCCTGCCCTTATCTTGGCCATAAAGGAGCGCATCATGGACAAGGACCAGGCTCTCGCGAAAGTGAGCCTTTTCGAGGGGATGAATCCCAAGCACGTCAAGGGAATCGCCGGGATCTGCGCCGAGCGCACCTTCAAGCCCGGCGAGTACCTCATGAAGCAGGGCGAGAGCGGCATAGGCCTCTTCATCATCCTGTCCGGCAAGGTGAGGGTCGAGAAGACCGACGCCCAGGGACGGAAGGTCGAGCTGGCGGAGAACGGCGCCGGGGACATCCTCGGCGAGATGGCGGTGTTCGACGGCGCGCCCCGCTCGGCGAGCGTCGCCGCGGTCGTCGAGACCACCTGCCTCGTGCTGGCCTCCTGGGAGTTCAACGCCTTCCTCAAGGCCCATCCCGAGGCCGCGCTCGAGATCCTGCCGATCGTCGTCAAGCGGTTCAGGGAGACCAACGAAGCCCTCATCGGGCTCGGGTCGATCCGCAACTGCTGAGGCCGGCGAGCGCGTCTTGCGCGCGATGGGCGACTGCGTCGCTCATCGCGCGCCCGGCGGGCGCTTCGCGGGTTTGGGGGCCGCCGGAAGGCGGCTCCCTCGCTTTCATGGGGCGGCCCCGCCCGCCGGCGCCCGGGCGCCCCGCGCTCACTCCCGCCGCGCCGGCTCCACCTCGAGGACGTTGAACCAGTAGACGCCGCCCGGCGCGATGCACGACACCGTCGCGCCCTTCCGCTCGCCGATGAGGGCGGTGCCGAGGGGCGCGAAGATGGAGACCTTGTCCTCGCCGCCGTCGAGGCCCGCGGGGAAGACCACGGTGACGACGCGCTCCTCGCGCGAGTCGAGGTCGAGGATCCGGACGGTCGAGCCGAGGGCGACGACGTCGGCGGGGGCCGCGTCACCGTCGACGACCGTGGCCAGGGCGAGCTCGCTCTCGAGGCGGAGCATGTGGGGTTCGAGGGCGCGGCGCTTGCTCTTCATGGCGTTCACCACGCCGAAGAGCTTGCGGAAGTCTGACAGTCCGAGGACGATGTTCTGGTCGCGCATGGCTGGCCTCTCGAAGCCGCGCCGGGCCCGCGAGGCCCCTCCGGGGAGGGAAGCGACGAGGCGCGGCGCCGGTGATCCGCGCCGGTCGATCCCGTCGCGGTCCCCACTCTAGCCCGGAAGGCCGTCGGGCGGTACCCGCAAAAGACTTGTAGATAACTTGTAGGTAACTTGTATGAGGTTCCGGCTATCGCCCTTCGAGGAAGTCGGCGATGCCGAGGCGCCGGTCGGGCGAGCCGAGCTTGCGCCGGACGTTGTGCCGGTGGCGCTCCACCGTGGAAAGCGCTATGGAGAGGCGCTCCGCGATCTGCTTGCTCGTGAGTCCCGCGGCCGCGAGCTCCGCGATCTCGCGCTCGCGGGGGCTCAGGAGGGCGAGAGGATCGGGCCCGCCGCCCTCGGCCCTGCCGATCGCGGAGCGGATGCCGGCCTCGAGACGCTCCGCGAGGAGCCTGGCTTCGGCCGCGTCCTCGACCCTGCGGAGCCGCGCCACGAGGCCGAGGGCGCCCGACTCGAGGGCCGCGCGGATCCGCTCGCGCTGGGCGCGCTTCTCGTCCTCGATCCGCGAGATCAGCTCGGAGAGGGCCGCGTTCTTTCGCTCGAGGGCCTCGCCCTCGCGGCCGAGGGCGAGGGCCGCCTCGCCGGCGCGGGCCTCGGCGTCGAGGCGCTCGGCGCTGTTCGCGAGGAGGGCCGCGATCGAGCGGGCGAGGAGCCGCTCGCGCTCGCGGAAGGCGGGCGCCTGGTCGGCGGCGGGCTTGTCGCCTCGTCGCGCGCCCGGACGGCGGGCGCTCGCGTAGCGGGCGCGCGCGTAGCGGGCGCTCGCATAGCGAGCGCGGATCGAGCAGGGCGAGCGGCCGCCCGACTCCTCGTCGACGGGCCATTCGGCGCCCGAGCGCGCCGCGCCGTCGGGGAAGGAGGCGGAGAGCCCGGCGGCGCGCACGACGACCCGGGCGAGATCAGGCCGCTCCAAGGCCGCGGCGTAGGCCCGGGCCGCCTCGGCGAGGGCCGTCCCCAGGTCGAGGCCGGGCCTCGTGAGGAGCTCGGCGAGGGCATAGAGGCAGTCGAGCTCCTTCTCCCGCTCGCGGAGCTCGGCGGCGGGCGTGGAGGCGCGCACCGGATCGCGCGGGGGGCTCATTCCCCGTCCTCCTCCCCGTCGGCGCCGTCGGGCGCCGCCCTGCCCCGCCGCGTCGGCTCGGCGTAGTACTCGACGTTCCAGAGGAAGAGGCCCCGCGCGGGCGCCGTCGGTCCCGCGGCGCCGCGGTCCTCGGCGGCGAGGGCCTCCGCCATGGCCGCGCGGGCCCGTTCCGCGGAGCCGCGCGACCCGGCCTCGAAGGAGAGCATGGAGCCGACGAGGGAGCGGACCATGCGCCAGAGGAAGGCGTTGGCCGCCACCTCGAACACGAGCGAGTCGCCCTCCCATCGCCAGGAGGCCTCGTGGACGTAGCGCGAGCGGTTCGCCGACGCGTCGCGGGCCGCCGAGAAGGTGGTGAAGTCCCGCTCGCCGAGGATGAGCGCCGCCATCGCGTTGAGCGATTCCGCCCGCGGGCGGCGGAAGACCTGGTGCGAGCAGCGGAGCCGGAAGGGGTCGGCGGTCCCGCAGGCGACGAAGTAGCGGTAGCGCCGGAGCCGCGCGTCGTAGCGCGCGTGGAAGTCCGGGTCGGCCTCGGCCGAGGACAGGACGCGCGCGTCGCGCGGGAGGAGGCGGTTCAGGGCCGGGACGAAGCGCCCCGCCGGGATGCGCGCGATGTCGGTGCGGAAGTGGGCGACCTGGCCGCGCGCATGCACGCCCGAGTCGGTGCGGCCCGCGCCGACGACCGCGACCTCGTGCCCGTGCATCCCGGCGAGGGCCCTCTCGAGCTCGCCCTGCACCGTGCGGTCGCCGGCCTGCCGCTGCCAGCCGGAGAAGTCGGTCCCGTCGTAGGCGAGCTCGAGCCGGATGACGCGGCTACTCATCGTCCTCGTCGTCGTCCTGGTGGAGCTCGGCCTTGAGCTGGTCGTAGACGTCGCGGACCTTGTCGACGAGGGGGCCGGGCTTGGAGCGGCTCTTCTTGCCGATGCCGAACATCTTGGCCAGGGTCCGCTTGGACGCGTCGAGGGTCTCGGCCCGCTTGGCCGCGTCGCCCCGCGGCCCGTAGGCGAGCTCGAGCACCGCGGAGAGGTAGAGCACGCCCTCGTAGCCGTAGTTCTTGTCGGTGTCGGGGCCGAGCCACTTCGCGGAGGAGAGCTGCTCCTTGCCCTTCTGGTCGAGCTCCGCGGCGAGGCGGTAGAGGAAGCGCGCCTTGCCGTAGAAGACCCGCGCCGCGTAACCGTAGTTCTCGCCGGGGCGCTCCGCGTCGAGGTAGCCGCAGAGCCAGGCGGCGCGGATCGCGGCGATGCCCTGCTTGATCGTCGGCGCGTGCTCCTTGGGCAGGCCGTCGTAGCACATCATGGCGAGGTAGTACGAGGCCGCCCCCGAGGCGAGGCCGCGGGGCTCGTTGAAGTCGACGCCGGGGAAGAGGGACTGCGCCGCGTCGACGCGCTCGGAGGCGCGGTCCTTGAGGGGGCGGGCGACCTTCGCGGGCATGGAGGGGAAGTCGTACTTGAAGGCCGCGTACCAGCAGGAGGGGCAGACGGTGATCTCGTAGACGAGGGGGTACACCGCGCCGAAGGCCTGCATGGGGATGTAGCGGCGGTGCAGCTCGTCGGTGAGCTCGCCCGCGTTCACGCGTCCGAGGAAGAGCTCCTCGCGCTTGAACGAGGCCTCGCAACAGGGGCAGGCTATCGGGTCCTTCGCGACGAAGGTGACCTTCTTCTCCTTGTCGTCCTTCTCCGGCTTGGGCGCGCTGCGTACCATGGCTAGCCCTCCATCACCACGACGGCCACGGCGTTGTCGCTCTCGTGCGTCAGCGAGACGAGGACGCGGGCGCCCCCCGCGGCGCGGAAGCGCTCGAGCGCGGTGCCGTGCAGGATCATGTCCGGCTTGCCGTTGTGGTTGTTCACGACCTGGACGTCGCGGAGCCGGATGCCCGCCAGGCCCGTGCCGAGGGCCTTGCCGAAGGCTTCCTTGGCGGCGAAGCGGGCGGCGAGGGACAGGGCCGCGGCGTGCCCGCGGGAGCGGGCCTCCGCGACCTCGTCGGGGTGGAAGAAGCGCTCCACGAGGCCCTCGGTCTTCATCCAGTGATGGATCCGCCTGACGTGCACGATGTCGATGCCGAGCCCGACGATCATCGCGGCGCCTCCTTCGGGACGATCTCGACCGAGACTTCCGCGGGCTCGTAGGAGTCCACGACGAGCCCGTCGGGGAGGACGGCGAGGACCGGCAGCACGTAGGCCCCGGGCCTGTCCACCGAGGAGAGGTCGACGGAGAGGGCTCCCGGCTCCGGGGAGAAGGACGAGGCCTCGGCTCCCGCCGAGCGGAGCCTGATGCGGCCCGCCGGCAGGGGCGAGGCCAGCTCGAGCGAGGGGGCGAGCCCCACGGGCAGGATGGGCAGGCGCTCGAGGGTCCTCGCGGCGAGGGACTTGCGGACCGTCGCCGAGAACTGCGCGGAGCCGCCGCCCGAGATGTAGACGAGGCCCTCCTTGCGCACCAGCTTGACCACAGCCGTGAAGTCGGCGCTGCGGCCGGTGAGCTCGATGAAGTCGGTGGCCACGTCGGCCACGCGGGCCACGGCGCTCGCGGGGCCGTAGACCTCGACCTCGGGGGGCGAGATGTCGAAGGAGACGAGCTCGTAGCCGGGCGCGAGGAAGCCGCGGAAGGAGGGCGTCACGGGCACGAGGCGGCTCGCGCGGCGCTCGATGCCGACCGCCACCTCGCCCGGATCGGCCTGTATCTCGAGGGGGTCGACGCCGAGGGCGGAACCGCGCTTCTCGATCTGCACCGGCACGCGGAACACGCCCTCCTCGCGGTAGCCGGAGAGGTCGAGCGTCGCCTTGACGTCGTCCTCCTGGATCGAGAAGAGGGCGTTCGACTCGCCGCGCAGCGCGATGCGGACCGAGCGCGGCACCTGGCTCGCCGGCGCGAACTCGTCGTTCATCGTCACCGAGAGGGGCACCGAGATGTAGCGGTCCTCGAGGCGGTTGAGCCGGTAGAAGAAGAACAGGAGGAGGGCCGCGGCGAGGGAGAGGACCTTCGCGGGCCAGTCGGAGACGGCGCGCGCCCAGAAGCCCTTATTCCGCAACGGCGGCCTCCCCGGACTCGTCGCCGGCCTGGGCGGGGAACTCGAGGAGCTCGCCGAGGCGCCGCCTCACCTGGTCGAGCGAGAGGCCGTAGTAGAGCTTGGATTCGTAGGCGAGGGAGAGGGCCCCGGTCTCCTCGGAGACGACGAGGACCACCGCGTCCGATTCCTCGGAGAGGCCGAGCGCGGCGCGGTGCCTCGTGCCGAAGCTCTTCCGGATGTCCTGCTGCTCCGAGAGAGGCAGGAAGCAGCCCGCGCCCGCCACGCGG
This sequence comes from uncultured Treponemataceae bacterium, assembly GCA_964399065.1. GTDB lineage: Bacteria > Spirochaetota > Spirochaetia > Treponematales > Rectinemataceae > JAKLFE01. Next base: position 17,995 of record CAYNPQ010000047.1, on the reverse strand, counting down.
CCGTCCTGCACGACCACGGCGCCGTCGTGCAGGGGGGTGTCGTGACCGAAGATCGTGACGATCAGGCTCGACGAGAGGAGGCCTTCGATCCGCGTGCCCGTGTCGATGATGTTCTTGAGGCCCACGCTGCGAGCGAACACGATGAGGGCGCCGCGCCGCTGCGAGGCGAGGATCTCGGCCGCGGTGAGCGCGGCCTCGATCTGCGTCACGCGGGGCCGCGCGCCGCCGCGGAGGAAGGAGCCCTGGCCGAGGCGGAGCACGAGCTTGCGCAGCTCGGGCTGGAAGACGATGGCGAGGGCGATGACGAGGCCGGGCGCGAGGATGTTCAGGATCCACGCGACGGTCGAGAGCTGGAGGAAGAGGGCGATGCCGTAGACCGCCGCGAGGACCAGGGCGCCCTTCACCAGCTGGATCGCCTGCGTCTTCACGAGGATGGCGTAGGTCCTGTAGAGGATGTAGGCCAGCACGAGGACGTCGAGGGCGGGCCTCACGTAGGTCGCGAGGAACTGGCCGATGGCGGCGACGTTCACGCCGTCCTCCCCGCCGCGGCGAGCGCCGCCGAGAGGACGGCCAGCGCGTCGACGGTCTCGGCCACGTCGTGGGCCCGGAAGATCCGCGCGCCGCCGACGTAGGCCGCGCAGGCCGCGCCGAGGCTGCCCGCGAGCCGCCCCTCGACCGGCCGGCCCGTGATCGCGCCGACGAAGGACTTGCGCGAGAGGCCGACGAGTATCGGATAGCCCGAGGCGGCGAGCTCGCCGAGGCGCGCGAGGAGGGCGAGGTTGTCGCCGAGGCGCTTGCCGAAGCCGATGCCGGGATCGAGGATGACGCGGTCGCGGCCCACTCCCGCGGCCTCGGCCCTCCGCGCGGCCTCGAGGAGGTAGGCGAAGACCTCGCCCGGGCAATCCCCGTAGACGGGCGCGTCCTGCATGGTCTTCGGATCCCCGCGCATGTGCATGAGGACGACGGGGACGCCGCGCTCCGCGGCGAGCGCGGCCATGCCGGGCTCCGCCAGGGCCGAGACGTCGTTGACGATGTCCGCTCCCGCGTCGAGGGCGGCCCGGGCCACGGCGGGCTTGCGCGTGTCGACGGACAGGGGAAGGTCGGACTCGCGCCTGATCGCCTCGATCGCGGGCAGGACCCGCTCGAGCTCCTCCTCCTCGCCGACGTACTCGGAGCCGGGACGGGTGGACTCGCCGCCTATGTCGACCAACGCGGCGCCCGCCGCGGCCATGGCCAGGGCGGCGTCGCGGGCCTCCCTGGCGCCGCGCGCGCGGCTCCCGGGGAAGAAGGAGTCGGGCGTGACGTTGACCACGCCCATGACGAGGGGCTCGTCGCCGATCGCGAGGGCGCGGCCGCGCGGGAGCGGGACGCGGCTCACGCCCGCGCCTCCCGCTGCCGCCCATCGGGGCCGGGGGACCGGAACACGTAGATTCGGCTCTCGGTGTAGTCCTCGACCGCGGCCTCGCGGACGCGCTCCGCGATCCCCTCGGCGGAGAGGCCGGCCGCGGCGATCAGCTCGTCGCGGCTCGCCTGCGGCGGCGGCTCGGAGGGGAAGCCCGCGACGTGGACCGCCACGCGGGGCAGGCGCCTCGCGGCGAGCGCCGCGATCGCCTCGCCGAGGCCGCCGGAGGCGACGCCCTCCTCGAGGACGACGAGGCGGCGGTAGGGGGCCGCGGCCTCGAGGAAGTAATCCTCGTCGAGGGGCGAGGCGAAGCGGAGCGAGTAGACGTCGGCTCCCGCGACGGTGGAGGCGCCGGGGCCGCCCGCCTCGCGGAGGAGGATGTCCGAAGCTTCCGCGGCGAGGGGCACGAGCCCGCCCATCGCGACGAGGAGGGTGTCGGCCCCCGAGCGCCGCACGAAGACGCCGCGGCCGGACCTGATCGGCTCGGCGTAGGACTGCTCCTCGCGGGGGCAGCGGGCCTTGGGGTAGCGGATCATCGCGGGGCCGCCCGACCCGAGGGCCCAGTCGAGGGAGGCGGCGAGCTCGGCGGCGCTCGCGGGGGCCAGGATCGGGAGCCGGGGCATCGAGCGGAAGATGGCTATGTCGTAGAGGCCCTGGTGGGTCTCCCCGTCCTCGCCCACCGCGCCCGCGCGGTCGAGTGCGAAGACCACGGGCAGGCCGGGCAGGGCCACGTCGTGGAAGACCTGGTCGACGGCCCTTTGCATGAAGGTCGAGTAGATGGCCACGACGGGCTTGAGCCCGCCCGCGGCGAGGCCCGCGGCGAAGGTGACGGCGTGCTCCTCGGCGATGCCCACATCGTAGAGCCGGTCCGGGAAGGCCTTCCGGAAGGCCTCGAGGCCCGTGCCCTTCGCCATCGCGGCCGTGACCGCGACGACGCGCCCGTCCCTGGAGGCGGCCGCCACGAGGGCGTCGGCGAAGGCCTCGGTGAAGGTGGCCGCGGGGCTCGACTCGAGCTTGCCGTCGGAGACGCGCATCGGCGCGACGCCGTGGTAGCGCGCGGGATCCTCCTCCGCGAGGTCGTGTCCCTTGCCCTTGCGCGTGATCGCGTGGACGACGACGGGGCGGTCGAGGGCCCGCACCTCGCGGAAGACGCGGAGCAGCTCCGCGATGTTGTGGCCGTCGATGGGGCCCGCGTACTCGAAGCCGAGGTCCGAGAAGAAATTCTCCTTGAAGAAGAGGGCCTTGACCGCGCGCTTCCCGCGGACCATCAGCGCGTAGAGCCAGGAGCCGACGAGGGGTATGCCCCGGACCAGGGCGTCGATGCGGGAGCGGACGGCCTGGTAGCGGGCGGTCGCGGAGAGCCGCGACAGGTAGCGGGAGAGGGCGCCCACGTTGGGCGAAATCGACATCTTGTTGTCGTTGAGGACCACGACGAGGGGCAGGCCGAGCTGGCCCGCGTGGCTCAGGGCCTCCATGGCCATGCCGCCCGTGAGCGCCCCGTCGCCGATGACGGCGATGACCTTGCCCGGCTGCCCGAGACGGTGCCGGGCCTCGGCGAGGCCGAGCGCGACCGATATCGAGGTCGAGGCGTGGCCGGTGTCGAAGGCGTCGTGGAGGCTCTCCGAGCGCTTGGGGAAGCCGGAGAGCCCCCCCGAGCGGCGGATGCTGCCGAAGGAGTCGCGCCTGCCCGTGAGGAGCTTGTGGGCGTAGCACTGGTGGCCGACGTCCCAGACTATGGCGTCCTGGGGCGAGTCGAAGGCGCGGTGCAGTGCTAGGGTGAGCTCCACCACGCCGAGGTTCGAGGAGAGGTGCCCGCCGTTGCGGCTCACCGTCTCGACGATCCTCTCGCGTATCTCGCCGGCGAGGGCGCGGAGCTCGCGGAGGTCGAGGTCCTTGAGGTCGGAGGGCGAATCGATCTTGTCGAGAAGGGACATCGCAACGAACGATACCACAGCCCAAGCCGTTTTGCTACTATCGCCGCGGCTCGGGCCGGCGTATAACTGTCCCGGAGGTACGGGCATGGCGCTTCCGGTCAACCGCATCATGGGACTCTTCGACCCGGCCGTGCTCGGCGAGGCCGCCTCGCGCTTCGGCCTCGCCCCCGAGGGGCTCCGCGACCTCGAGGGGAGCTCCTTCGTCTACGCGGGCGAGGGCCCCCGCGGTCCCGCCGTCCTCAAGATCAGCCCGGGCTACCTGCCCGGGGGCGGGGTCGGGATATTGGGCTCCACCGAGGCGCAGGTCCTCGGCGAGCTCGAATTCGTCGACTACCTCGCCCGTCGAGGCGTGGCCGTGGCCCGCCCCCTCGAATCGAGGCGAGGGAGGCTTGTCGAGACCATCCCCGTCGGGGACGCGGAGTGCTTCCTCGTCGATTGCTTCGAGAAGCTCGAGGGCTACATGTATCCCGACGAGGACGAGGTGGACTTCCCCGAGGCGGTCCTCGCGGCCTGGGGCCGGACCGCGGGGAGGATGCACCGGCTGGCCGCCGGCTACAGTCCCTCGTCGCCCGAGCGGCGCAGGCCGTCATGGGAGGCCGACGACCTCCTCGACGCGGCCGCCCTCATCCCGCCGGGCCAGGCCGCCCTGCGGAAGCGCTACGCGGAACTCGTCGCGGAGCTGCATGCCCTGCCCCAGGGCGAAGAGTGCTACGGACTCGTGCACGGCGACCTCCACCATGGGAATTTCTTCGTATTCGAGGGGGAGCTCCGCGTCTTCGACTTCGACGCCTGCCGCTACTCCTGGTTCATGGCCGAGATATGCCTGGCCCTCGACAACTGCCTGCCGCCGCCCCGCTACGGCCCCGGCCGCCGCCGCACCTACGCGCTCCGCTTCCTGGAAGGCATCCTCCGCGGCTACCGCGAGGAGGCGAAGATCGAGGGGGAATGGATTCGCCGCGTACCGCTCTTCATGCGCTACGCCGACGTCTTGCGCCAATCGTACCGCTGGAAGTACTGGGACATGACGAGCCTCTCCCCTTCGAGGGCCGAGGCCCTCGACTGGCTCCGCTCGAGGATCGAGGAGGGCAGGCCGGCCCTCGAGCTCTCGGCCGAGGACCTGGCGGGCCTGGCGGGCTAGGGCGGCCCCGTCGCCGCCCTATTGCGCGACTCCCGCTCCTTTGGGCAGGATCGTGCCATGCCGTCCCACGAACTCCTGAGCCTGGACCTTCGTTCACCCTTGGTTTACCGGGGCATCGAGAACCCGCCGATCGCGGGCGCGCCCGCATCGGGCGCCGTCGCCCTCCCCCTGCCCGGAGGCGGCCTGGCCGAGGCGGCCCTCGGGCAGGACCTCGCCGAGGGCGAGGAGGAGCTCTTCGCGTTCGAGGAGGAGGGGCTCGTCGGATTCGACCCCGACGAGGGTCCGCGGCTCGCCGGCCCCCTGCCCTCGCCCGCCTTCTACGGCCGTTCGAGGGGCGGCGCGGCCTGCGGCTCCTGTCGCGGCTGCGGTCCCGCGCGGCGCGTGGACGGCCCCACGGCCCCGCCCGGCCCCCCCGCCGAATGCGGGGACGCCCTCCGAGAGCTGCCCGCGGGACGCTATCTTTTCATGCAGTTCCGGCCCGCGGAGCCGGCGGAGCTCGCGGCCGGCATCGAGTGGTTCGCGCGGGAGGCATGGTGGGAGGGCGACCGCGGCGCGGGCCCCTATTTCGTCAGGCGTGTGAAGGAAGACGGCAAGCTGGCGACGCAAATCCTGCGTCGCTCGGCCGTCTGAACGGACAAGCTCATACGCGTTAGGCGAATTATAAAACGGCCGTCGAGGCGAGGACCGTCCGTCGCCCCGGGGGACGGCGGACGGCGCTCGCGGGCATCGCCTCGGCGATGCATCGATCGGGAAAAGGCGCTTTATTCCTTGGACTGGGCGGCCGGCTTGGCGACGGCCTTGTCCGCGGACTTGGCGGCGCGGGCCCGCTTCTTCGCAGGAGCCTTCTTCGCGGCGACGGCCTTCGGGGCGGCCTTCTTGGCGGGACCGCGCTTCGCGGGACCCCTCTTGGCGCCCTTCTTCGGGGCCGGCTTGGCCTTGCGGGCGGAATCGGGGGACTTCGCCTTCGCCGACTTGATGCTGTTCGTGATCTTATCCAGATCCTTTTGGAGATCGACGATCATCTTAAGATAGATTTTTTGCTTCGCTTCCAGTGTCTCAAGCTTCATTTTGGGCATTTAATAGCCTCCTTATCACATTGTACCGCAAGCACGAGAATTACGCGATAGGTTTATGTTATTTTTTTCATATATTCCATTCTTTTCCAAAAAAAGATTTTCAGCTCGAGAGGCCGGCGTAAAAACGCTCTTTTCGACATCCAGCCCGGTTCGATGCGATGCGCGAAACGAGTCACTTCGGCCATCCACGCCAAAGCGGGAGCCGTCGTCGCAGGGATCGAGGGATCCGCGCCGGAGGCGCGGGAGCGGACGCTACAAGGCCGGGAAGCGGACGGAGAAGCGGGCTCCGGGACCGAGCGCGCCCCCGAGCCCCGGACCGGCGGAGGCCTCGCCGTCGAGCTGCTTCGCCAATGTCCTGACCACGAGCATGCCCAGGCTCGAGCCCCCCTCGAGCGAGAAGCCGGGCGGCAGGCCGACGCCGTCGTCCGCGGCCGCGAGCTCGACCTCGCCTCCCCTCTCCGCGAGGGACACGAGAAGCCGGCCGCGGCCCCCCTCCGGGAAGGCGTGCTTGAGGGCGTTGACGGCGAGTTCGTGGACGACGAGGCCGACATAGACCGCGCGGCGCGTGTCGATCCGCACCGAGGCGCAGTCGGTCTCGAGCTCGACATTCCCCTCGAAGGACGAGAGGCCCTCGAACGCGGCCTTTGCCGCGTCGACGACGTAGGCGCCGAGGTCGATGCTGGAAACCGAGCGCGTCGCGTAGAGCCGCTCGTAAAGGAGGGCGACGGAGCGGAGCCGGCCTTGCGCGTCCTCAAAGGCCCGCTTGAGCCGACCGTCGCTGAAGGAGGCGGACTCGAGGGAGAGCAGGCTCGCGATGAGGGTGAGGCTGTTCTTGACGCGGTGCTGGAGCTCGGCGAAAAGGAAGTCCTTCTGCTCGAGGGCGGCCCTGAGCTCGCCGTCGATGCGGAGGAAGTGCCTCGCGAGGAGTCCCTGCCGGTACGAGGAATAGTTCAGCCGCGAGACGAGGTCGCCGAAGGACACGCAGAAGGCCAGGGCCTGCTCGACATGGGCGGACGAGTATCGGGGCACGTCGCGCAGCGCCTCGAGATAGGCCGCCTCGTCCCAGCCGAGGGAGCGGGCGCGCCGCGCGAACTCCTCCTCGTCGAGCGCGTCGTCATCGTAGAGGAACTGGCCGAGGTAGATGGTCGCCCAGTGGGCGCCCTCGATGAAGAGGGGCTGGGCGATCTCGCGGAGCCCGTTCGCGCAGCGGTAATGGTGGGGGGCGGGAGGGGAGGAGGCGCCCCGGGCGGCGGCCTCGACGATGGCCTTCCCGGCCATGCGGTCCGTTTCCTCGCAGGCGGCGCGCGTCCGCGGATGTACCCGATGGAATTCGGAGCAGATGGGCCTCCAGTTGGAGGCGACGAGGAGCCTGCCCGAAGCGGCGACGAGGGCCATCGACATGCCGGAAATGCCGAGGAACGCGTCGAGGACCCGCCGGACCGAGGTGAGATCGAGCTCTTCCATGGATTCGGCGGCCATGGCGCGGAGGAGCTCCTCCTCGGGAGGAGTCGCCGCGGCTCCGGGAAGCGGGGCTCCCGCCTCCCTGCCCAGGTACTCCCGCAAAAGGGCTTCCCTGAGCGCCTCTCCCTCCAGGGGGCTCTCGTCGTCGATACTACCCACGGAATCGAATTCTAGGGCTCTTTGGTTCCCGCCGCAATATCCGGCCCCCGGGGATCGTTTCCGCGCTTGCATGGGAGAGGATCCCGTGATAGTTTTCTCGCCAGCCGCCCGCGAGCCGCGCGCGGCGAAACGGGACCCGCGCCCGACGGAGGTCTTCTTGCTGCGCTATTTCCTGCACCGACTCCTCCTGGTCATCCCGACCTTCATCGGGATCACGATCATGATCTTCCTCGTCACCCGCCTGGTCCCGGGCGGCCCCGTGGAGCAGGCCATCCAGGCCAGGCAGATGGGGGCCAACACCGAGGGCGGCGGCGGGCGCAACACCATGCGCAACCAGAGCGGCGAGCGGCTCTCGGAGAAGCAGCTCGCCCAGCTGAAGAAATTCTACGGCCTCGACAAGCCCATCGTGCCGGCCTACGTCGAGTGGCTCGGCAAGGTCCTCCGCCTCGATTTCGGGAAGTCCACCCGCTACAACGACCCCGTCCTGCCGACGATCATGAAGCGGGTGCCGGTCTCCCTCTACTTCGGCCTGGCCTCCCTGGTCGTCGCCTACCTCTTCTCGATACCATTGGGCATAAGCAAGGCGCTCAAGCACCGGAGCCTCTACGACAACGCCACCTCGACCCTCGTCTTCATCGGCTACGCCCTGCCGGGCTACATCGTCGGCATCATCCTCCTGTCGATCTTCGCCTTCAAGCTCGACTGGCTGCCCCTCGGCGGCTTCGAGTCCTCGACCTTCGCGAGGATGGGCTTCATGGAGCGCCTCGGCGACCGCTTCAAGCACATGGCCCTCCCGGTCATCGCCTACACCATCGGCGACTTCGCGGTCATGACCCTCATGATGAAGAACAACCTCATGGAGAACATGGCCGCGGACTACATCAAGACCGCGGTGGCCAAGGGCCGGACCTTCAAGGACGCCATGTGGCGCCACGCCTTCCGCAACAGCCTCATCCCCATCGCGGCTGGCTTCGGCGGCATCATCACGGTCTTCTTCGCCGGCTCCTTCCTCATCGAGAACATCTTCAACATCCGGGGCATGGGCATGCTCGGCTTCAAGGCCCTGACCGACCAGGACTATCCCGTCGTCCTCGGCACCCTCTCGATCACGGCCTTCTTCTCCCTGGTCGGCAACATCCTGAGCGACTTCTTCGTGTCGCTCGTCGACCCCCGCATACGGTTCGGGAAGTAGCCATGAAGAAACCCACCTTCAGGATCGACCCCCTCACCAAGCTCAGGATCGAGCGCTTCAAGCAGATCAAGCGCGGCATCTGGTCCTTCCGGATCCTCGTCGCCCTCGTCTGCCTCTCCCTCGCGGCGGAGCTCCTCGTCAACTCGCGGGCCCTCGTCGTGCGCTACGAGGGCAAGCTCTACTTCCCGACCTACGCCTCCATGCACGCCGGCCGCGATTTCGGCCTCGGCTACGACTACGAGGCCAACTACCGCGAGCTCAAGCGCGAGCTCAAGGCCAACGGCAAGGGTTGGGTCCTCATGCCGCCGGTGCCGTACAACGCGTACGAGCAGGAATTCCGCGAGGGCTCCTACCCGCCCTATCCCCCCTCGGCGGCGGAGCGGCACTACCTCGGCACGGACCGCATCGGGCGCGACATCGTCGCTCGCCTCTTCTACGGCTTCCGCATCGCCATCCTCTTCGCCCTCGCCTACGTCATCATCACCTTCACGATCGGGACGACCATCGGCTGCCTGATGGGCTACTGGGGCGGGATCTTCGACATCGTCTTCCAGCGCATCATCGAGATCTGGGAGCAGATCCCCTTCCTCTACATCGTCATGATCATCGCGGCGATCTTCCAGCCGAACATCCTCCTCTTCCTCGCGATCTACGTCATCTTCGGCTGGACCGCGAGGACCTGGTCGGTCCGGGCCATGACCTACCGCGAGCGCGAGCGGGACTACGTGCTGGCGGCCCGCGCCATGGGCGCCAGCACCTGGCGCATCGTCGGCGTGCACATCGTGCCGAACATCCTCGTCGTCGTGCTGACCTCGCTGCCCTTCGCGGTGGCCGGCGGCATCAGCTCGCTGACGGCCCTCGACTACCTCGGCTTCGGGCTCCCCGCCCCCACGCCGAGCTGGGGCGAGCTCATCAGCCAGGGCGTGTCGAACTACCAGACCGCGCCCTGGATCCTCATCTCGGTCGTGGGCGCGATGACCCTGGTCCTCGTGATGATCGCCTTCATCGGCGAGGGCCTCCGCGACGCCTTCGACCCCAAGAAGTACACGGTGTACAAGTAGTCCGTCGGACTGCTTTCCCAAGCGAAGAAAAAGGAGCGTACACGATGAAGAAATCGATCCTGTTCCTCGTCATCGCGGCCCTCGTCCTCGGGCCGCTCGCCGCGCAGGCCTACACGTCCAAGGCCGTGACGGCGGACGAGAAGGCGATGGCCGCCGAGAAGCGGCCCGACTTCTCGAGCCCGCAGATCGAAGACCCCAAGATGAAGGTCAAGGAGCTTCCCGAGGCGGTGAAGTGGTACACCTCCAAGACCAACATGTGGGGATCCGCCCGCGCGAAGCAGGGCGGCACCTACTACGAATCCATCGCCGAGTTCCCGGAGACCTTCCGGACCCTCGGCCCCAACGGCAACGGCAGCACGCGGCCCCTCTTCCTTTCCACCCTCTCCTGCGTCGAGCTCAACTCCGAGACCCACGAGTTCCTCCCCGCCGCGGCCACGCACTGGGCCTTCGCCGCGGACAAGAAGACCGTGTACTTCAAGCTCAACGAGAAGGCCAAGTGGTCCGACGGCAAGCCCGTCACGAGCAAGGACTTCGTCTTCATGCTCAAGTTCATGAGGGACGAGGACATCCAGGACCCCTGGTACAACGAGTTCTACACGACGCAGCTCGTCGACCTCAAGGCCTACGGCGACTTCTGCATCGGCGTGACCATGAACGCCGAGATGCCCCAGGCCGACCTCCTCCTCAACGCCAGCGTGAATCCGCGGCCCGAGCACTTCTACGGCGGCGACGTCACCAAGGACTTCGTCGACGAGTACCAGTGGAAGGCCGAGCCCACGACCGGCCCCTACTACCTCGCCGAGTTCGAGAAGGGCGAGTCCCTCACCTTCAAGAAGGTGAAGAACTGGTGGGGCCACGAGTACGGCTACAACAAGAACCGCTTCAACATCGACACCATCCAGTACAAGGTCATCACCGGCGGCAACGACGTCACCAAGAACTACTTCTACAAGGGCGAGCTCGACCACTTCTACCAGATCATCCCCACCCTCTGGGCGGACGAGTCCAAGGCCGAGCAGCTCACGAAGGGTTACGTCGACCGGCACTACGCCTTCTACGTCCCGCAGCAGGGCCTCTCCGGCATCGTCTTCAACACGAAGTTCCCGCTCTTCTCCGACGTCAACGTGCGCCGCGGCATGTACTACGCGATCAACATGAAGAAGATGATCGACACCGTGCTGCGCGGCGAGTACGCCCTCTTCCACAACATCGGCATCGGCCACGTCTTCAACGGGATCAACTTCGACGACGACACGATCCGCAAGCCCGGCTTCGACCCCGCCAAGGCCGCCGAGCTCTTCGCCAAGGCCGGTTTCGACAAGGTCGGCCCCGACGGCATCCGCGTCAACGCCAAGGGCGAGCGCCTCGCCTTCGAGCTCCTCTATTCCAGCCCGAACCACACCGAGCGCATCTCCGTCCTCAAGGAGGAGGCCAAGAAGGCCGGCGTCGAGATCAACCTCAAGCTCCAGCAGAAGGGCGCCTTCGCCGCGGCCTCCCAGAAGAAGTTCGAGGCCTATTGGTGCGGCATGAGCACCAGCATGGAGCCGGACTACTGGGAGTACTTCCACTCCAAGAACGCCGAGATCGTCGACACCAACAACTTCTGGGGCTACGCCAATCCCGAGATGGACGCCTGGCTCGACGAGGCCCGCGCCACCGGCGACCTCAAGCGCAAGGCCGAGCTCACGAAGATGGTCCAGCGCCAGGTCGACAAGGACGCGCTCGTCGTCCCGAACTACTACGTGCCCTACAACCGCGGCGCCACCTGGAAGTGGGTCCGCTACCCGGGCTGGCTGACGACGAAGTACTTCGACTACTTCCCCTCGCCCGACCTCCTCATGGCGAACACGGCCTACGGCGACTACATCGGTTTCATGTGGATCGACGAGAACATCCGCAAGGAGGTCCTCGACGCCCAGAAGGCCGGCAAGGCCTACGAGAGCCGCACCTTCATGGCGGATCTCTACAAGGCGAAGTAGGCGACGCGCTCCCGGGCGCGCGCCGGCGGGGCCCCGAGGGCCCCGCCTCCTGCCCGGGAGGCCCGCGCGCGCGACGAGCCCGCGCGGGCCATACGGACGCCCTCTTCGGGGCGCCGTCGAACGGAACAGCAGGCGGTGCAGGATACATGGACGATAGCGAGCTTTTGCGGATCGAGGGCGTATCGGTCTCCTTCGAGACGGACAAGGGGCCCATGGAGGTCGTCGACGAGGTGAGCCTCGCCATCGGGCGGGGCCGCACCCTCGCCCTCGTGGGCGAGTCGGGCTGCGGCAAGAGCGTCACGGCCTCGTCGATCATGAGGCTGCTCCCCCAGCCCCACGGCAAGGTCACCAAGGGGAGGATCCTCTTCGAGGGCAGGGACATCCTCGGGCTCACCGCCGAGGAGATGTTCGCGCTCCGCGGCGGCAGCATCTCGATGATCTTCCAGGAGCCCATGACGGCGCTCAACCCGGTCCAGACCGCCGGCGCCCAGATCGCCGAGGTCCTCGAGCTCCACCGCGCGGAGATCGAGAAGAAGGCGAGGGAGCCCGAGGTCCTCGAGATCCTCAGGCAGGTCGAGATGCCCTCGCCCGAGCAGCGGACGAGGAACTACCCCTTCCAACTCTCGGGCGGCATGCGCCAGCGCGTGATGATCGCGATGGCCCTCGCCGGCCACCCCAAGCTCCTCATCGCCGACGAGCCCACGACCGCCCTCGACGTCACGGTGCAGGCCCAGATCCTCCATCTCATCCGCGAGCTGCAGCGGAAGAATGGCATGGGCGTCCTCTACATCACCCACGACATGGGCGTCGTGGCCGAGATGAGCGACGAGGTCGTCGTAATGTACGCCGGGCAAGTCGTGGAGACAGCCTCGGTGGGCACCATCTTCGCCTCGCCCGTCCATCCCTACACGAGGGGCCTCATCGGCTCCATGCCCCAGCTCGACTCGAGGCCCAAGTCGGTCCTCCCCTCGATCGGCGGGCAGGTGCCCTCCCCCCGCGACTACCCGGCGACCTGCCGCTTCGCCAACCGCTGCGACCACGCCGACGAACACTGCGTCGGCAACGCCCCCAGCCTCGAGGCGTATGCCGAGGGGCATCTCGTACGCTGCTTCAAGGCCGGTAAGATATGACGAGCGACAACGGAACCATCGTCGAGGCCAAGGGCCTCGTCCAGCACTTCGCGCAGGGCCGCTTCTCCGGCCACAAGGTGGTCCATGCCTTGAACGGCGTCGACGTGGCGGTCAGGCGGGGCGAGACCCTAGGCCTCGTCGGCGAGACGGGCTGCGGCAAGTCCACCCTCTGCCGGGCCATGATGCGGCTCTACAAGCCCACGGCGGGCCAGGTGCTCTTCGACGGCACCGACATCACGAAGCTCCGCGAGCGCGACCTCAAGTTCGTGCGGCGGAGCATGCAGATGATCTTCCAGGACCCCGCCGACTCGATGAACCCCCGCCTCAACGTCGGCTACATCCTCGAGGAGCCCCTCCTCATCCAGACCGACCAGAACGCGGCGAAGCGCAAGGAGGTCGCGATGCGCCTCCTCGCGGACGTGGGCCTCCCCGAGGACTCCTACTTCCGCTACCCCCACGAGTTCTCCGGCGGCCAGCGACAGCGCATAGCGATCGCCCGCTCCCTCGCGCTCGAGCCCAAGGTCGTGGTCTGCGACGAGCCGGTGAGCGCCCTCGACGTCTCGGTGCAATCCCAGGTCCTCAACCTCCTTCTCGACCTGCAGAAGGAGCACTCGCTGACCATGATCTTCGTGTCGCACGCCCTCTCCGTCGTGCGTCACATGTCGGACCGGGTCGCCGTCATGTACCTCGGATCCATCATGGAGCTCGCGGACTCGCTGACGATCTACGAATCGCCGAGCCATCCCTACACCCAGGCGCTCATCGCCGCCATACCCAAGACCGACCCGAGCCGCAGGGCCGAGCGCATACCATTCACGGGCGAGATCCCCTCTCCAATCGACCTGCCGAAGGGCTGCCCCTTCCACTTGAATTGCACAAGGAAGATCGAGGCCTGCGAACGCGAGAAGCCGGAGCTCCGCGAGCTCGCGCCCGGCCACCTCTGCGCCTGTCACCTCGCGTAGAGAGCTCGATCGCCTAACGCGAGCTGCGTCATCCGAGGCAGGCTCGAACGGACGAACGGCCCTCTCCCTGAAGCGCGGTCGCTGAGGCGTGAAGAAAGACAGGTATTCAGGAAGGAAAGACCGGCACAGGGACCACAGAGCCACACGGATAATGTTTTATTCACTCTCCCATCCCTGTGCCTCCGTGTGTCTCCGTGGATACCTTCTCGATTGTTCTCAACCACAGAAGCACACAGAGTCACACGGATACTATGTTTTACTCTCTCCCATCCACGTGCCTCCGTGTGTCTCCGTGGATACCTTCTCGATTGATAATCCACAGAGGCACACAGAGTCACACGGATACTATGTTTTTACTCTCTCCCATCCCTGTGCCTCCGTGTGTCTCCGTGGATACCTTTCCGATTGTTCTCAACCACAGAAGCACACAGAGTCACACGGATAATGTATTCTTCACTTTCCCATCCGTGTGCCTCCGTGTGTCTCCGTGGATACCTTCTCGATTGATAATCCACAGAGGCACACAGAGTCACACGGATACTATGTTTTTACTCTCTCCCATCCCTGTGCCTCCGTGTGTCTCCGTGGATACCTTTCCGATTGTTCTCAACCACAGAAGCACACAGAGTCACACGGATACTATGTTTTAACTCTCTCCCATCCGTGTGCCTCCGTGTGTCTCCGTGGATACCTTCTCGATAGCTAAACCACAGAAGCACACAGAGTCACACGGATACTGTACTTGTCTCCAGGTATCCGCGCTCCTGACTCTCACTCCAAGACCGCGTAGATGCGGCGGACGCCCGCGCTCGAGGATTGCTCCTTCTGGATCCGGAACTTGCCGAGGAGGCCCGTGCGCTCGACGTGGGGGCCGCCGCAGACCTCCTTGGAGAAATCGCCTATCGTGTAGACCTTGACCGTCTCCTCGTACTTCTCGCCGAAGAGGGCCGTCGCGCCCGAGGCCTTCGCGTCCTCGAGCTTCATCATCGCCATGGTGACGGGAAGGTCGCGCGCGATCTGCTCGTTGACGATGGCCTGGACCTTGGCGATCTCCTCGTCGGTCATGGGCGCGCCGTGGGAGAAGTCGAAGCGGAGGCGCTCCGGGTTTATGTTCGAGCCCTTCTGGTTTACGTGCTCGCCGAGGACGTTCTTGAGCGCCCGGTGGAGGAGGTGGGTCGCGGTGTGGTACTTGGTCGAGACCTCGGATTGGTCGGCGAGGCCGCCCTTGAAGAGCTGGTCGGCGCCCGCGCGGGAGAGCTCCTGGTGCTTCTTGTAGGCCTCGTCGTACTCGGGCCGGTTCACCTTCATGCCCTGTTCCGCGGCGAGCTCCTCGGTGAGCTCGATGGGGAAGCCGTAGGTGTCGTAGAGCTTGAAGGCGAGGCGGCCGGACATGACCTTCTGCGGGTTCTTGAGGAGGTTGGGGAGCATCTTCTCGAACTCGCGCTCGCCCTTCTCCAGGGTCTCGAGGAACTTGTTCTCCTCGGCCTCCAGCCCCTCGAGGATCTTCGCGCGGTTCTCCTGGAGCTCGGGGTAGGCGCCCTTGAAGTTCTCGATGACGACGGCCGCGGGCTTGGCGAGGAAGGTGCCCTCGATCCCGAGCTTGCGGCCGTGGCGCACCGCGCGGCGGATGAGGCGGCGGAGCACGTAGCCCGCGCCCACGTTGGAGGGCAGGACGCCCTTGGGGTCGCCGATGATGAAGGTCGCGGAGCGGATGTGGTCGGCGACGATGCGGAGGGAGCGGTCCTTCTCCTCGTCGCTCCCGTAGGCGTGGCCGGCGGCGTCGCCTATCGCGGCGATAAGGGGCTGGAAGATCTCGGTCTGGTAGACGGAGGTCTTGCCCTGGAGGACGGTGGTCGTGCGCTCGAGGCCCATGCCCGTGTCGACGTTCTGGGCGGGCAGCTTCACGAGGGTCTTCTCGTCGACGCGGTTGAACTGCATGAAGACGTTGTTCCAGATCTCCATCCAGTTCTTCGGGTCCGTGCCCTTGTTCGAGCCGGGGGGCGGCAGGCCCTGGCCGACCCAGTAGAAGATCTCGGAGTCGGGGCCGCAGGGGCCGGTGGGGCCCGCGGCCCACCAGTTGTCGGCGGCGGGGAGGTAGGCGATGCGGTCCTCGGGCATGCCGATGGACTTCCAGATCGCGGCCGACTCCTCATCGCGGGGCGCGTTCTCGTCGCCCGCGAAGACGGTCACGGAGATGAGCTTGGGGTCGAGGGCGAGCCACCTGGGATCGGTGAGGAACTCGAAGCTCCAGGCCAGGGACTCTTTCTTGAAGTAGTCGCCCAGGGACCAGTTGCCGAGCATCTCGAAGCAGGTGAGGTGGGCGGCGTCGCCCACCTCGTCGATGTCGCCCGTGCGGACGCACTTCTGGTAGTCGACGAGGCGCTTGCCCGCCGGGTGGGGCTCGCCGAGGAGGTAGGGGACGAGGGGGTGCATGCCCGCCGTCGTGAAAAGCACGGTCGGGTCGTTCTCGGGGATGAGGGACTTGCCCGAGATCTCGGCGTGGGCCTTCGTCTTGAAGAACTCGATGTATTTCGAGCGGAGCTCGTTGGCGGTGATCATGGGCGCGAGTGTAAATTAGCCCCGCCCGCCGCGTCAATCACGGAATCCGGCGAGGGTCATTCCTGGGAGTCGGGGTAGCGGCTCCTGATGTTCTCGATGCGGGGCAGGATCTCGAAGAAGGCGTCGACGACGTCGGGGTCGAACTTCTTGCCCGCGAGGGAGCGGATCTCGTCGTAGACCTTGTCGACCTCCCAGACTTCCTTGTACACGCGCTTGGAGACGAGGGCGTCGTACACGTCGGCGACCGCGACGATGCGGCCGCCAAGGGGGATCTCCTCGCCCTTGAGCTTGCGGGCGCTGCCGTCGGCCTCGGTCTCGAGGGGGCTGTCGATGGGGAACTCGGCGAAGATGTCCACCTTGCCGGGGTAGCCGGTGCCGTCCCAGTTCTCGTGGTGGGTCAGGGCCACCTCGGCCGAGATCTTGTCGATCTCGGACTGGGGATCGTCGAAGAGCCTGGCCCCGAAGCAGGTGTGGGCCTGCATGACCTTGTACTCCTCGGGGGTGAAGCGGGCCGGCTTCTTGAGGATGAGGTCCGAGATGGCGACCTTGCCGACGTCATGCAGCATGGCGGCCATCTTGAGCGTGTCCTTGGTCTTCTCGCGCTCCTTCTCGGGAACGCCCTTGTTGAAGGCCCAGCGCTCGTAGATCTCGGCCGCGTAGCCGGCCACGCGGTTGACGTGCGCCCCGGTCTCCTTGGGGTCGCGGAGCTCTGCCATGCGGTTCATGCGGAGCACCATGGCCCTCGTCATGTACGCGCGCTGGAGGGCGCTCGTCGCGGTGGCGGCGAAGTGGCCGACGAGGTTCTCGTCCCTCTTGGTGAAGGGGACGACCTTCCCGGAATCGTCCAACGCGTTGATGACCTGGATGACGCCGAGCAGGTTGCCGGCCGAGGAGAGGAGGGGGACGGCGAGGATCGACCCGGTCTTCCAGTCGTTCTGCTTGTCGAAGGAGGGATTGAAGCTGTAGGGACGGTCCGGAGGGATCGCGTAGGCGTCGTCGATCCGGACGAGGACCTTGTTGTTGGCCGCGTAGCCGGCGATGCGCGAGTCGTCGATCGGGATGGTCATGTTGGAGAGGGGGAGCTTCTGCCCCGGCGGCAGGCGCTTCTCGAGGGTGGCGTTCTGGGTGTACTTGAAGGCGAGGAGATCGCCTTCCTTGACGTAGATCGTCCCCGCCTCGGCGTTCACGACGCTTCGCGCCTTGAGGAGGATGCGCTCGAGGAGGATGTCCGCATCCTGGACCTTGCTGAGCTCCGAGTCTATCTCGAACACGAGGTCCCGATAATCGCGCTTCTTCGACGCCATCGACGCTCCAGGGAGAGTGCTCGTACCAACAACAAATGTATCTTAAATGAATATCGGCCGCAATGTGGAATTTCGTTTCAATTTTACTACAAAGTAAGATATACCGACAAGAAATAAGTACGGTGTTATAGATTGAGTGACGCCTGTCTCGGGAGAACCTGTCGATCCAAGGACCGCGTCGCCCGCATCGGCGCGGCCGGGACGGATCAGCTCCGCAGGGCGGCTATGGCCTCGTCGGGCGGGCCGAGGCTGACGCCGAAAGCGTTCTCGACCGAAAGGCGGATGAAGAGCAGAAGGTCCTCCGGGCTGACGGAGAGTCCGCAGTCGCGGGCCAGGCGGACTGAGTCCAGGCTGCCGAGGAGGAAGAGGATGATCGCCGCCCTGGCCTGGCTCGAGGAGAAGTCGAAGGCGCGGCCGCCGGCGGCGCCCATGTCCACGACGATGACCCGGAAGACCTCGGCGAGGCGCTCGAGCTTCTCCTCGAGGCCGGGGAGCTTGCCGACCTCGGAGAGGATGAGCGAAATCAGGTCGATGTCCTTGAAGAGGCTCGGGAGGAAGCGGTCCAGGACGATGCGGAGCTTCTCCGTCGGGCCCTCGGCCTCGTCGAGGGCGGCCATGAGGTCCTGGAAGAAGAGCTC
>CAYNPQ010000046.1:0-27412 GCA_964399065.1 uncultured Treponemataceae bacterium | reverse complement strand
GCCGCGCGGGGCCTTTCCGCCAGATAAAATCGCCTAACGCTCCGACCTAACGCCCCTTCGGCCCGTACAGATAGCGGAAGTAATCCATGTCCGTGGAGAGAGTCTTCGAGAAGTTCGGCAGGGTCTGCTTGTAGGACTCGATCGCCCTCCAGAAGTCGTAGAACGAGGGATCCCGGCCGTAGGACCCGGCGTAGATCCTCGTCGCGTCGGCGTCGGCCTTGCCCTTCGCCGTCTCGGACTTGGCGTAGGCCGCCGAGAGCACCGTGCGCTTCTCGTTCTCGAGCTTGCCGAGCCACTCGGCCTTCTTGCCCTCGCCGTAGCTGCGGAAGGCCTGGGCGATCTGGTTGCGCTCTTTGATCATCCGGTTGTAGACGCTCTCGGTGAGCTCGTCCGAGTACTTGATCTGCCGGGGGATGATGTCGAGGACCTCGATCCCGAACTGGGGCGAGATCGCCTGCACCATGGCGAGCATCTCGGAGGAGAGCTTGCGCCGTCCCTTCTCGATGCTCTCGTAGGAGACCTCGCTCTGGGTGAGCTTGTCGAGGGCGGCCGAGCCCTCGGCGTCGCCGGTCTGGAAGCTCTCCTTGGCGCCCATCCCGATGAGCTTGTTCGAGTTGCGGACCGCCTCGCGGAGGTAGTTCGCGGAGATGACGGTCCGCACCGCGCTGTCGATGACGTCGTCGAGGCGGCCGTAGGCGTTGTCGAGGCTGTTCATCGACTCGTAGAATTTGGTCGGGTCGACGATGAGCCAGCGCGCGGTGGCGTCCACCCAGATGAACTGGTTCTCCTTGGTCGGGATGCGCTGCGGCTCCCCGTCCCAGGACATGAGCTTCTTCGGGTAGCGGACCACGACGTCGAGGAAGGGCGAGCGGAGCTTGAGGCCGGCGTCCTTCTGCACGGAGACGATCTTGCCGAGCCGCACGACGACGGCCTGCTCGCCCTCGTTGAGGACGTAGAAGGGACCCATGGCGAGGAAGCCGACGAAGAGGGCCACGGCGACGACGATGATTACGATGACCTTCTTCATTATTGCGCCCCCCCCCTGGAATCGAGGCTCTTGAGCGGCAGGAGGTTCGTGAAGCGCTTGTCGATGAGCTCGACACCCTTCTCGCCCTTGAAGGACTCCTCCATCATCTCGTAGTAGAGCCGCTGCCGCGTGACGTCGGGGGCCTTGCGGTACTCCTCGTAGACCGAATTGAAGCGTGCGACGTCGCCCTGGGCCTTGTTGACGCGCTCGGTGGCGTAGCCCTGCGCGACCTCGAGGAGGCGGTCGGCCTCGCCCTTGGCCCTGGGGATCTCCGCGTTGTACGACTCCTTGCCCTCGTTAATGAGGCGGTTCATGTCCTGGATGGCCTTGTTGACGTCCTCGAAGGCCTCCTGCACGCCCTTGGGCGGGACGATGTTCTGGAGCTGGACCTGGGTCACCGTTATGCCGAGGCCGTAGCTCGAGAAAGTATCGTTCATCATCTGGACGGCCGACTCCTGGATCGCCGTGCGCTCGGGCCCCATGACGCCGAGGATGGTGCGGTCGCCGACGAGGAGATTCAGGATGGACTGGGATATGTCGCGTATCGTCTTGTGCCGGTCCTGGGTGCGGAAGAGCCAGGCCTTCGGGTCGTTGATCTTGTACTGGATGATCCACTCGACGTCCACGATGTTGAGGTCGCCCGTCAGCATCGTCGACTCCTCGGGGAATTTCTGGTCCGAGTAGAGCGTCGCCGCGGCCACGCCGGTCTTCTCGGTCCTGAAGCCGAACTGCTCGGTCTGGACGACCTCGGTCTTGACCGCGTAGCTCTTCTGGATGCCGAAGGGGATCTTGTAGTGAAGCCCCGGCTCGGCGACCTTCGTGAACTTGCCGAAGGTCGTCACCACGGTCCGCTCGGTCTGGTCGACGACGAAGAAGCTCGTGGAAAGGAAGACGATGGCCGCTATCGCGCCGAGCGCGACGACGATCATCACCGGAGCGGGCTTGAAGCGCGAGGGGTTGACCTTGCGCATGCGCCCGCCTGGGGAATCAGACATCTGCGTGCCTCCGGATGATAAGGTAATCCCGCGAGGGGAAAAATCAAGCTTCGACGGCCGTTTCGAGGGCTTTTTCCAAGGCTTCGACGCCGAAGATCCCCTCGAGCCGGCGCCGCGCCCCGGACGGCGGGGGGGCGACCACGAGATCAGGGCAGTCCGGGAAGGGCGGTTCCGGGAAGCGGAGCGCGTAGGCGTGGAGGAGGTAGCCCCCGGGGAAGGGGCGGCCCCCGTACTTGGAGTCCCCGGCCAGGGGCAGGCCGCGGGCCGCCGCCTGGACCCGTATCTGGTGGGTCAGCCCGGTCCCGAGGAGGACGAGGGCGAGGCTGCGGCCGCCCGCCGCGAGGAGGGGCCTCGCGATGGCCGACGCCGGCCTTCCGGCCTCGCCGACCGAGCTCGAGCGCCGCCCGCCGTCCCGCTCGATGCGGTCCCGCCAGGCCTCCTCGCCTTCGAGGACCCCGTCGAGGAGGGCGAGATAGCGCTTCTCGACCCGGCGCTCCCTGACCAAGGCCGTGAAGGCCCTCGCCCCGGCGGCGCTCCGGGGGAAGACGACGAGGCCCGAGGTGTTGCGGTCGAGGCGGTGGAGGGGGCCGGGGTTGAAGGAGAGCGAGCCGCGGCTCCGCTCGCGGAGGGCCTCGCGCACCCTGTCCTCGAGGCTGTCCTCGCCGTGGACGAGCATGCCGCGGGGCTTGTTCATGAAGAGGAGGTCCGCGGTGGCGAGGGCGAGGAGCCCGGCAAGGGCATCGACTCCAGACCACGCGGCATCGCCACTCGCGGTCGCGGCGGCCGCCTCGACCTCGATCCCATCCCGCGGGAGGAGACGCGGATCGAAGGAGATCAGGTCCCCCTCCTCGACGCGGGCGGCGCCCTCGGCCCGCCTCCCGTTCAGGAGGATGCGCCCCCTCCGCAACGCGCCGTAGATCGCCGAGAGGGGAAGCTCGCCGAGGCAGGACCGGAGCACGCGATCGAGGCGCCGGCCGGAATCGTCGGGGCCCGCGCGCCGTTCCGAAAAAGCGGGTTTCTCGCCCATTTCGGCCACTATATGCCGATCGGCCCTCGCGGTCAAAGCCGCGCCTTGACATTGGAGCGGCCTTCGGGGAAACTGGCCGACGTGAGCGTCAGCGCGCGTCCCGCGGGAGCGGACATCTTCAGCAATCCCATCTTCCTCTCCGCGATATGGAGCCTCCTCACCGCGCAGTTCCTGAAATCGGTGATCAACATCCTGCGCTCGCGCTCGAAATCCCTCCGCGACGTCCTCGTCACCTTCTTCTGGAAGACCGGGGGCATGCCCTCGAGCCACAGCGCCCTCGTCGTGTCGATCACGACGGCGATCGCGCTGACCGAGGGCCCGAATTCGAGCATCTTCATCCTCTCGCTCTGCTTCGCCCTCGTCGTCGTGAGGGACGCGATGGGCGTGCGGCGGGCCGCCGGCCAGCAGGCCCGCGCCCTCAACCTCCTCGGGAAGGAGCTTTCCTCCCGCCTCGATATCCAGTTCAGGGGCGTCAAGGAGGTGCACGGCCACAGTCCGACGGAGGTGATCGTCGGCGGGGTCCTCGGCTTCTTCCTGGCCCTCGCCATCTGCACCCTCTAGCCCGGTGCCGCGATGCGACCGCCCCGGAGAGCACTTCCCGGTCATCGCGCCGAGAGAGCCGGGACTCGGGCGCTCGCACTCGGCCTCCTCGCCGCCACCCTTTCGGTCCTTTCAGCCTTGATCGCCCCGAAGGCGGAGCAGGCCGCCTCCGCCTGGAGGGGATACCGCAGCCTCCTCGTCGAGGCCGCGGTACCTGAGAAGGATCTTCTCGCCGCCCTGACCGCGGGCGGCTTCAGGAACGTCATCTCCGAATCCACGGAACCCGTCCTCGTCTCCGACTGGGCCGAGCTCGAGAGCACGACCCTCGGCTCGGCGAGGCATCGACTCGTCGGGGCCGATCCCCGCAGGGACGCCTACATCCGTGCCTTGCCCGGGTGGTTCGAAGCTTTGGCGGGCGGGAAACCCTACCGAGTCTGCTACATCCCCGCACCCGGGCCCTTCTTCCCCGACGCGGCCCTCCGCTCAGCCCTGGAGCCCTTCGAGGGCAGGTACCTCCTCCCCGACGAGTCCGAGGGGGCAAAGCCGTCCTCGACCTCGCGTTTGGTCGATTTCGAGCTCGCGGCCGCGATCCTGCTCGCCGCGGCCTGCCTCGGGGCCTTCTTGCGGCCGCGGCTACCGGCCCTGGCGGCGGTCGGAGCGCCGACCGTCGCGCCCCTCTCCGTGGCGCTGCCCCGCCTCGCCCTCCGCCTCGCCCTCCTCGCGCCCTGGCTCTGCCTCGCCGCCGCAGCGAGGCCCTCCTCGGCGGTCGCCGCCCTCTTCGGGCTCGCCCTGGTCGATCTCGCCCGCCGCCTCGACCTCCCCGTGGAGGAGTTCCGCCGGACCTTGTCCCTCCGCTCGGCCCTCGACAGCCTCGCGAGGCAGGCCCCTCCGCCCCTCTTCCTCGCGACGGGGGCCTTGACTTCCCTCGTCCTCGCCCCCTCGGCGGCTCCGGCGGCGGGTCTCGCCCTCCTCGGCTCGCTCGCCGCCGCGGCCGCCCTCTCCCTCGCGCCCCATGGCAGGAGAGGGGAGGCGGCGCGACCGCGCTTCATCCACAAGCCCATCGCCGCGCCCCGCCGAGGCCGCCCGCGACTCCTGGAACCCTCGCCGGCCTGGCTGGCGGGCCTCTCCTGCGCCGTCGCCCTCCTCTGGGCCGCCGGCGCCCTCGTCCAGGTCCCCGGAGCGGAGTCGGAGGCGCCCGGAGGCGCGGTTTTTCCCCGTCCCGTTCCCATCGGAGGCAACCCGAGGCCCGGGCCTGAGGAGGCGAGGGCGCGAATCAAGGAACTCGGAGAGGGGCGACTGCCGGACCTCGCCGATTGGCTCGCCCACGTCGCATCCCAGGAGGCCTTGCCCCTCGAACGCGTCGACTCGAAGCGGGCAGATCCCTTCGAGCCCGTCTCGATCTCGCGGCCGGAGGGCGACGAGGCCATGCTGCGCTTCGACGAGGCCTGGGCCCGCGCCGCGTACCGGAGGATCTCCCCGGCGAGCGTCGAGGGCATGCTCCTGGCGCAGGGCGGACCGGTAGCGGCTCGTCCCGGCCCCGGAGACGGAAAGGGGCGACCGCTTGCGCCGATCGAAGCCCTGCGGTATATAGTTCTCTTGGTCCCGTCCCTCGGCGGGATCGCCGCGGGTCTCTCAGCCTCGCGGGGCTCGAGCGGGAGCGGGACGCGGCAGGAACCATGAGATCGGCACGAACGTTCAAGCGCGGCGGGATAGCGATGGAGGCCCGGAAAGACTGGGCCACGGCCGATCCCGCCCCTAATTCCTTCCTGCCCAACGGGGCCATCGTCCTCCTGAAGCAGCACGCGGGCCCCGCGGCGCGTTGCCTCGTGCGCAAAGGCGAGTACCTGCGCGAGGGTATGCTCATCGGCAAGGCCGAGTCTCCCCTCTCCGCGAACGTCCACGCCCCGGTGCCCGGCGTCGTCCGCGACATCAGGAGGATCTCCCTACCCGAGGGCGGAGAGGCCGAGGCCGTGGTCATCGCCCTCGAGGGCTCCTTCGACCGCCTCGGCAAGCGCGAGGAGCGCTACCTCTGGAGGAGCATGGCGCGTCACGACATGCTCGGCACCATCCGCGAACGCGGCCTCGTCGACGCCGAGCCGCCGGGCATCCCCCTGTACGACCTCCTGGGCTCCGGCGATCCGCCGAGCCTCCTCGTCCTCAACGGGATCGAGAGCGAGCCCTACCTCCGCTCGGAGGCCTGCCTCCTCCGCGACAAGGCTGCGGAGGTTCTCGAGGGCTTCGACATGGCCCGCAAGATCGTCTCGCCCGCCCGCGCCGTGCTTGCCCTCGACGCCGAGGGCGCGGCCCATGCCGCCGCGGCGCCCGCCCGCGAGGATCCGGCCCCCGAGCTCGTCGTCCTCGAGCCGCGCTACCCCCAGGACATGGAACGCCAGCTCCTCGAGGCCCTCCGCCCCCCCAAGGCCCCCGACGCCGGCCGCGCCCTCATCCTGAGGCCTTCGACCGCCTACGCGCTCTTCGAGGCGATAGTCCACGCCAAGCCCGTCCTCGAGCGCTACGTCACCGTGGCGGGCGGGGCGATCAAGAGGCCGGGAGTCTTCAAGGCGAGGATCGGCACCCCCATCGGCGACCTCATAGAGGAATGCGGCGGCTTCCTCGGTCCCCCGGCCCGTCTCGTCCTCGGAGGACCCGTCCGAGGCCACGCTGTCCACGACCTCGACGCCCCGGTGACAAAGACCTGTTCCGCGGTCCTCGCCCTCTCCGAAGAGGAGGTAGGCAGCTCGCGGCGCAATCCCTGCATACGTTGCGGCCTCTGCTCGGACGCCTGCCCCGAGCGCCTCGACCCCGACCTCATGTACCGCCTCCTCGACCGGCGGCTCCTCGACCGCGCCCTCGACATCGGCCTGGGGCGCTGCACCCTCTGCGGCGCCTGCGGCTACGCCTGCCCCTCGCGGGTGCCTCTCGTCGCCGTCTTCGGCGCCTGCCGGGAGGCCAAGGCATGAGCAGGACCAAGAGCCTCGTGGTGGGTCCCGCCCCCTACGTCTTCCGCCGCCAGACGACGACATCCCTCATGTGGACGACGGCAGCGACCCTCCTACCCGCGGCGGCCTGGGCCCTGTACTGCTTCGGGCGCGGCGCCGCCTTGCCCCTCCTCGCGGCGACGGGCGCGGCCCTCGCCGGCGAGGCCATCGTGGCCGGCCTGTCTCGCCGCTTCACCCTCGCGGACGGCTCGGCCTTCCTGACCGGCCTCCTCGTCGGCCTCGCCATGCCTCCCGGCGTCCCCCTCTACATACCCGCGGCCGCATCCCTCTTCGCGGTCGTCGTCGTGAAGGGCGCCTTCGGAGGCCTCGGCTCGAACTGGATGAACCCGGCCCTCGCCGGCATCGCCTTCGCCATCCTCGATTGGCCGCGCGAGATGAGCGTCCGCCTCGCGCCCCGGCAGCTCGCGAGCATCGGCGCGGTGAGCGGGGCGACCCCTCTCGGCCTCCTCCGGGACCACCTCGCCTCGGCCCCCGCCGGCTCGGACCCGATTTCGCTCAGCGCGGCGGGCTCCGTAACCCCCTTCGATCGCGGCGTGACCGACGCCCTCAACCAATTCCTCTTCGCCAAACTGGGCGCCGACATGCCCTCGGGCTACGTCGACATCCTCGTCGGCAACCGCGCCGGCGCCATCGGGGAGATCTCCGGCATCCTCATCCTCGCGGCATCCATCTTCCTCATCTCGAGGAAAATGCTCCGATGGGAGATCCCGGCCTCGATCATCGGCTGCTTCGCGCTCCTCGAATGGTCCCTCGGCGGGCTGCCCCTCGGCAAGGGCCTCTTCTCGGGAGACGCTCTCTTCGCCCTCCTCACGGGCTCCTTCCTCCTCGTCGCCTTCTTCATGGCCACCGACCCGGTGACCTCCCCCTCGAGGCGCGGCTCGCGCCTGGCCTACGGGGCGGGGGTGGGCCTCCTGGCCTTCCTCTTCCGGATTTTCGGCTCGAGGACCGAAGGCAGCGCCTTCGCCGTCCTCATCATGAACTGCCTCGTGCCCCTCCTCGACCGGCGCGGCCCCCCGCGCCGCGCGCCCGACGGAGCCGAAGCCGGGGACGGCGCCGGGGCGGAGGTCTAGGCCATGGCGAGCGGCGGCAAGCGCAATCTCGTCGAGGGACTCGTCTTCGCGGGCACCATGGGCCTCGTGGCCCTGGTCCTCGTCCTCCTAGGCATGCTCGCGGACTCGAGGCGCTCGGCCTTCGAGCGCGACGCACTCTACGCCCTGGCGAAACGCCCGCTTTCGGGCAAGGCGGCCGAGCGCGGCTCCCCCGAGCTGCCCCGGATCTATCGCCTGCCTTCCCGAGGCAAGACCTCCTTCGGGCTCGTCCTCCCGCTGCGCGACTCCAAGGAGGCCTCCCTGGCGGCGGCAATCCTCGCCGCGGACGGCGAGCTCGAGGCCATCCGCCTCCTCGGCTCGAGCCCCGCGTCCCGGGAGGAGGGCGGACCCGCATGGCTGCATAGCCTCGTCGGCTCGGGCGGATCCACGCCCTATCCCTCCTCGAAGGAGGAGGCGAAGAACGCGGACGCCGTCTCGGGTTCGACCGAGAGCTTCCTGGCGGCCGCCGCCAGCCTCGAACGCGCCTCCGCGGCGGTGCGCCTCGTCGCGAAGGAGCGCCCGTGAGCGACCGCCGGAAACCCTTCGCGCCCAACCCCGTGCTGGCGGGGCTCTTCGGCCTCGCCCCCCTCGCCGCCGCCGCCAACGACCTTCCCAAAGGCATAGCCCTCGGCCTCGGCGCCGCCCTCGCGGCGATCCTCCTCGGGGCCCTCCTGCCGACCATCCGCCTCCAGATCCCCGAGCGCTTCCGCGCCCATGTGTCGCTGGCCCTTTCGACCGCCTTCGCCCTCATGTACGGCCTCGCCCTGGAAGCCTGGTTCCCCCTGGTCTCCGCGAGCCTCTGGCTCTACGTCCCCCTGGTCGCCGTCGGCTGCCTGAGCCTCCACGCCATCCGCTCGAGCTCCTCCCCGGCCAGGGGCGAGGGTCCCTCGCGGTTCGGCCTGATCGCCAAGGGCGCGGCGGGCTACTTCCTCGTCTCCGTCCTCCTCGGCGCCTTCCGCGAGGCGGCGGGGGAGGGGGCCCTGACCATCCCGACCCCGGATGCCGAGGGCCTTCAGGTCGTCCTGGCCGCGAGCCCGCCCTGCCGTCTCCTCTCCTCGCCGGCGGGCGGCTTCATGCTCCTCGGTTTCGCCGTCGCCGCCTATCGCGGAATCCTGCGCCTGCGCGGGAGGAGGATACCCTGAGCTACCTCGGCATCGTCGTGACCAGCGTATTCGCGGCCAACGCCCTCCTCGTCTACGGCTTCGAGCTCTGCCCCGGCTTCCGGGGGGGGCTCCGGGCCAACGGCGCCACGGCCCTCGCCATCGTCGCGATCGACTGCCTCGCGGCCGGCCTCCTCTGGTGCATCCGCGTCCTCGCCCTCGCTCCCTTCGGGCTCGAGCGCCTCGACCTCTTCGTCTACGCCCTCGTCGCCGTCCCCCTCCTCAAGGTATTGTCGCGGGCCATCGCCCCGGGCGCCGGCTTCCTCTCGAGGGTGGGAGCGACGGCGGACGGGATCGTCGTGAGCTGCCTGGTCTTCGGCGTCGCCCTGGTCGCCTCGCGGAGTTCCTTCGGCCCGGTCGAGGCCCTCCTGGCGGGGGCGGCCTCGGGCCTGGGCTACTGGCTCGCCGCCGCCCTCCTCGAGGCCCTCCGCGAACGCCTCGAGCTCTCCGACCTGCCCGCCGCGATGCGGGGCTCCCCGGCCCTCCTCGTCTCGGCCGGCCTCATGTCGATGGCTTTCATGGGCATCGACTCCATCCTCGTGAAGAACCTCGTCAGATGACCCCGACCTGGCTCGCCTTGCTCCTCGCCTTCGCCGCCGCCTTCGCCGCGGCCTTGGCCGCCTCCTTCCTGAGCGCCGCGTGGCGGCGCAGGATCAAGCCCTCGCCGGAGGCCGCCAGGCTCGAGGCCTGCCTGCCGGGGCTGGACTGCGGCCTCTGCGGCCAGGAAAGCTGCCGGGCCTACGCGGCCGCCCTCGACGAGCGCGGCGCCGATCCGGCCCTCTGCGCCCCGGGAGGCGCCCGCGTCGAGGAGTCGCTCCGCGCCCTCCTCGCGGAGCGGGCGGGAGACCCGCGGGCCTCGCGCCGCGTCGCGGTCATCCGTTGCGGCGGCGACGCTGGCAAAAACGCCAAAGCCTTCGAGTACGACAACCGCGAGGATTGCGCCTCGGCCGCCGCGCTCTACGGCGGGCCGAGGAACTGCAAGGAGGGCTGCCTCGGCTTCGGTTCCTGCCTGCCCGCCTGCCCCCTCGGGGCCATCTCGGTCCGCGGCGGACTGGCCCTCATCGACGCCGAGCGCTGCTCGGGTTGCGGCGCCTGCGTCGACTCCTGCCCCAAGGGCCTCATCGCCCTCCTGCCGGCCGAGCAGGCCTGGTACGTGGCCTGCGCCGCGCGCTCCGAGCCCGAGCGGCGCGCCAAGGCCTGTAAGGCCGCCTGCGACGCCTGCGGAGAGTGCGCCCGACGTTCCGTCCTCGGCGAATTCAAGATAACGGAAGGACTTGCGAAGGTATCGCGCATCGAGGATCCCCTTGGCGCCGAGATAGCGGCGCACTGCCCGAGCGGAGCCATACGCCCGACCTCGCCGAAAAAAAAAGACGCGACTCCTATCGAAAAAACGGATCCTAGGCTATGATCTGCCTCCATACAGGAAGGACCGCCGCTCGATGCAGAAAAGCCATGTCATAATTGGCGTATACAACCATTTGCCGGAAGGGATAGGCGAGTCCTCCTTCGAGGAGACCTACCAGGTCTGCTGGCGCCCCTTCCTCTCGGCGCTCTACCGCTTCCCCGACATCGCCGCGGTCCTCCACTATTCCGGCACCGCGATCCGCTGGCTCGAGTCGCGCCACCCCGAGTTTCTCATGCTCCTCGAGGAGATGGTCCTGCGCAAGCAGATCGAGCTCCTCGGCGGCGGCTTCTACGCGCCCCTCCTGCCCTTCGTCCCCGGACCCGACCGCCTCGGGCAGGTCGAGCTCCTCACGACCCTCATCCGGAAGTCCTTCGGCAAGCGCCCCCGCGGTTGCTGGCTCCACGACTACGCCTGGGAGCCCGGCCTCGCCTCGACCCTCCAGACCTGCGGCTTCGACTTCACCTTCCTGCCCGAGCGCCACTTCGCCGTGGCGGGGCTCGGCGGCGCCGCCCTCGGCGCCCCGGTCCTCACCGAGGACCAGGGCAAGAGCGTGGCCGTCTTCCCCGCCTTCGACGCCACCGAGAGCTTCCCCAATCCCCTCCCGCCCGCGGAGGCCGTCGAGGCCCTCCGGACGAGGCTCGGCGAGCTGCCCCTCTACACGATCCTCTACCCCGGCGGCATCGCGAAGGAGCTATGGACCTCCTCGAGCCTCGAGTCGCCCGACGTCTTCTTCGAGCGCTCCTTCGCCGCCCTCCAGCGCGAGGGCCTCTCCTACGAGACGACCACCCCCTCGCGCCACCTCAAGGGGATGAAACACTTCGGCCGCGCCTACTTCTCGAGCAACGCCTCCATCGGCCTCATGGAGAGCAGCGCGGCGGCCATCGTCCCCGCCACCCCCTCCGGCAGCCCGCGGAGCGTCATCCTCCGCCATGAGGAGAGCCTCGGGCTCTACGCCAAGATGCAGTACGTCCGCATCCTCGTCGGCCAGCTCCGCGGCGACAAGTCGAGGAAGAAATCGGCCCAGGAGGAGCTCTGGAAGGGGCAGTGCGGCGACGCCTACTGGACCGGACCCTTCGGCGGCATCGGAAGGCTCCCCCTCAGGGCCGCTGCCTACGCCGCCCTCATCGAGTCCGAGAAGACGACGAGGCAGCGCGGCTCCTTCACGCCGGGACTCATCTCGACCGACATCGACTTCGACGGCGCGAAGGAGATCCTGTACCAGGGGGCCGACTACAACGCCTACGTCCACCTGAAGGGCGGCAGCCTCGTCGAGCTCGACTCCTTCAGGACGAGGACGAATTACATAGACGTCATGGACGGCAAGGGCCCCCGGAGGCCCTGCTTCAGGGACCACATCTGCGAGCGCGGCGCTTTCGGCCCCGACCTCGGCTCCTTCGCCTCCTCCTACTACTCGCCCGTCGAGTCGGACAAGCCCTCCAACCTGGTCTCCCTCTCCCGCGAGGGCTGGGCCGAGATCGGTGGCAGGCGGCGGAGCCTCGTCCTCCGCAAGTCCTATTCCTTCAGGAAGGGGAGCCTCTCCCTCCAGTACGAGCTCGAGAACAAGGACCCCGAGCCCGCCTCCCTCCGCCTCGCCGTGGAGCTCAACCTCGCCGCCGGCTTCGACTCCGAGGCCGTCGGCCTCTTCGCCCTCCGCGGCAGGGAGGGCATCCCCCTCCAGGCCTCCTCGGTCTCGGAGGCGGAGGGCATCGAGGGCTTCCGCCTCGAGAACCAGAGGCAGGAGGAGAGGATCGAGCTCCGCGGCGACGAGACGCTCTCCCTCAGGCACGAGCCGATCCTCGCCGAGGTCAAGGGCGGCTCCTGCCTGCCCGGCGGCCCCCAGTACCAGGGTTGCGTCCTCCTCCTCGGCTTCGACCTCGACATACCTCCCGACTCCTCGAGGCGGCTCGGGCTCAGCCTCGAGCTGCGGGGCTGATGCGAGGCATGGCGACAGGGGCGAGCCCCGCCCCCCGCGGCTTGCCCGACTCGGCCCCCGCAGGTAGAATGCGGCCATGAATCGAGGCGCCCTCCCCGAAGACCTCCGCGGCTTCCGCGTCCACCTCGTCGGCGCGAAGGGCACGGGCATGGCCGCCCTCGCCGAGATCCTCGCCGCCCGCGGCGCCCTCCTGAGCGGCAGCGACGTGCCCGAGGTCTTCTACACCGACGCCATACTCGCCTCGATCGGCCTCAGGCCTTTCGCCGGCTTCGACGCCTCCCAGGTGGGCGAGGGCGTCGGCCTCGTGGTCCACTCCGCCGCCTACCGCCGCGACCAGAATCCCGAGCTCCTCGAAGCGGCGCGCCGCGGCATCCCCCTGCTCAACTACCCCGAGGCTCTCGGTGAGCTCTCCGCCCGGGCCGACTCCTCGGGCATCGCCGGCGTCCACGGGAAGACGACCACCACCGCGATGGCCGGCTCCCTCGTCGCGGCCCTCGGCCTGCCCGCCACCGTGCTCGCCGGCTCGGCCGTCTCGAGCTTCGGAGGGCGCTCGACCCTGATCCGAGGCGAGCGCTACTTCGTCGCAGAGACCTGCGAGTACCGCCGCCACTTCCTCTCCTTCAAGCCGAGGCGCATCGCCCTCACGAGCGTCGAGCCCGACCACCAGGACTACTACCCGACCTACGCCGACATCCTCGCCGCCTTCGTCGAGTACGCCCTCCTCCTGCCCGAAGGGGGCGAGCTCGTCTACTGCGCCGACGACACGGGCGCGGTCGAGGCCGCGACCGCCGCGTCGGCCCGCCGTCCCGACCTGGCACTCCTGCCGTACGGCCACCGGGCCGAGGGCCCCTTCCGCATCGAGCAGTACCGCGCGGGGGAGGGGAGGGCCCTCTTCCGCCTCGCCGGCTTCGACCGCGACTTCGAGCTCAGGGTGCCCGGCGAGCACCTCGCCCTCGACGCCTGCGCCGCCCTCGCCCTGGCCTTCTCGCTCCTGCGGGACTACCGCAGCGAAGGCGCCGTGACCGGCGGCGCCAGGGCTACCGGGGTCGCCGCCTCCATAGTCGCGGCCATCCGCCCCGCCGACCTCGAGGCCGCCGCCGCCGCCCTCGCCGCCTTCGCGGGCTCGAAGCGCCGCTCCGAGCTCCTCGGCGAGGCGGGCGGCGTCATCTTCATGGACGACTACGGCCACCATCCCACGGCCATCCGGGAGACCATCCGCGGCATCAAGGCCTTCTGGCCCGGCCGCCGCCTCGTCGTGGACTTCATGTCCCACACCTACTCGCGGACCCGCGCCCTCTTCGAGGAATTCGCCTCCTGCCTCGACGAGGCGGACGCCGCCGTCCTTCACAAGATCTACGCCTCGGCGAGGGAGGCCCCCGACCCCGCCGTCTCGGGCCGCGGCCTCTACGAGGCCGTCGCCGCCCGATGGGCCCGCGCCGGTAAAACCGGCGCCGGCAAGCCCGGGGAGCTCCTCTACTTCGAGGAGCCGATGGAGGCCGAGACCGAGCTCGCGCGCCGGCTCAAGCCCGGCGACCTCTTCCTCACCATGGGCGCGGGCGACAACTGGCAGCTCGGGGCCGCCCTCCACGAGGCCATGAAGCGACGGGGTGACGAGCGATGATAAAGAGCATGACGGGCTTCTCCCTGCGGGAACTCAGCTCCGCGGGGCTGAAGGGCAGCCTGGGGATCAAGTCCTACAACAACCGCTACCTCGACCTCTCGATCTCCCTGCCGCCCTACCTCGCGAGCCTCGAGCCGCGCCTCCGCGAATACCTCTCCGCGCGGATCGTCCACGGCAAGGTCGAGCTCTGGCTCCGCGTCCGCGAGCTCGACGTGCCCGTGCGAGCGAGCGCCGACCTCGAGGCGGCCAAGGCCGTCGCCGGAGTCCTCCGCCAGATCTCCGAGGCCTGCGGCCTCGGGGAGGCGCCGCGCCTCGGCAACCTCCTCTCCTTCGACGGCGTCGTCGCCTACGAGCGCGAGATCGATGAGGACGCGATCTGGTCCCTCCTCGAGCCCGAGCTCGCCGCCTGCTTCGCCGGCTACGAGGAAGCCCGCCTCCGCGAAGGCGCGGCGACGAAGGCCGACATAACCGCCCAGCTCGGCCGGATCTCCCGGGCCGTCGAGTCCGTACGCGCCCAGGTCCCCGAGATCGAGCGGACCGTCCGCGGCCAGCTCCAGCTCCGCTTCAAGGAAGTCATGGGCGATGCGGTGGACGAGGGCAGGATCCTCGCCGAAACCGCCTCCCTCCTCATGAAGTACACGGTCAACGAGGAGCTATCGCGCCTCGCCGCCCACATAGCCTCCTTCTCGCGCATCGCGGAAGCCGAGGCGGCCCCGGGCAAGAAGCTCGACTTCCTCTGCCAGGAGATGAACCGCGAGGTGAACACCATCGGGTCCAAGAGCGTCCTCCTCCCCGTGAGCGAGGCCGTCGTCGAGCTCAAGGACGCCCTCGAGAACGTCCGCGAGCAGCTGAGGAACATTGAATGAGCGGCCCCGTCCCCAAGCAGCCGATAATCGCCATCTCCGGGAAGTCCGGCTGCGGGAACACCACCGTCTCCCGCCTCCTCGCCGAGCGCCTCGGCTTCGAGCTCGTCAACTTCACCTTCCGCAACCTCGCCGCCGAGCGGGGCGTCTCCCTCGCCGACATCATCGCCCTCGCCGAGGACGACTTCAGCTTCGACCGCATCGTCGACGCCCGCCAGGTCGAGCTCGCGCGGAAGGGCGAGTGCGTCATCGGCTCCCGCCTCGCGATCTGGATGCTCCCCGACGCAGCCCTCCGCGTCTACCTCACCGCGGGCGCCGAGTCCCGCGCCCGCCGAATCTGGAGCCGCGAGGGCGGCGACCTCCAGGACGTCCTCTCCTTCACCCGCGACCGCGACGCCAAGGACCACGAGCGCTACTGCAAGATCTACGGCATCGACAACGACGACTACACCTTCGCCGACCTCGTCATCAACACCGAGACCTTCAGTCCGGAGCACGAGGTCGAGATCATAGCCGCCGCTTACCAGACGCTGAGATAGCTCCCCAGGGGGTCTGACCCTGCAGATTGGGGGTCTGACACCGCCAGTTGAGGGACTGACCCCGCAGGTTGGGTGTCTGACCCCGCCGGTTTTAAGGTCTGACCCCGCTAGTCGAGGGCCTGGCCCCGCCATCAATTCTTGTCATCCCGACCTAATTCCATTGGTTTCCTTGTATAAATTATCATTCAAGCATCAGAAACCCACCAAGGGGAACGGAGAATGAAAATGGCGCTTTTCTACTAAATGATACATCCCCTGTCTATCATGTTGATGGTCATTGAATATGTATGAGGATCTGAACATGTGGAGCGTGGATTGTCATATTTCCGAGACAACGTAAAACCACTGCCTTCTTCTTGCCTAGCTCCAGTCATTGGCATAGGATGGCTACCGTAAGGAGCGTTCTCAATGGACCATGACCGGGAAATCGTGCTCGTCACCGGGGTTTCGAGCGCCATCGGGAATGCCTGCGCCACACTGCTGGCGAAAAAGGGATTCGGCACCTACGCCGCCTGCCGCGATCCCGCGCGCTACGAAAAGAAGGCCGATGAATTCTTCGAGCTCCTCCCCATGGATCTATCCGATGACTCTTCGGTTACCAAGGCCGTCGCCGCGCTCCTGGCGAAAGAGGGGAAGATCGACCACCTCGTCTTCTGCGGCGAGGTCGGCCTGGTCGGCTCCGTCGAGGGTTGCTCCATCGACGAGGCCAGGAACCAGATCGAGGCCGATTACCTCGGCGCGCTCAGGCTCATCAAGGCCCTGCTTCCCTCGATGCGCGAGAAAGGCTCCGGCCGGATCCTCATCCTGAGCTCCCTCGCCGCGAAGATCGGCTTGCCCTTCGTCTCGCACTACTCCGCGGTCGCCCGCGGCCTCGAAGCGCTCGTCGAGTCCCTCCGTATCGAGACGCGGCCCTTCGGCATCGAAGCCTGCAGCCTCGAGCTCGGCGTCTTCCGCGCCGCCTTTCCGGACTCCCCCTGGACCGCCAGCGTCCAGGAGAAGGAGGCTCACTACCGCGAAGCCCGCGAAGTCCTCGAGCGGAGCAGCAAGAGGATAGCCCGGGCCGCGGGCCTGGGCCCCTTCGCCGCGGCCAAGGCGGCCTGCGCCCTGCTCGGCCGGAAACGCCTTCCGGGCAGGAAATCGATCGCCCCCCTGCCCGTCCGCATCGCCGTCCTCGCCAAACGTTTACTCCCCGAATCCCTCTTCGAGCGCTACGTGAGCCGCCTGGTCTCCAGGATCGAGCGAAAGGAGCACTGATGCCCGTCAGCTTCACGCCCTTCGGCCGCCTCTCCTCGGGAGAGGAGATCGGCCTCTTCATCCTCGACGCGGGCGAGATCGCCGCGACGGTCTCGGACTACGGCGCGACCCTCCTCTCCATCCTCCTCCCGGCGGGAAAGGGCGAAAGAGTCGACGTCCTCCTCGGACCGGCCAATGCCGCCGGCCTCCTCGCCAATCGCCCCTTCTTCGGCTCCACCGTGGGACGATTCGCCGGCCGGATCGGCGGCGCGCGCTTCTCCTTAGGCGGCAGGGAATACAAGCTCGCGGCGAACGACGGCCCGAACAGCCTCCACGGCGGCTACAAGGGCTTCGACAAGAGGATCTGGGCGGCCACCGCCTACGAGGAGGGCGGGGAGCCCTGCCTCAGGCTCGAGCTCAGGAGCCCCGACGGCGACGAGGGCTATCCCGGCGCCCTCGATGTCACGACCACGTACCGGCTCTCGCGGGACTGCAGGCTCAGCGTAGCCTTCGAGGCGAAGAGCGACGCCGAGACCCCCCTCAACCTGACGAACCACGCTTACTTCAACCTCGCCGGCGAGGGCCGGGGCGACATCCTCGGACAGCGCCTCAACCTCGCGGCCTCGCGTTACCTCGAGGCCGGGAGCGATCTCCTCCCGACCGGCGCCGTCCTGCCAGTCGAGGGCGGCCCTTTCGACTTCCGCTCCGGCAAGCTGATCGGCCGCGACCTCGCCTCGGTCTCCGGGGGATCGGCGGGCGCGGGCTACGATCATTGCTTCGTCCTCGACCGGCCGGGCCCCGGCCTCTTCGAGTTCGCCCGCCTCGAGGACCCTGCCTCAAGACGCTCATTGCGGATCTCGACGACCCTGCCGGCCGTCCAGTTCTACACGGGCAATTTCCTCGACGGGGTCGATGGCAAGCGCGGCTCGGTCTACCGCAAGCATGCCGGGCTCTGCCTCGAGACCCAGGGCTATCCCAACGCGCCGAACAAGCCTGGTTTCCCCTCGAGCATCCTCGCGCCGGGGAGGATTTGGTCGGAGGAAACGGTCTTCGCCTTCGGCTTTTAGGTGGTGTTACGAAGCTTATAAAGGATGAAAACCTGACCGAACAGGTGATCTAGTAATCAATGCCCCAGCCTGAAGGGGATACCTAAGAGAAGTCCCCGCCAAGGTCACGGGAGTGCCGAAAGGCCGTATCTCCCACCGCCGCCAAGGCTCGCAGGCCTTGGCGGCCTCCCTTCGTCATCATCCCTCCCGTGGCGCACCCGGCCTGGAACGCGACGCGGACTGTGTCTCTACCGCAGGGCCGCCAGGACGTACTCGATCCAGGGGGAGCTCTCCCGCGGATACTGGGACCGCGCCGAGAGGAACTCGAAGAAAGCGTCGCGATACTCGCCCGAGAAGGCGAGGGCCTGGCCGAGGTAGAAACGGGCCCGGACCGTGGCCTTCTCCGAGCGGTTAAGGGAGAGGTACTTGCGGAGCTGGTCGACCGAGGAGGCCCAATCGCCCCGGATGAGCTTCTGGGTCACGATGAGCGAAAGCGCGTAGTCCTCACCCCCGGAAGGAGGGGCCAGCTCCTCTGAGAGGACCTTCAGGGAGGGCAGGGGGCGCTTCACGGGGGGAGCCAGGGCGAGGATGCCGACCAGGGCCTTCTCGGACTCGGTGGAGAGGCTCTTCCGCGCGGGCAGCTCGCTCGGGGCGGCGGGCACCGGGACGCCGGTGGCCGCGTCGAGGAGGAAGGAGGGCAGGGGGACGGTCCTCGCGTTCGGCGAAGACTCAGCCAAGGCCTCGTTCGACTTGGTCAAGGCGACCCGGGCCGAGGCGATCGTGGCGTTCCTGCCCTTGGCGAGTTCGATACGGCCGGCCCTGAGCTCGTCCTCGAGGAGGATGGCGTACCAGTAGTTGATGCCGGGAACGGGGTAGTCGACGAAGCTCCCCTCCTTGTCGACGAAGGTGGCGACGACCGAGGCGTCGAGGAGGTCGGTCGACTGGAGGATCGGGGCGGAGCCGCGGTAGAGGACGAGGCGGAGGCCCGCGCCTCCCGCGTAGCTGACGACGATGCTGTCGGCCTTGGCCTGGGCGGTGATCGACTGGATCCCGCCGGA
This sequence comes from uncultured Treponemataceae bacterium, assembly GCA_964399065.1. Taxonomy (GTDB): domain Bacteria; phylum Spirochaetota; class Spirochaetia; order Treponematales; family Rectinemataceae; genus JAKLFE01. The sequence continues at coordinate 8,878 of CAYNPQ010000046.1, read as the reverse complement.
GGGAGCCGGGCTCGCCTGCGCCGCGGGTTGGACGACCGGGGCGGGCGCCGCGGCCGTGGGCTTGGCGGCGGGCTTCGCAGGCGCCGCGACGGCGGGAGGAACCTGGGGCGCGGCCGCCGGTTGCGGTGCGGCGGTGGGAGCCGACGGCCTCGGGCTCGCAGGGGTCGCAGTCTGGGCGGCGGGAGCCGCGGCCGGGGCGGCCGGGGCGGCTGCCTGGGCCGCGGGGGGGGCCGCGGCCGGCTGGTCGGCGGCGGCGACGGGAGGCTCGGGCCGCAGCGAGAGGGCGACCATGGTCGCGTTGCCCGGCGCCGCGAAGAACTGGTAGGGGTCGCCGGAAGCGGAGAGGGAGAGGACGGCGTAGTAGTACTGGCCCTCGTCGGGCGGCACGTCGACGAAGTACTGGATGCGCTTCTCCACCGTGCCGAGCTTGGTGGCCCGGGCGAAATTGCCGGCGTCGATGCGCTCGCCGAGGCGATACACCGCGTTGCCGCCCTCGGCGGCGGGATCGTCCGTCCAGCTCAGCTCCACACGGCCTGTGCGCATGGCGGCGCGCAGGCGCGCGGGATGGGGGAGGGATTCCTGCGCGACGAGGGGAAGGGCGAGGAGGACCGCGGCGACGGCGGCGGGAAGACGCATGCGTTTCCTCATACTGCATACATTATCGGAAGATGAGCCCGGCTGCCAGAGCCGTCGCGGCGCACCGGACGCGGCTTTGAATTGACGTCCGCCCCGCTTTCCGCTACGATGGGCCCATGTTCGTAGCCGTCGTCTGCGACATGGGGAGCGAGGATTCCCGGGCCGCCCTCTACAATCTCCTGCCCCAATACGGATTCGAGCGGGTCCAGAAGGCCTGTTTCGAGTGCGCCTCGGTCTCGGAGAAGCTCCTGGCCGCGCTCAAGCGCGACATCGACAAGATCACCGACTCGTACGACACGATCCGCCTCTACCAGTATCCCGTCGACGGCACCCTCGCCCTCACGGTCCTCAAGGAGAACAAGTGGCGCAGGATCGTGGTCCGCGATCCCTCGCGCCCGCGGGAATGAGGGCGAGTCCGGGTCGGATCCAATCCGGAGGATTCCATGCTCGAAGAAATCGTCAACCCCGTCGCCTCGCTCCGCGACGAGATCCTCGACATCTGGGGGCGTCTTTGACTCCGCGACCATAGAGAAGCGCATCGCGGAGAAGGAAGCCCAGAGCGCCGCCCCCGGATTCTGGTCCGACGGGGCCAAGGCCGGCAGGGTCATGACCGAGATCAAGCAGCTCAAGGACAGGATCGAGACCTGGACCAGGCTCAAGGCCGACGTCGAGGCCCTCGACGAGGTGCTCGGCATGGCGCGGGAGGAGGATGACGACTCGATGGAGGCCGACATCCGGGCCTCCCTCAAGGACATCTCCGACCGCTTCGACAAGGCCGTCATCCTCGAGCTCCTCTCGGGCGAGGCGGATTCCTCGGGGGCCTTCCTCACCATCCACGCCGGCTCGGGCGGCACCGAGGCCTGCGACTGGGCCTCGATGCTCCTCCGCATGTACACGCGATGGGCCGAGCGCCGGGGCTTCAAGTACGAGGTGATCGACACCCTCGAGGCCGAGGGCGGGATCAAGAGCGCGACCGTCGAGATCGACGCGGCCTACGCCTACGGCTACCTCAAAGGCGAGTCGGGGGTCCACCGCCTCGTGCGCATCTCGCCCTTCGACGCCAACGCGAGGCGCCACACCTCCTTCGCCTCGGTCTACATCTTCCCCGTCCTCGACGACTCGATCGACGTCGAGATCAGGCCCGAGGACATCCGCATCGACACCTACCGCTCGGGAGGCGCGGGCGGGCAGAAGGTCAACAAGACCGACTCGGCGGTGCGCATAACGCACCTCGCGACGGGCATCGTGGTGACCTGCCAGAACGAGCGGAGCCAGTACAAGAACAAGGACGTCGCGATGTCCGTGCTCAAGTCGCGGCTCTACGAGCACTACCGCCTGGAGAAGGAGAAGGAGAACTCCAAGTTCGCCTCCGAAAAGAAGGAGATCGCCTGGGGATCGCAGATCCGCTCCTACGTGTTCCAGCCCTACACCATGGTGAAGGACCACCGGAACAAGTTCTACGTCGGCAACGTGCAGGCGGTGATGGACGGCGACATCGACCCCTTCATCGAGTCCTTCATGCGCTGGCGCTGGCAGGGCGGCACGGCAGGGACCGCGCCGGAGGAAGAGGACGAGGAACTCTAGGAGACGGTTCGCGGCCCTCCTCGCGGCCGCGACCTTTTCCGCGGCGGCCTGGGCCCAGGCCGCCGCGGCCGGGCAAACCGGCGCCTCCGCGGGCAAGGCCTGGGTCCTCGGCATCGCCCGCCTCTCTGGCGCGGATCTCTCCCTCGAGGTGATGCCCCTCGCCGACATCCTGCCCCGCCTCCTGGCCTCCGAGCTCGCCTTCCTGCCGCCTCGACTCCAGGCGCGGGAGGAGGCCGCCGAGGCCTCCCTCCTCGCGGCGGAGCGCTCCCGGTTCTCCGCCGGCGCCGAGCTCGCCGCGCGGCTCGATGAGCGGGCCGCCAAGTTCCTCGACCCGGCCCTCGTCGACGCGGCCCGCGGGCCCGAGCTGGAATCCGCGGACAAGAGGGTACGCGAGGCCGGGGGCAAGCTCGAGACGGCGAGGAAGGCCGGGACAGGCATCGCCGAGCCCGCGCCCCGAGCGTCGGCGCTCTGGGAAGGGCACGGACGCGGCGAGCTCCTCGACATGCCGAGCCCCTCCCTCGCGGCGGCGGCCAAGGCGAAGGGCCTCGACCTCCTCGTGCACGGGAAGGTCGAGGAGGTCGAGGGCTTCGCCTTGGTGCGGATCTCCGGCTACGACCCGGCCCTCGACCGCGCGGTCTTCTCCTGGAAGGGCTTCTGCTCGCCGGAGGATCCCGCCCCCCTCGCCCTCGAGATCGCGCGCAAGATCGAGCGCTGGGTGGCCGGCAGGGACTTCGCCAGGCTCGACATCGAGGTGGAGCCCCGCTCCTCCATCGTCCTCCTCGACGGCAAGCGCCTTGCCGGCGACGAGCTCGCCGCCTACCGCTTCGAGCCCTGCGACGCCCTCGTCGAGGCGGACGCGCCGGGCTACGCCGCCGCCGCGGTGGAGGAGGAACTCCTCCTCGGGCAGCGCAAGACCGTATCCCTGAAACTCGAGCCGACCCTCGCCGGCTCGGCCGAGGTGACCGCGGACGCCGAGGGAGCCTCGATCCTCGTCGACTCGGTCTACGTCGGCAAGGCCCCCCTCACCCTCCAGCTGAGCGGCAAGCGCGAGATCGTGACCGCCTACGCCCCCGGCAGGGAGAGGGCGATCGCCGTCATGCCCTCGGCGGGGGAGCCGGCCATCGCCCTCGAGCTCAAGCCCGACGACGCCCTCGGCCCGGGGGGTAGGGTGGCGGCGGCCAAGGACCGCTTCTACAAAGCCTTCGCCTGGTTCGCCTGCTCCCTGCCGGTCGCATCCCTCGCCGTAGGCTCGAGCTCGATCTACAGCGAGGCCGCGACGCGCTCGGGCGACGGCTCCCTCACCGCCGCCTACGCGGCGACCGGGATCCTCGCCGGCGCGGCCATAGCCGCGAGCGCCGGCTTCGCCGTAAACTCGGTCATCCACCTGGTCCGCTACCTCCGGACCGCACGCTAGGAGCTGAAGCGAATGAGATTCTCGGATAGGTTGAAGGCCCTGTTCGGCATGGGCGGCGCGGGAGACGAGCTCTTCGACGAGCTCGCCGACCTCCTCGTCGAGGGAGACCTCGGCGCCTCCCTCGCCTTCGCCGTGGCCGACGAACTCAAGGCGGCCTGCAAGGCGCGACGGATCTCGGAGCCCGCCGCGGTCAAGGCCGAGCTCAAGGCCATCCTCGCGAAGTATGGCCGCGAGATCCGGGTCGAGCCCAAGCCGGGATCGCTCAACGTCTTCCTCGTCCTCGGCGTAAACGGAGTCGGAAAGACGACCACCTGTGCCAAGCTCGCCGATTACTACCGCCGCACGGGCTCGGCCCGCGGGATCGTCCTCGCCGCCGGGGACACCTTCCGGGCCGCGGCCATCGACCAGCTCAAGATCCACGGCCAGCGCCTCGGCCTCAGGGTGGTCGCCCAGGGGCCCGGCTCGGATCCCGGGGCCGTGCTCTGGGACGCCGTCGACGCCGCCAAGGCCGAGAACGCCGACCTCGTCATCGCGGACACCGCGGGACGTATGCACACGAGGAGCGACCTCGTGCGCGAGCTCGGCAAGATAGACAAGATCGTCGCGGGCCGGGCCGCCGGCGCCGAGTACCGGCGGCTCCTCGTCATCGACTCGACCACCGGACAGAACGGTCTCAGGCAGGCCGAGACCTTCGGCTCGGCCGTCAAGATCGACGGGGTCGTCCTCACCAAGCACGATTCCTCAGCCAAGGGCGGCATGGCCATCGCCCTCGCCAAGGAACTCGGCCTTCCCACGGCCTTCGTGGGCACCGGCGAGTCCTACGGCGACATCGCGCCCTTCTCCCTCGACTCCTTCCTCGACTCCTTCCTCGGGACCGGCCGGTGACAAAGCCCCCGCCCCGCCTGGCGCGGACCGCGCTCATGGCGACGGCGCTCGCGGTCCTTTGCGCCGTCGAGGGGCAGGCGGCTCCAGCCGCATCAGTGACGGTACCAGCAGAGAGCGTCACCGATAAGCTTCATAACACTACCCTGAAGGCGAGCAGGACCGAGACCGAAGAACGCGACGGGATACTTGTCGCCGAGCGCTCCTATGACGCCTCGGGAGCCCTCCTCGAGGAGTCCCGCTACGGCCCCGAGGGTCTCGTCGAGACCCGGACCTACCTCAGGGACTCGGGCAGGCTGACCAAGGTCGAGGCCAAGGACTCGAAGGGTGCCCTCGTCGGCTCGCTCGACTACCGCTACGACGGGAGGGGGCGCCTCGTGGCCGTGATACCCTCGGGAAGCCTCGGCGCCGGGACGGTGGGCATGATCTCCTCGGGCCCCTCGCCGAGCGGCTCCTGGGCGGCCGACGGCTCACGCCTGACCGTCCAACGCCTCGATGAGAAGGGCAGGCCGCTCAGGATCGAGACCCTCGCGGGCGGCAAGGCGATCGCCCGCCGGAAGTACGCATACGGCGAGGGCGTCCTGCCGATCCGCGTCGAGGACGAGGACCTCGCGGCCCAGACCTCGCTCGTCTCCGAGTACGACGGCGCGGGGAGGATCCTCATCAAGTCCGAATACCTCAAGGCCGCGCTCCGCTCCCGCTCGGAGTACCGCTACGACGCGGCGGGGCGCTTGACTGAGGAGCGCTCGAGGAACAAGGGCTCCCTCGTCCTGAGGACCCTCTCCTACGACGAGGAAGGCACCTTGGCCAGGGAGGAGACGAGGACCGATGGCGTCCTGACCGGCGCGGTGGAATACCGGGGCGAGCTCAGGATCGTCGAGCGCTACCACGAGGGCCTGCTCTTCGCGAAGACCACGTACCGCTCCGCCCGCAAGGTCAAGGATGAGTTCTACGTCGAGGGCGTCCTCTCCCGCAGCAAGGAGTACCCGTGAAGCCCGCGCCCTGGATCCGCTTCGTGTCGGCCCGCTGGTTCTCCGCGCGCCGCGAGGGCGGGGGCTCGGCTTCGGCCCTGCTCGCCGCTGCCGGCATCGCGATCGGCGTGGCGGCCCTCATCGTCGTCCTCGCCGTGATGAACGGCTTCCAGCTCGGTTTCATCGACTCGATCCTCGAGATAGCGAGCTTCCACCTCAGGATCGCGGACGAGCGGATCCCGGCGGCGGGGGAGGGCGCCGCCACCCCTGACGAGCGCCTCCTCACCCGTCTCGCGGCCGAGCCCGGCGCGCTGAGCGTCCTGCCCTTCGCCGAGACGCGCTGCCTCATCGCGGCGAGGGACGGCCGGACCATGCCCCTCGCCGTCCGCCTCCTTCCCGAGGATGCGGGACGGCGGGATCCCGCACTCGGCCCGGCCCTCGGGCTCCGCGACCGGATCGCCCCGCCGGCGGTCTCCGGCGGGGAGCCCAGCCTCGTCCTCGGCGCGGAGCTGGCGCGTTACCTCGTCCTTTCGCCCGGCGACGAGGTGGACCTCCTCGTGATCTCCTCCGGAGCCGTTGAGGGTGTCTCGGCGAGGTCGGTCAAGGCCCGCGTCGAGCGCACCTTCAGGTCGGGCTACTACGACTTCGATTTCGGCATGGCGATCGGCTCCCTCGGCCTCGCCCCGATCTTCTTCGGCGAGGGGGTCCCGGTGCCCTACCAGTACGGGGTCAAGCTCAAGGACCGCTACGCGGACGCCGCCTTCGCGGCCCGGCTCGTCACGGACTACGGACTCGGCCCCGACCGGGTGCAGGGCTGGAGGGACTACAACCGCGCATTTTTCGGCGCCCTCCGCACCGAAAAGACCGTCATGATGCTCCTCGTCGGCCTCATCTTCATCGTGGTCGGGGTCAACATCTTCCATGCCATGCGGCGCGCCGTCGCCGAGAGGATGGAGGACATCGCCGTGCTCCGCGCCATGGGCGCCGATCCCGATTCGATGCGCCTCGCCTTCGTCCTCGACGGCCTCGCGATCGGGGCGGGCGGCGCCTTCGCCGGACTCGTCCTCGGGCTCCTCGTGGCGGTCAACGTGAACCAGGTATTCGCCCTCGCGGAGACCCTCGTCAACGGCGCGGCCGCCCTCGCGTCGAGGCTGTCGGGGGGATCGGGGGTCGAAGGGGCCTTCAGGGTCTTCTCGCCCCAGTACTTCTACCTCATGGAGGTTCCCGTGCGCGTCCTTTTCCCGGAGACGCTCTTCGTGGTCGCGGTGGCGGCCGCCTCGGCCGCAGCCGCGGCGAGCGCGGCGGCCTCGCGCGTGTCGCGCATGAGGCCGGCGGAGGTCCTTCGCTATGAGTGAGCCGCTGATCCGCTGCGAGGGCCTCGAGAAGACCTTCTCGAGCGCCGCCGAGGAGCTCCGCGTCCTGCGGGACCTCGACCTCGAAGTAGAATCCGGGACGCGGATCGCGATCACGGGCGCGAGCGGCTCCGGGAAGAGCACCCTCCTCTCGATCCTCGGCGGCCTCGACATCCCGACGGGAGGCCGCGCGTCGGTGGGCGGCTGGGAGCTCCACGAGCTTCCGGAGCGCCGGCTCTCGGAGTACCGCGCGTCGACGGTCGGCTTCGTCTTCCAGTTCCACTACCTCCTCAAGGACTTCACCGCCCTCGAGAACGTGGCGATGCCGGCCTACATGCGCACGGGCGACCGGAAGGCGGCATTCGGCCGCGCCGCCGCCCTCCTCGCCGACGTCGGCCTCGGCGAGCGCGCCGGGCACTTCCCGTCCCAGCTCTCGGGAGGGGAGCGGCAGCGGGCTGCCATCGCCCGGGCCCTCGTCAACGCACCGCCCTTGGTCCTGGCGGACGAGCCGACGGGCAACCTCGACGCGATGAGCTCGCGCAACGTGCGCGACCTCCTCTTCGGCCTCTCGGCCCGCTACGGCACGACCCTGGTACTCGTCACCCACGACCAGGCCCTCGCCGCGGAGGCCGACTCGGCCTACACCCTCACCGGGGGCCGGCTGGAGCGGGCGTGCTAGGCGGGAGCGTCCCCTTCCTCGCGCGCCGCATGCTCTCGGGCAGGCGCCTCCCGGCCGACGAGCTGCCCGGAAGGCGCTACATCCGCGGGGCGACGGTCGGCGTCGCATTGAGCCTCGTGCCCCTCGTCGTCGTCCTCGTCGTCGCGGACGGCATGATCCAGGGCATCACCTCGCGCTACCTCGAGACGAGCACCTACCACGTCCAGGCCCATCCCTTCGTCCGCGAGTCGCCGACCTCCCTCCAGGAACGCGCCGCGCGCCTCTCGGCCCTCCCGGGGATCGCGGCGGCCTACGCCGAGATCCAGGGGCCGGCGGTCGCGCTGGCGGGCTCTGGAAGCGCGGGAGCGGCGATCCGGGCGGTGGATCCCGCCTTCCTGAAGGACCCCGGCGCGGCCCGCTACCTCTCCATAGCGGCCGGCGAGCTCTCCCTCTCCTCGCCAAGCGAGATCGTCCTGGGCGAAGCCCTCGCGAGGAGCCTCGGCGTCGGTGTCGGCGCGACGGTCAGCATGGTGACCGCGAGGAGCTACCCCTCGGGCGACGCGGGATTCGCGCCGAAGGTCTCGGTCTTCCGCGTCAAAGGCATCGTCTCCGCCGGTTATCGCGAACTCGACGCGCTCTGGGCCTTCGTTTCCATCAAGGCGGGATCGAGAGTCCTCGCGCCGGAAACCTCGCACTCCCTGGTCGGCATCAAGGTCGCCGATCCCTACGCCGACCTCGCGGCGACCCGCGACTCGATAGCGGCGGCCCTGCCCCCGGACTGGACGATCGTCACTTGGCCCGAGGCCGAACGCAATCTCTGGAAGTCCTTCGCGACGACAAGGGCCCTCCTCCTCCTGATCATGGCACTCGTGGTCGCCGTCGCGGCGATCAACGTGGGCTCGGCCCTCGTGATGCTCGTGATCGAGCGCCGCAAGGACATCGCGATCCTTAAGAGCCAAGGGGCGACTCCTTCATTCCTCGCCTCTGTCTTCGTGCTCGCCGGACTGGCCATCGGCGGCGTCGGCACCGTTTTCGGACTCGCCCTCGGGTCGCTCGTCGCATGGCGGGTAAACGACCTCATCGCCGGGGCGGAGTTCCTCGTGAACGCGGCCTCGCGCGTCGGCGCACTCATCGCCGGACGTTCCAGCCCCTCGGGCATCAAGCTCCTAGACCCAGCCTATTACCTCGAGAGGATTCCGGTGCGCATTCCGCTCGGCGAGCTCGGACTGGTCGCCGCCTCGAGCCTCGGGCTGTGCCTGCTTGCATCGTTGCTTGCGGCGCGCAGGGCTTCTCGCCTACCACCCCTGGAAATCTTCAGAAAAATCTAGGTAGTGTTACGAAGCTTATGATTCATTCCCGGCCGTCCACGGCTCAGGCCAGC
>CAYNPQ010000045.1:0-28419 GCA_964399065.1 uncultured Treponemataceae bacterium | reverse complement strand
GCCGCGACCGCGTTGTCGACGAGGTTCAGCCAGACCTGGCCGAGCTCGTCGGGCCGGCCGACGACCGTGGAGTCCTCCGCGTAGTCGGCGGCGACCTCGATCCCGCGCTTGATCTTGTTGCGGTAGAGGGCGAGGAGGACCTCCAGCTGGCCCCGGACGTCGACGGGCGAGGGCTCCTCCGCGGTGTCGCGGTGGGAATAGACGCGGAGGGCCCTGATGACGCCCGCCGCCTGCTCCGACGCCGCCTCGACGACGCGCGTGGAGCGGAAGGCCGAGGCGGCCCGCTCCAGGGCCTCGAGGGCGGCGAGCCCCTCCGGCCGGCCGAGCCAGGGGGCGAGGCGCGTCGCGGTCCCCGCGTCGCCGACGAGGGCGAAGTCCGCGGCGGCGCCGGAGGGATCGGGCAGGCCGGCCTCGGCGAAGACGGCCCCGATCTCGCGGCGCAGCCGGCGCTCCTCGGCCCCCTCGAGGCCGATGCCTCCATCGATCGCCCCGCGCAGGACCTCGTCGAAGACCGCGCGCTCGTCCCCGCCCATCCTCGCGTAGGCGCCCAGGAGGGGAAGGAGCCCGGAGGTCAGGGAGTCGGAGAGCGAGCGGGCCGAGGAGGCGATGGCGCCGAGGGGAGTGTTGATCTCGTGCGCGATGCCCGCCACCAGCTGGCCGAGGGCCGCCATCTTCTCCGAGAGGACGAGCTTGGCCTGGGCTTCCTTGAGCTCGGAGAGCGCCGCGGCCAGGCTCTCGTTGCTTTCGCGGAGCTCGGCCGTGCGTTGGGCGACCTTGGCCTCGAGCCCGCGGTTGAGCTCCGCCACCTCGCGCTCGGCGCGGTTCCGCTCCGTGACGTCGATCGCCACTCCGATGAGTCCGTCGACCGTCCCGTCCCCGCCGCGGATCGGGACGTAGTGGGCGGAGAAGGCGCGGCCCTCCATCTCCTCCTCCACCGCGACCGGCACGCCCCCCAGCGCGGTCCTGAGCCCCTCGAGGATGTCGGGCCGGCCGCGGTAGAGATCGAAGGCCGAGTGCCCGACAGCCTGGCCCGGCGAGCGGCCCATGAGGGCGAGCCCCGCCCCGTCCGAGAAGGTGTAGCGGCCCTCGCGGTCCATGGCGAAGATGATGAGGGGCAGGTTGGAAAGGATGGTCCGCAGGCGGGCCTCGCTCTCCGCGAGCGCGCGCTCGGAGTCCTTGCGCTCTGAGATGTCGACCGCGACGGAGACCCAGCCCTCGATCTCGCCCGATCCGCCGATGAGGGGCGAGACGGCGGCGAGGACCGGGAAGGTCGTCCCGTCCCTCCGCCGCGCGAGGGTCTCGATCTAGTACGACCGTCCCGACGCGACGAGCGCGTCGAGGCGCCGGAGCTCGGCGGCGTCCATCTCGACGAGGAGGGGGCCGGTCTCCATCGCGAGGACCTCCGCCGCGCTCCAGCCGTGCGCCCGCGAGGCGGCCTCGTTCCAGTACGTTATGCGATCCCGCATGTCTCCCGCCACCACGATCTGCCCGACGTGGTCGAGGATGAAGGACTGGAAACGGACCTTGGCCGAGGCCTCGGAGAGCTCGTCCGCGCGGCGGGCGGCCTCGAGCCGCGAATTCTCGAAGAGGAGCCAGAGGCCCGCTACGCCGAACACGTAAATGAGGAAGACGAGGGAGGAGAGGGGATTCGCGATGAATATGCCGATACCCAGCCGCAGGGCCACGAGGGCGATGAGGGCGAGGCCGCCCGCGAGTATTACCTTCCAATCGGCCACGATGGCGGTCGCGATCACGGGCAGGGCCAGGCCGAGGGGATAGCCGCTGGCGAACATCGGCGCGGAGATGGCGAGGGAGGTGAAGACGACGCTGGCGAGCACGAAGGCGTGGCCAGACCCCCTCATTCCCAGGAGGTGCAGGACGAGGAGGAGGGCGTACACGGCAGTCCTGCCCGCGAGGAATCGCAGGGTGGGGATCCCGGGCAGGTTGCTTCCCAGGAGGGGTATCGCGAGGCTCACGCAGTTCATGCCGAGGAAGACGGCGATCAAGGCGGTCGTCATGCCGCGCCGCGTGACGCGAGGTACCTTCATCTGAGCTCCCCGTCGACGGGAGTCGACGTCTTCCAGTATAGCGGAAAGCGCGGGGCGCGAGCCCCGCCTACCTCCCTCGGTCGGGCTGGAGGGCCAGCCAGTCCTCCCAGGACTCCTCCAGCTCGAGAGGCCCGACGCCGAGGACCTTCCGGAGCGCCTCGTCGAGCGACTCCCGGTATCGCGCATCGTGCTTCGCGTAGACGTAACCCTCGGACCTCGGCGCGCCGCTCCCGCCCAGCTCCTCGAGGAGGAGCCTGGGCGCGCGCCAGCCGTAACGTTCCCGCAGGAAGCGGATCGCGGAGCCCGCCATCCCGCCGTAGACAGCCCATTCGGCGTCGCTCGCCACGGCCTCGGGATCCGTCGCGCCGAGCCAGCCGAGCCCGCGTCCGTAGTCCGCGGGCGAATGGTATCCCGACTGCAGGTGATCGGCCCCGGCGACCGCGAAATTGCCGAAATGGTTGGCGAGCCCCTCGGCGAACCAGGAGCACTGCCCGGCGGCGATCTCCAGCGTGACCGCGTGGACGAGCTCGTGCGCGACCAGCGGGGCGTAGGAGTAGCCCGGATCCGGCCGGAGCCAGAGCTTGATCGACTCGCCGGGCTCCGCCCAGCCGCTGAAGAGCCGCCCGATCGTGATCTTCGTGTCCTGCCTGAGGAGCTCGCGGTCCGCGTAGAGCTTGAGCCGCGTCCGCCCCGCGGGCGCCTCTCCGAAGGAGCCCCGCACGGCGAGCCAGGCGGATTCGGCGTAGGCCAGGACCGTCCTGGCGCGCAGCTCGTCGATCCCCTCCTGGTACCCGAGCGCGAAGTGCTCCGAGGCCAGCTCGACGAGGCGCAGGTCGGCGTCGAGCCAAGTCCCCGCCGCGCGGCGGTAGCGCTCGACGAAGCGCGTCGCGCGGGCTTCGCGCCCGGAACCGATTCGGTATTCGAGCCTCAGCGCGACCGAGCACTCGTCCGGGCCCTCGGGCCGGATATCCTCGACCTCGAGGGAGTATCCATCGATCTCCGCGGAGAGGCGATAGTCGAACCAGCGCGAGCGCTCCAGGGCGAAGGCCGGGTCGCCCGTCGCGATCAGGCTCATGAAGAGGTCCTTGTCGCCCGTGGCGACGGCCTCCGCGCGGCGAGCCACCGCGGCGCGGACCGCGGCCTCGTCCTGCGCGGCGAGCCGGGGCGCCGCGGGGCGAGCGGGCGGCGCGCCCGCGCAGGACAGGAGGCCAGCGGCGAGCAGGGCCGCCAGGACGGGTCTGGCCCGCGTCGCGGCCTTCATCTCACGCTCCCTCCCGAGTCCGGCAATGCCGCGAGGGCCTCGAGCACGATGCCCTTCGTCAGGAGCTCGGGGAGGATGCGCGGCGGGCTCCCGTCCCCGGCGTAGAGGAGGTAGAGCGGCACCCCGGCGCGGCCGTGGGCCTCGAGCTCGCGGGCGATGCGGTCGTCGCGGGCGGTCCAATCCGCCTTGAGGAGCGCGACGCCCCTGGCCCGGAAGGCCGCGAGGACCTCGGGCCGCGCGAGGACCGCCGCCTCGTTGACCTTGCAGGACAGGCACCAGTCTGCCGAGAAATCCACGAAGACGGGCCTGCCCCCGGCCTTGAGCGCGGCGATGCGGGCCGGCGACCAAGGCTCCCAAGGTCCCGTCGAATCGCCCGACGTCCCGCTCGCGGCTGGCCCCACGCCCCGGGCGGGGGCGCCGGCCGCAGCCATCGCGCCCGCGAGCCCCCCGAGGACCAGGACGAGGGCCAGGATGGCCGCGACGAGGCGCGACCTCGCCACGGCCTCGAGACCGCCCCACCTCCCCCAGATCCAGGCGCCGGCCCCCGCGGCGAGGAGGGCGCCGAGGAGGCCGAAGGCCGCCCCGCTCCCCGAGAGGCGCGCCACGAGCCAGGCCATCCAGAGCGCCGCAGCGAGGAGGGGGAAGCCCATGGCCTGCCGGAGGGACTCCATCCAGCGGCCGGGGGGCGGGAGGCGCCGCGCGAATCCGGGTCGCGCGGTCGCGAGGACATAGGGCAGGGCCATGCCGAGGCCGAGGGCGGTGAAGACGGCGAGGGCGGAGGCCGCGGGCTGCGCGAGGGCCCAGCCCAGGGCCGCGCCCATGAAGGGGGCGGTGCAGGGCGTGGCCGCCGCCGTCGCGAAGAGCCCGCTCGCGAAGGACGAAAGGAGCCCTCGACGAGAGGCCGCATGCTGCGCCTCGCCCGCGAGGGCGGCCAGCCTCGACCCGATCTCGAAGACCCCGAAGAAGTTGAGCGACACCAGGAAGAAGAGCGCGGCCCCGGCGGCCGGCACCCGCGGGTCCTGGAACTGGAAGCCCCAGCCCGCGCTCCGACCCGCCGCGCGCAGCCCGAGGAGGAGGCCCGCGATGGCCCAGAACGAGACGAGGATGCCGGCGCCGTAGGCCAGGCCCTGGGCGGCGGCCCTCCTCGCGCCCCCCGGAGCGTCAGCCGACTCGGCGGCGTTTTTCACCAAGGCCGCGATCTTGAGCGAGATCACGGGAAGGACGCAGGGCATGAGGTTGAGGAGGATGCCGCCGGCGAAGGCCAGGAGGAGGGCCAGGGCGAGCCCGAGCCCGATTGGCGCGTTCTCGGGAGCCTTCCGCCGCCCCTCGTAGGCCTGCCGGAGCTCGGCGGCCGAGGCCGCATCCGCGGGCCCGGGGGCCGCCCCCGGCGCCGCGACGGGCAACCGAGCCTCGAGTCTCGCCTTGCCCGGCACACAGGAGTCGGCGCAGGCGAGCCAGCTCGCCTCGACCCCGATCGGGAGCGTCGAACCCGGTTCGAGCCCCGCGGGAGGGACGATGCGCGCCACAAGGAGTATCCGCCCCGACAGGCCCCAGCCCGCGCCGGCCCCCGACTCGAAGCGCGTCGTCCGCGGATAGAGGGTTTCCTCGGCGACGAAGCCCGGCGGCAGGATCCAATCCGCCCGTGTCGGGAGCCCCGTCCCCTCGACCTCCCGGCCGTACACATGCCAGCCCTCCTCGATCTCGAGGACCAGGCCGGCCAGGAAGGGCTCGCCGCCCCGGATCCCCGCCCGCTCGAGGACGAGGCTCGCGCGCACCGGCCCCGAGGGCGCGGAGGGAGCGCCGGGCGACGCGGCGCCGGAAGTCCCGGCGGGCGTCGGAGCCGCGTTCCAGGCCGGAGCCGCCCCGAGAGGCGCAGGCGCGAGGAGGGACAGGAAAGCCGAAGCCAAGAGAAAAGGCACCGCCGACCGCGGGCCGCGATGGGATAAAAACATCATCGGCGGACAGTATATCGTATCGAGCCGCACTATACTCTCCCGCAGGAGGCACTCGATGCGAAGAACCCTCGTCCGATTCCCCGCGGTCCTGCTCCTCGTCGCGCTGCTCCCCTTGGCCGCAACCGCCGAGGGCCTCGGCGATTACGCCATCGACTTCACGGCCGAGACCATCGACGGCAAGCAACTCACCCTCAGCAAGGACTTCGCCGGCAAGCTCATCCTCATGGACTTCTGGGCCACCTGGTGCGAGCCCTGCATGGAGGAGGTCCCCGGCCTCGTCAAGGCGTACAAGGATTATTCCAAGCGCGGCATAGTCTTCCTCGGCGTCACCCTCGACACCCCGAACGATGTCGATTCGGTGCGCGGCACCATGAAGGCCAAGGGCATGGCCTGGCCCCAGATCTTCGACGACAGCTCCGACGTCGACGGCAGGGGCACGACGATCTCCAAGGCCTACCAGGTCGAGGGCATCCCCTTCCCCCTCCTCATCGACGGCAGCAACGGCAAGATCCTCGCCCGCCAGAGCGAGCTCAGGGGCGGCTCCCTCGTGAAGAGCCTCGAGAAGGCGCTGGCGAGCAAAAAATAACGCCGACGGGGGTCTGACCCCGATGGACGGGGGGACAGACACCTCAGACCTGGGGGTCTGACCCCGCAGGCAGTGGGGTCAGACCCTGTCTCTCGCGGGGTCTGACCCCCAGGTCATGGGGTCAGGCCCCGCCCCCCGGCCGACTCCAGCCGCGCGAGAAGAGCCTCATGCGGAAACCGATGCTTCGGTAGAATTCCTGCCGCGAGCCGACGTAGGCTCTGGCCGCGCCGAGCTCCCTGCCGCGCCGCATGGCCTCGTAGAGCAGCTCCCGACCCAAACCGAGACGGCGGTACTCGGGCCGCGTGCAGACGGGCTCGAAGAAACAGACCTTGTTTCGCGCATCGTGCCAGAGGATGCAGCAGGCCGCGTATTCGCCCGAGGGGGCGCGTACCGCGAGATCGAGGTCCTCGCGGTAGTCGGGGGCCTTCCGGACCTCGGCGTATTCCGCCACGGTCATCCACACGGCGGGATCGGGATGGTTGAAGCCGAGGCCCTGGACCCTGCAGCGCTCGGCCCGGTCCCCGCCCTCGGACATGGCGAGGATCGCGTAGCCCGCGGGCAGGCGCGGTTCCGGGATCGCGGCCATGTCGTATTCGGCGCGGCAGTCCGCGGGCTCAGGGTCGGGCTCGTAGCCGTGGGCCCGGAGGAGCGAGCGGAGCGCCTCGTCGTGGTCGAAGACCGTCGAGACCTGCAGCCGCCCCGATCCCGGATCGGCCAGGGTCGACTCCGCGTACTCGAGCATCTCGGGCAGGAGGCCGTCGGCCTCCGGAGCGCGCTGCAGGTAGGCCTCGGCGGCCGGTTCCGGCATCTCGGGGTTCACCACCCCCACCAGGCGGCCGGCCCCGTCCTCCCAGAGCCCGACGGTCCCCTCCCAGAACGCGATGTGCGACGCCGTCAGCGCCGGGTCCTTCTCGCAGAACACCATCGGGTGGTAGCGGGCCCAGTTCCAGCGCTCGATGCCCCAGTTCGTCGGCTCGGCGAAGGCGCGGAAGGTCTCGGCGAGGAAGTCCCGCACGCGGAGGAAGTCCTCGACGCCCGCGTACTTTCGAAATTTCGCTTTCATGTCATCTCCATCCTGGCTCGAAGCGCGC
Source organism: uncultured Treponemataceae bacterium (assembly GCA_964399065.1). Lineage (GTDB taxonomy): Bacteria > Spirochaetota > Spirochaetia > Treponematales > Rectinemataceae > JAKLFE01. The sequence continues at coordinate 21,478 of CAYNPQ010000045.1, read as the reverse complement.
GCCGAGGGGGCGCGAAGGCTGCCCCGCGCGACGCGGAATCGCTTGATCTGGTGGAGGTCGGGAACTCCCGTCCGGGACGGACGGGAGCGTCTCACGAAGCCGGTCGGCTCGCGGCGTCCCGACCCTCGGGAAGGCCATGCCCAGAATCTGCGTTCGCCGTGACTATCATCGCGCCGTCCTCCGTCGAGAGTCGGGATTCGGGCCGGCAAGGGCCCGGCAGGACTCCGGGTCCTGCTGCCGCCCTCCCCATCGGAGGACGACGACGCGATGATAGCGCCTTCCACCTGGGGCGGCAAGCCCGCCGGCGAGGTTCGGCGGACGGCTTCCTCCCCGCCCCCGCGGAAGGCTAGACTGCAAGCATGCAGGAAGGACACGAGAAGGATCCGCTCCACGGCCTCACCCTCGAGGCGATCCTGCTCGACCTCGTGGAGAAGTACGGCTGGGAGGGCCTGGCCGAGCGCATCCCGATACGCTGCTTCTCGAGCGACCCGAGCCTGAAGTCGAGCCTCACCTTCCTCAGGCGCACGCCTTGGGCGCGGGCCAAGGTCGAGAAGCTCTACCTCGGGAAGATCAGGCCGCGCCGGCCGCGCGCGGGGGGACGCCGCTGAAAAAAGGGGCGGCCCCACGAGGCCGCCCCGGAAACATGCGCGTCATGCGACGGCGTCAGCCAACGCGCCCCTGGGGCGCGCGGCGCCGCCCGCGGACGCCTAGGCCCTGCCCGCGATGCGCGCCTCGACCACCGCCAGGACCTCGGGCAGGTCCATCCCGATCTCCCGCAGGTGTTCGGGCGTGGGGCAGCCGTCTCTCGTCCAGCCGCGGCGCTTGAACACGGCGTCGACGAGGCTCTCGTACTGGGCCATGCGGTAGCGGCGGGTGGCGCCCAGCTTCTCCTCGAGGCTCATCTTCGCGGGGTCGAGCCCCTGCTTCTCGCGGAGCTGCTTGTCGTAGCGCTCCTCGCGGGCGAGGTACTCGTCGGGGAGGACGGGGCCCATGGCGCGGTAGGGCGGGTAGTCCTCGGCCCGGCGGCCGTGGCCCATGCGGACATTGAAGGCCCGCTGGAAGTTGTACACCCGCTCGGACTGCAGGATGAGGCCCTCCCAGGAGAGGGGCTCGCCCGTGATGGCGGTGTAGAGCTCGCGGTAGTTCTGGACGTGCTCGGGGACCTTGTTCGGCTCGGCCCACTTGGCGTTGTCCGAGGGCTCGATGTCGTTCCAGGGCAGCTTGCACAGACCCTGGAGGCCGAACCAGGTGCGGAACATGGGGAAGTAGTGGAGGGCCTCGGCCTTGTCCTCGAAGGTCGGGATGCGGTTGTTCACCATGTCCATGAAGATGAGCCAGGCCTCGTCGTGCTGGGCGCCCTTGTTCGTGAGGTAGTAGCCTCCCTGCTGGGCGAGGGACTCCCGAGAGATGTAGTCGGACTGCTCGAGTCCCTTGCCGTGGAGGGCGATGTCCTTCATCAGCTGGCGATCTGCGCCGTACTCGTCGGCGAGGAACTCGGCCAGGAACTTGACGCCCTTGCCCGCGAGGACGCCGAAGCGCTTCCCGTCGGCCATGTCGTGGAGGAGCTGGCAGGCCGCTTCCCAGTTGCCCCACTCGAGGTCGATGCCGTCGGTCCGCTCCTTGTCCAGGATGCCGAGCTCCCGGCACTCCATGAGGAAGGAGCACATGGTGCCGAAGCTGATGGTGTCGATGCCGTAGGTGTCGCAGTAGAAGTTGATCTCGAGGATGCCGTGGGTGTCGAAGACGTAGAGGTTGGGGCCGCAGCCCGCCGCGGTCTCGTACTCGGGGCCGTCGACGCAGACCTTCTGGCCCTTGTAGGGGCCCGTCTTCAGCTCGAAGCCGTCGACGGCGTGGGCGCAGGCGAGGGTGCAGCCGTACCAGCAGCCGTCGGGCCTGCCCTGGGTGAGGAGCTTCTCCCAGACCCAGCTCGCGATCTCGGGCCCCTTGGGATCCTGGCCGTACTTGTGGTTCTTGGTCGGGAGGAGGTCGTAGTCGTTCATGACCTCCATGAGGTGGGCCGTGCCCTGCTTGCGCATCTTGCACTGGGCGTCGTCGTTCTTGACGATCTCCCGGTGGAGCTTCAAGCCGATGCGCTGGACGGCGGCCGGGTCGGCGGCCCCGTTCGAGTCCTGCTCGACGCCGCGGTAGCGGGCGACCACGGCGCGGACCCCCTTGTCGCGGAGGACGGTGCCAATGCCGCCGCGGCCCGCCTGCTTCACGCGGCAGCCCCGGCGGCGCTTGTCGTAGAGCGAGAAGTTGAGGAGGCCCATGGGGCTGTGGTCCGCGCCGCGGCCCGCGGAGACCACGGAGACGGCTTGGAGGTCGGAGGGATCCTCCGAGAGGGCCAGGCCGCGGGTCAGCTGCTCGGCGAGGAGATGGGTGTCGAGCTCGAGGCCCTCGGGGACGCCGAGGAGACGGACGACGCCCTCGTTCCCGTCCACGAGGACGATGGTCTCGCGCCCGGCCTTGCCGGTCAGCTCGAGGGCGTCCCAGCCCGAGAACTTGAGGTAGGGGCCGAAGTAGCCGCCCACGTTGGAGTCGATGGGGATGCCGGTCATCGGCGAGATCGAGACGACGAGGCTCTTGCCCGAGCCGGGGTAGTTGGTGTTGCCGCAGATCGGGCCCATGGCGATGACGATCTCGTTCTCGGGGCTGTCCCATTTCGTGGTCGGCTTCGTGCCGTCCCAGAGGAGCTTGAGGCCGAAGCCCTTGCCGCCGACGAAGCGGCGCTTCATGTCCTCGGAGACGGGCTTCTCCTCGACCTCGCGCGAGCCCACGTCGATCTTGAGGGTGCGCATGCTGTAGCCCCGGACCAGGGGGCGACGCTCGTAGCGCCGCTCGGCGAGGACGGGGAAATCCTCGATCCGGAATTCCTTGAGCCCGCTCATGCGCCGACCTCCTCGTCCTTCCCTTCCTTGCTCGCCACTTCGAGGGCCTGCGCCGGGCAGGCCTTGGCGCAGGCCCCGCAGGCCACGCACTTGAAGGGATTCTTGTCGCCCGGGTAGAAGCGCATGGCGCCGATCGGGCAGACCGCCACGCAGGCGAGGCAACCGACGCAGATCTTGCGGTCGATCATGACGACGCCGGTCTTGGCCACGGTGATGGCCTCCACGGGACACTCGGCCACGCACTTCCGGCATTCCTGGTCGCAGGCGACGAGGTGGAAGGCGTTGGCACCGAGGCCGTTGACCTGGATGCGCGACTTCGCGGGATTGTCTTCCTTGGCGTAGAGCTTCGAGCAGACCGAGGCGCAGGTCATGCAGCCGACGCATTTGCCGTCGTCGGTCTTCAGGTATCTGATCACGGCGTGGACCTCCTTGCGGCTCCGAGCCGGCATGGCATTAGGTATGCAATTGATATATCAGATAAACCGAGAATCGTCGAGGGTCGAAACGACTCGCCGACCGAAGTTCAAGCATAGCGCGGGGGCTCAGCCCTCACAGGCGCCGGAGGCGGGAAAGACGAGGGCCGCGGTCGTCCCGGAGGGGCCCGCCACGCGCTCGACCCTGCCGCGGAGCTGGCTGGCGAGGCCTTCCACGAGCTGGGCGCCGAGCTCGCCGTGCCGGGTCGAGGGCTCCGCCACGTGGCCGCTCCCGTCGTCGGCCACCTCGATGCGGCACTCGGCCCCGTCCGAGGCGATCCGCACCCGAAGCTCGCCTCGCTCTCGTCCCGCGTAGGCCTTCCTGAGGGCCTCCGATGCGAGCTCGTTCACGATGAGGCCGCAGAGGAGGGCCTTCTCGAGGGGGAGCCGCAAATCGCTCGCGTCGACGCCGACCGCCACGGGGCGACTGATCCGGCGCGACGAGCCCAGGGAGTCGCAGACGCGGCGGAGGTAGGCGTCCATCCGGATCGAGCCGAAGTCGCCCGAGGCGTACATGTCCTCGTGGACGAAGGCCATGGCGAGGACCCGGTCCTGGATCTGGGCGAGGTTCTCCCGGGTGGAATCCTCGCCGCTCGACTCGGTCTGGAGCGAGATCAGGCTCGACACGATCTGGAGGTTGTTCTTGACCCGGTGGTGGACTTCCTTGAGGAGGACCTCCTTCTCGGCGAGGGAGGAGCGGAGCGAGGCGAAGCTCTCGGCGAGGCGGAGGCAGAGCCCGCCGAAGGCCTGGGCCAGGGCCCCGATCTCGTCGCCGCGGAGGGCGAGGTCGCGTATCGGGTGGCAGGGAAAGCCCGCCGCCGGGCCGGCGGGGGCCTCGCCGGCGCCCTCCCTCAGGAGGACGGCTCCGAATGCCTCGGGGTCGATGGCCGAGACCGAGGCGCTCAGCCTCTGGAGGGGGCGGGCGACGCGCCGCGCTGCGAGGAGGGCGAGGAGGAGGGCGCCCGCGAGGGTCGCGGCGACGGAGAGGCCTGTCCACAGGTCCATGAGGGCGAGGGGTCCGAGGAAGACGCGCTCGGGCAGGGCGACGAGGACGAGCCAGTCGAGGCCCCCGTCCGCGGCGGCGGGCAGGGAGACGACGCGATAGGCGACGCCGCCCGACCTGGCGCGCGCGGGGGCCCCGTCCGCCGCCGAGGCGGCCGCGAGGAAGGCCGGGGCGGCCGCGGCGGCGCCGGTCGAGGCCGCTATGGGGCGGCCCCCGCCGTCCGCGACGAGGGTGAAGCCCTGTCCCGCCGCCGAGGCGAGGAAATCCGAGATCGCGCCGAGACGGAGGTCGGCGGTGACCACCGCGAAGAGGCGGCCCTCGCGGTAGACGGGTATCCCCGCCGATATCGCGAACTCGCCCGTGGAGAGGAGGGCGTAGGGCTCGGACCAGGCGAAGCGCCCGGCCCGGGCGGCGGACGTATACCAGGGTCGCTGCCGCGGATCGTAGCCGGGTCGCCGGAGCTCGACGGCCGCCGGCCCGCCAGCCTCGTCGACGCCCTCGAGGACGAGGTCGCCGCCGGTCGCCGCGCCCGCCCAGCCGGTACGCACGCGCCCCTCCGGGAGGCGCTGGGCCTCGGCGTACTCGCCGTCGGCGAAGCCGACGCTGATGAGGTCGATGTCCTTCCGGCCGAGGAGCTGGAGGCGGAAGGCGCGGCGCAGCCCGTCGACCGAGGACGCGGGCTGGCGGATGCCGGCGATGAATGCCGCGTCCGCCTCGGCTATGCCCCTGGCCGTCTCGAGGAAGGCCCCGAGCCGGTCCCGGAGCCGCGCGGCGGACTGCGCGGCGAGGAGGTCGGCGGTGCGGAGCACCGCGGAGCGCGAGCCTATGAAATAGGAGGTCCAGGCGACGCCGAAGCCGAGGACGATGAGGCCGGCGAAGGGGAGGAAGATCGCTCGCTTGAGCCCGCCGCGGCCGAAGGGCCGCGCGAGGCGCCGCGAGACGGACCTCCGCCGCCGGATCGCCCCGGCCCGGAAGGCGCGGGCCGCGTCCAAGCGCTAGACCTTGAAGCGGCCGATTGCCGCTTCCATCTCGCCGATGCTCCCGCGCGTGCCGTTGGCGAGCTCCGAGACGGATTGGGCCGCCTTGGCGATCTGCTCGGCGCCGGCCGCCATCTCGTCCATGCTCCCCGCGATCGTCTGCGAGACCTCGGCGAGCCGGGCCATCGACTCGAGGACCTGGGCGTTGCCGGCGGTCATCTCCCTGGCGCCCGAGCGCACCTCCGCGGTGACGCCGTTCATGTCGCGGAGGGCCTCGAGGATCTGCCGCGAGCCCTCGCGCTGCTCGGTCATCGCGAGCTCGATCTCGCGCACGAGGCCGCCGGTGCGCTCGATGCCCGAGGCGACGATGCCGAAGGCCTCGCCCGAGCTGCGCGAGCTCGCCACGACCTCGCCGATGGACGCGGATATCTTCTTGAGCTCGGCGCCGATGTTCCGGGACTGGGCCGCCGCGGTCTCCGCGAGCTTGCGGATCTCGTCGGCCACGACCGAGAAGCCGCGCCCCGCCTCGCCCGCGTGGGCCGCCTCGATCGCCGCGTTCATCGCGAGGAGGTTCGTCTGCGACGCGATGCGCGCGATCATCTGGTTGGCCTCCATGAGGAGCTCCGACTGGCCCGCGATCTCGCGCACCTTGGCGTCGACGGCCGTCTGGCGGGCCTTGCCCGCCTCCGAGGCCTCGGTCAGCGCGGCGAAGCTGCCGGCCATCTTCTCGACGGAGGCCGTCACCGCGGCGATGTTGCCGACCATCTCCTCGATCGAGGCCGAGGCCTCGGTGACGCCCGCGGCCTGGGACTCGATGAGCTTGTCGAGGGACTCGATGTTGCGCGCGACCCGCTCCACGGCGCCCGAGGACTCCTCGACGGACCCGCTCTGGCGCATGGCCTGGCGCCTCACGCCCTCGACGTTCGCGAGGATCTGCGAGGTCGCGCTCGCCGACTCGTGGGAGCTCGCCGCGAGCTCCTCGCCTATGCCGCCCAACGCGGCCTGCGTCCGCTTGAGGCTCTCCACGATGCCGCGGAGCTTGGCGACGAAGGCGTTGAAGTCGCGCACGAGGTCGCCGATCTCGTCGTCGCGCCCGATGTCGATGGCCTTGGTGAGGTCGGCCTCGCCCTCCGCGATGCCCCGGATGGCGCGTCCCGCGGCGGTGATGGGGCGCATCGCGGCGCCGACCACGACCCACAGGGCCGCGGCGAGGAGGGCGAGGGCGGCGGCGGAGATGGCCAGGGCGAACAAGGTCAGGCCGGAGATCGACGCGAGGACGGTCCTGAGCGGGACGAGGACGGCGAGGCTCCAGGACTGCCCCGAGCCGCCGAGCCTGACGGGGGTGAGGGCGAGGTAGGCGAGCTCTCCGCCGAGCTCGGAGCGGTGGACGAAGGCGAAGGGCTTGCCCTCCGCGATGGCGGTCATGGCGGCGTCGCGCTTGTCGTCCTCGAAGTACTCGCCCGCGTTGGCGTTGACGAACTGGGCGTCGGGGTGGGAGATGATGGTGCCGTCCTCGCCCACGAGGAAGGCATAGCCCGTCCCGAGGGGCTTGAGCGAGTGCACGAGGGCGTCGATGGCGGAGCTGTCGAAGTCGATGCCGGCGACGCCTACGGCCGCCCCGCCTTCCTTGATCGGCGCCGAGATCGTGATCAGGGTCGCGTCGGTCCCGGCGACCGAGCCCGCGAAGGGGCGCGAGACCTGGATCCGGCCGTTCTCCCGCGTCGAGACGTAGAGGATGCCCTCGCTGCCCGGCTCGTCCGAGTCGAGGGCCTTGCCGAGGGAGAAGCCGCCCGCGTCCCTGGTCCAGGAGGGCTCGAAGCGCCCGAGCGGGCCCGAGCCGGGCAGGCCCGCGCTCCGCGCGTCGGTCCCGTCGTAGGCCCCGGGCTCGAAGGCGATCGTGAGGCAGCCGGCGCCGGGGCTGGCCTCGAGGAAGACGCGCAAGGCCTCGACCGCCGCCGGGCGCGGGACCTTGGCGGCCTTGAGGCCCAAGGCCGTTCGGGCCGCGCCGAGCACGTCCTCCTCCGCCCTGGCGAAGAAAGTCTGGAGATCGGATGCCGCGCCCGCGGCGAGCTGCTCGGCCGAGAGGTACGCGACCTTGGTGAGCTCGCCCTTGGCGTTCGAGGAGACCGTCAGGACGAGGAGGCCGAGCCCGACGAACTGCACGGCGCCGAGCGCCAGGAGGAGTTTGCCGCGGAGACCGAGACGCTTCATCGAACCTCCCTCGCGTGTGGGCCATTGCCCGGACCGAGTCTCTTGTTGTACTTTTTAGCGCGTGAACATCACGCTGAACGCGTCGCCGGAAAGCTATCCGGAAGCCAGCCTCACGATCGCGGAGATCCTCGCACGCAAGCGCTGGTCCTTTCCCCTCGTCGTCGTCAAGGTGAACGGCGAGCTGGTCGCGCGGGACCGCTACGCGATGCGCTCGGTGGCGGAGGGCGACGAGGTCGAGGCCTACCACCTCGTGAGCGGAGGCTAGGCTCCGCCCCCGGATGGGCTTCCCCATTGTAGCATATCAGCGAAAGCTTGTTGTGATTTTAGATAAACATGCGGCGTAAAGAAGGGATCGCCGCGGCTCCTAGGCCGCCCCTCCGGCGAGGCAACCTTCCACGGCCGCGAAGAGCTCCTCGGGCCTCCAGGGCTTTCGGAGCACTGCGCCGAGCCCCGCCTCCCGGCGCGCCCGTTCTACCGCTCCCTCGTCGGCGTGGCCCGTCACCAGTATGGCCTTGATCTCGGGACGCCGCGTATGGAGCTCCACGAGGAACTGGTCGCCGCGGACGCCGGGCATGAACCAGTCCGAGATCACCAGCGCCGTGGACACCCCCCTCTCCTCGAGCTCGTCGATGACGGCCTGGGCCTCGGAGGCGTCGAGGGCGGTCTCGATGACGAAGCGCCCGCCGAAGCGGCGCTTGAGCTCCTGCTTCATCGAGAGGAGGATGATGGCTTCGTCGTCGACGCAGAGGAGGGCTTCGCGATGCACCGCGGGAGCTCCCTAGGACTCCAGGCCGGAGGCGGGCGTCGCCTTGGCGGCCGCGAGGTGGCCCTCGATGTCGAGGGCGTCCCAGGGATAGCAGACCCAGCGGTCCTCTATCGTCCTGCCGGCGATGTAGCGCGTGACCTCGGGGGGGATGGAGCCCCGCTTCTCCTTCCGCTTGTCGTGGAGGACGGCAACGGCGATCTCGGCGGGCTTGTGGCGGAGGAGCTCGCGGATGCAGTACTCGAGGGTGGTGCGGGAATCGTCGACCTCGTCGACGAGGAGGATGCGCTTGCCGGCGAGCTTCTTCTCGGCCTCCTCGATCCACTGCACCTTGCGCGGCAGCTCGGTCGGCCGGTCGTCGGAGTCGTAGTAGGCGACGCCGACCGCCAGGATCGGCTTGCCGAGGTAGGTGCGGAGGATGCGCGCGGGGATGAAACCTCCCGAGCCGATGGCGACGATCACGTCAGGCTCGAAGCCCGAGGACCCCACCCTCTCCGCGATGTCGCGGGCCGTGAGGTGGATGTCCTCGTACGTGAAGTAGTACTTCTCCATACACGGATACTAGTTATCCGCGGGGGATTAGGCAAGGGTGGGAGGACCCGCGGGTCGCGCTTTACTCGGCTTCCGCGATGGTCTAGTATGGAAGCGTGAAAAAACAAAGCAGCGCGAGGCCCGGATGAAGGACCGCGGACCGCTCGCCGCCTCGATGAAAAAAAGCCTTCACGAATCCCTCAACACCGACATGCTGTCGCGGATCGCCCGCGACGTCTTCGGGGAGGACTACGACCTCCACGCCCGCACCGGCTTCCCCGCGAGCGTCGCCGTCCCCGGCCAGGTCGCGACGGACTGCCTCGTCGACGACGCCGTCGCCGAGGGGCGGCTCCTCCACCTCGTGGAGCGCCTCGCGCAGCTCGACGGCGAGGGCTTCATGGGCAGGCCCTACCGGATCACGGGCCTGCGCGAGATGTTCAAGTGCGTCCTCGCCGACGGCTACCTCTGGGACGAGGCCACGGGGCACTTCATGGAGGACCCCCGCACGAGGCGCTCGCCGAACTGGGGCCGCCTCCTCGCGGGCGAGGAGCACCGCTTCTCCCTCCTCCGCGTCGACGTCGTGCGCAACTCGCGGATCGTGCGCGCCCACGGCGAGGCCGCGGCCAGGGACGCCTACGACGACCTCCGCGCCATCCTCGCGCGCTGCGCCGAGCTCCGCTCCGGCAGGATCTGGAGCTGGGAGGGCGACGGGGCCCTCGCCGCCTTCCTCTTCGGCCACTCGACGACCAGCGCGGTCCTCTCGGGCATGGCCCTCCTCCACGAGCTCTTCCTCTACGACCGCCTCCATAACAATCTCGGCGAGCCGCTCAGGGTGCGCGCCGCCGTGCACACCGGCCCGCTGCGCTACTTCCCCGAGGTCGCGGAGATGGCCAAGCAGGAGACCATCCTCGAGGTCATGGAGGCCGAGTCGAGGGGCACCCCTCCGAGCTGCCTCTCGATAACCCCGGCCGTGGCCCCGACCCTCGACCGCGTCATCCTGGACCGGTTCCGGGACGACCGCACGGGCGCCTCGAGGCTTCTCCTGTACGAGGTGAGGGCGGCCGCGTCATGAGGATCCTGGTCTACGCCGCCGACGCGGAAGAGCGGAAATTCGCGGCCTTCGTCAAGAAGGCCTTCGCGCCCGGCTCCGTCCCCGGCCTCGAGCTCGAGGTCCTCCCCTTCTCGAGCTTCGCGAGGAACTACCGGAAGAAGGCCCCGGGCGCCTTCGTCTACCTCGACGCCGTCGCCGAGCCCGACGCGGGCCGGCTCCTCGAGGCGGCGCTCAGGCTCAAAGCCGCCGAGGGCTCGGCCTGGGGCGTCATCGACCGCGCCGGCATGATCGAGGATCCCTCGGCGGTCTTCTTCGCCGGCGGGAAGGACTACATCGGCCCGCGCCTCTTCAAGGCCGGCGTCGGCCCCGAGCGCCTGCGGCAGGCCCTTGCCTTCGCGGGCATGGCACCGCGCCAGGAAGCCAGGGTCGAGGCCGCGCCCTTCCCCGGATGGGAGGGCCTGGCCGTCGGCGAGGAAGTCGCCGTCCGCTTCTGCTACGCCGCAGTCGGGAACCAGCGCGAGCTCCTCGAGCGCATCGGCGAGAAGCGCCTCAACAAGCTCAAGGAGGACTTCGCGGCCTTCCTCGACACCTGGGCCAAGGAGTGCGGGGGCATCGAGTGGATCCGCGACCAGTCGGGCAACCTCATCCTATTCCCGCCCCGCGACGAGGGCATGAATCCGACCCTCGCGGCATTCCGCCTCATCCTCGACCGCGCCCTCATCGGCTACGAGGTCTTCCGCCTCGAGACGCCCCTGACCTTCCGCTTCGCCTTCCACTCGGGCACGACGATGTGGAGGCCGCCCGGGGCCACGGGAACCATCGTTTCGGACGACGTCAATTTCATCTTCCACCTCGGCACTAAGGCGGCGGAGGACGGCGTCATCCTCGTATCGGACGAGGCCGAGCGCTTCATCCATCCGAGCCTCAGGGACCTCTTCGCCCCGGGCGGCGACTTCGAAGGCCGCGCCCTCCTCGCCTCGAAACGTTTCAAGGACTGAACCCCACGCTCGGGAGTCGCCCTCAGGGGGCTAGCCCACGGGGGCAGACTCTTGGCTTGGGGGGTCAGACCCCACCGCCCGAGGGTCAGACACTTGAATTGGGGGTCAGACCCTCACCCTCGGGGGTCAGACCCCGCCGCCTGAGGGTCAGACCCTAACCCTAGGGGGTCAGACCCCGCCGGCGAGGTACCAGGACCTCCAATACGTTTGGCCTGCGGGGGTCAGACACCCGTCGGCAGAGCGTCAGACACTCACCCTAGGGGGTCAGACCCCTGCCGCCTGGGGGTCAGACCCTAACCCTCGGGGATCAGACCCCCGCCGCTTGGGGGTCAGACCCTAACCCTTGGGGGTCAGACCCCTGCCGCCTGAGGGTCAGACCCTAACCCTCGGGGTCAGACACCCGCCGCCTGAGGGTCAGACCCTAACCCTCGAGGGTCAGACCCCCGCCGCCACGTGCGAGAAGGGTCAGTCCCCCAAGCCTCCCAAGACTCCCCCACGAACCGTTTCATTTTTCGAAACGAGTGCTTCGTTATTTCAAACGCCTCTCGCCAAATTGAGAAAATGGATGTATACTGAGGTTACTATGGCGAATGACAGCGCGCTCGTTTCGGAGAACATCGCGGAGATGTCGCGCGCCCTCGCGGGCGCGGATCCCTCCCTGGTCGAGGCCTTCCTTTACAGCCTCCTGACACCGTCGGAGGCCGACGAGGTGGCCAAGCGATGGGCCTTGGTGAAGCGGATCGCCGAAGGCATCCCCCAGCGCGACATCGCGAAGGAGCTCGGGCTCTCGCTCTGCAAGATCACGAGGGGCTCCCGCGAGTTGAAGAAGCAGGATTCGCCCTTCAGGCGCATGCTCGAGCGGACCGGTTTCCCGGTCCCCGAGGGCGGGGTCCCGAGGAGGAAGGCGGCCCGGCTGCCGGCGCAGGGCGCGAAGGCCTCGCCGCGCGCGGCCGCGCCCCTTCCGGAGGTCTCGCTCCCTCCGCGCCGGCAGGACTTGCACTAGCCGCCGGGCCGCTCTCCGACTTCAGGCCTCGACTTTCGCCGTGACGAGGACGATGTCATCCTTCGGGACGTCGGAGTGGGGGAAGCGCCGACCCGTCGGCTTCGCGGCCATCGCGTCCACTACATCCATGCCCTCGACCACCTTGCCGAAGGCGCAGTAGCCGGCGCCCGCGGGGCCGCCGCCCTTGTAGTCGAGGGCGCGGTTGTTCGAGAGGTTGATGTAGAACTGGCAGGTGGCGCTGTCCGGATCCTGGGTCCTCGCCATGGCGAGGGTTCCCCGCTCGTTGGAGGGGGCCTTGGCCGCCTCGTTGGCGATGGGCTCGCCGGTCTCCTTCTCGACCATGCCGGGCAGCATGCCGCCGCCCTGGACCACGAAGCCGGGAATCACCCGGTGGAAGATGGTGCCGTCGTAGTGTCCCGAGCGGACGTAACCGAGGAAATTGGCCGTCGTGAGGGGGCACTCGGCCTCGAAGAGCTCGACCAGTATCGGGCCGAGCGAGGTATCGAATCGTACGCGGGCGTTCGCCATGGTGTTCCTCCGGCGCCACGATACGCCGCCGCGCGCCCGAAGGGCAAGCCGCGGCGGCCCGGTACTTGCGCCGCCCGTGGCGCGGCGGCTATCCTCGGCCCATGGAGATACCCCTCACCCTGACCGAGGCCCGCGACGGCCGCCTCGCCTACGGGCTCCCGGTCTGGTACCGGATCATGATGGGCGCGATCGTCGCCGTGATCGGCGCCGCCCTCTTCGCCGCCGGCCAGCCGCCGGCGGTGCTCGGCTGGATCATCTTCGGCCTCGTCCTCCTCGCCGCCCTCTACGAGGAGCGCTGGACCTTCGACGCCGCCGGCTCCCTCATCACCCACCGCGCCGGCCTCGTCTTCCTCGCGCGCAAGACCGAGATAGCCCTCGCCGCCGCCAACGCGCTCAGGCTCCAGCCCTTCGTCAGGGGCACGATCCCGGGCAGCGCCGACGAGGCCGCCGAGAACAAGGCGGCCCTCGAGGGCCTGCGCTCCGACGACTCGGGCGGCAAGCGCGCCTTCTACAAGAAGCCCTACCTCTGCCTCGTGGTCGAGACCTCCGACGGGGCGCGCTACCTCGTCGACGCCGTGCCCGCGCGGAGGAGCCAGGACTTCAAGGCTACGGCGTCGCGCATCGCGTCCTACCTCGGCAAGCCGCTCCTGCAGGGGCAGTCCGGAGCGTAACCCGCGACGCGACGAAAAGAAGAGGCCGCCGGGGCGATACCCGGCGGCCTCAAGCTTATTAGGGAGTCGGTTCCTACCTGCCCTTGTCGTGGTAGAGGAAGCAGGCGACCTGGTGGCCGGGCTCGACCTCGCTGAGCTGGGGCACGGCCTGGGCGCACTTGTCCATCTTCTTCCAGCAGCGGTCGTAGAAGCTGCAGCCCTTGCGCTGCTTGTCCGGCGAGGGCACGTCGCCCGTGAGGATGATGCGCTTGCGCTGGAGCTCGATCTTGGGATCGGGGATCGGCGCCGCGGAGAGCAGGGCCTGCGTGTAGGGGTGCAGCGGCTTCTTGTAGAGGTCCGCCGACCCCGAGAGCTCGGCGATGAGGCCGAGGTACATGACCGCCACGCGGGTGGAGATGTACTGGATGACCGCGAGGTCGTGGGCGATGAAGAGGTAGGTCAGCCCGAACTCGTTCTGCAGGTCCTTGAAGAGGTTGAGGATCTGGGCCTGGATCGAGACGTCGAGGGCCGAGACGGGCTCGTCGCAGAGGATGAGGTCGGGCCGGAGCGCGAGGGCGCGGGCGATGCCGATGCGCTGGCGCTGGCCGCCCGAGAACTCGTGCGGGTAGCGGTTCTTGAAGAAGCGCGACAGGCCGACGCGCTCCATGAGCTGCTCGACCCGCTCCTCGGTCTCCTTCTTGGTCATCGCGAGGACGCCGCGCTTCTGGTAGATGCGCATCGGCTCGGCGATGATGTCGCCCGAGGTCATGCGCGGGTTCAGGGACGCGTAGGGGTCCTGGAAGACCATCTGCATGTCCTTGCGCGCGACGACGAGCTCGGAGGCCCTCAGCTTGGTCAGGTCCTTGCCCTTGAGCATGACCTCGCCGGCCGTGGGCTTGTAGAGCTGGGCGACGGCGCGGGCGGTGGTCGACTTGCCGCAGCCGGACTCGCCGACGAGGCCGAGGGTCTCGCCCTTCTTGATCTGGAAGTCCACGCCGTCGACGGCGTAGATGTGTCCCTTCTTGCCCTTCAGGAAGCCTCCCCCGACGGGGAAGTGCATCTTGAGGCCGCGGACGTCGAGTAGGGTGTCTTTATCGCTCATGATCACTTGGCCTCCGAGTAGAGCCAGCAGGACACGCTCCGGCCGGGGCCGGGCTCGGTCGCCACCGGGTACTTGCGCTTGCAGATGTCCTTGGCCTTGTCGCAGCGCGGGTAGAAGGGGCAGCAGTCCGGCAGGTCGATGACGTTCGGCGGCTGGCCCCGGATCGAGAAGAGCCTCTCGCTCGTGGCCTTGTCGAGGCGGGGCACGGACTTGATGAGGCCCTGGGTGTAGGGATGCTTGGGGTCCTCGAAGATCGCGCCGGTGGGCCCCCGCTCGACGACGCGGCCCGCGTACATGACGCAGAGGTTGTCGCACATGCCCGCGACGACGCCGAGGGAGTGGGTGATGAGGATCACCGCCGTCCCGAGCCGAGCCGTGAGGTCCTTCATGAGCTCGAGGATCTGCGCCTGGATGGTGACGTCCAGGGCGCTCGTCGGCTCGTCCGCGATGAGGATCTCGGGATTGCAGGAGAGGCTCATGGCGATCATGACGCGCTGGCGCATGCCGCCCGAGAACTGGTGCGGGTACTGGTCGATGCGCTTCTCGGGGCTCGGTATCCCCGCGAGCTTGAGCATCTCGATGGCCTTGTCCTTGGCCGCCTTCTTGTCGAGGCCCTGGTGCAGGACGAGGGTCTCGATCATCTGCGTGGAGATGCGGAGGAAGGGGTTCAGGGAGGTCATCGGATCCTGGAAGACCATGGAGATCCGGTTGCCGCGGATCTGCTGGATCTCCCTCGCGGAGATCTTGAGGAGGTCCTTGTCCATGAAGAGGACCTCGCCGCCGGCGATCCGGCCCGGCGGGCTCGGGATCATGTTGATCACCGAGAGGTTCGTGACGGACTTGCCCGAGCCGGACTCGCCGACTATGCCGAGGGTCTCGCCCTTGCGCAGGTCGAAGCTCACGCCGTCGACGGCCTTCACGACGCCCTCGTCGGTGTTGAAATAGGTCCTCAGGTCCTTGACCCGGAGGATGACTTCGTCGGTCATGTCTTTCGGTCTCCTTGTCAGGTCCGGTTCTTGCTCTGCGGGTCGAGGGCGTCGCGCAGGCCGTCGCCGAGGAAGTTCATGCTGAAGAGGAAGAGCGTCATCGCGATCGCGGGCGCGAAGAGCTGCCAGGGATAGGCTTCCATGCCGCGCACGCCCTCGCTGACGAGCGTCCCCCAGGAGGCGTCCGGCGCCGAGACGCCGAGGCCCAGGAAGGAGAGGAAGGACTCGTTCATGATGAAGCTCGGCATCATCAGGGTCGAGTAGACGACGATGACGCCGAGGGTGTTCGGGAGGAGGTGCCGGGCGATGATGCGCGGGGTGCCCGCGCCCATGGAGCGCGCGGCCTCCACGTACTCGGAATTCTTGAGGCTGATGACCTGCCCGCGCACGACGCGGGCCATCGTGAGCCAGGAAACGAGCGCTATCGCCGCGAAGAGCACGACGAAGTTGCCGCGCGCGGCCTCGCCGACCATCGCCATGATGATGATGACGATGAGCATGTAGGGCAGGCCGTACATGATGTCGACGAAGCGCATGAGGACGTTGTCCACCCAGCCGCCCGCGTAGCCCGCGATGGAGCCGACGATGATGCCGATGAAGGCGGCGAAGAGGGTGCCGACGACGCCGATCGCGATCGAGATGCGGCCCCCGTAGATGACGCGGGAGAACATGTCGCGGCCGAGGTCGTCCGTCCCGAAGATGTAGACCCGCTTGTGGACGGGGTTCGTCGTGATCTCGGCGCGGAGGGTCTCGAGCTCGGCCTTCTTCTGGGCGAGCTCGTTCTCGACCGGGTCGCCGTAGCCGAGGGAGAAGGCGTCGGGCTGGGCCGAGGCCTCGGCGGTCTGACCGCCGGCCTCGGGAGTCCCGGCCTCGACGCTGGTCGTGCCGTCCTGGCCCTCGATCTGGACCTCGGCGGCCCCGAAGTCGAAGCCGGTGCTCATGTCGTAGGAGCCGCCCGAGGTCGTCTGGCGCTCCTTGAGCGTCTCCTCGAGCTTGGCGATGCGGGCCTCGATCTTGCGCATCACGAGCTCGCCCGCGGGGCGGAACGAGGGCGGGATGCTCGCGTGGGCCGAGACCTGCTCGGTGTAGTCGAGGATGATCCCCGAGCTGGAGAGGAGGGGCGCGAGGAGGGAGACCAGGATGTAGAAGCCCACGACCCAAAGCCCTATGAGGGCCATCTTGTTCTTGCGGAGGCGCTTCCAGGCGTCGGCCCAGAGGGACACGGGCTTGAAGACCTGGTTGAACTCGTTGACGTTCTCCGCCTTTTTCTTAGTGCTGCTGCTGACGGCCATGCACCGCTCCTACTTGTACGAGATACGCGGATCGAGGAACCCGTAGACCACGTCGACGATCAGGTTCGCCACGACCAGGATGAGCGAGTACACGATGACGTCGCCCATGATGAGGGTGTAATCGCGGTTGATGGCCGAGTTCACGAAGGGCCTGCCGATCCCCGGGACGAGGAAGATGGTCTCCACGACGACGGAGCCGACCACGATGCCCGAGAAGGCCGGGCCGAGGTAGGTGACCACGGGGAGGAGGGCGCCCTTGAGGACGTGCTTGCCGATCACCGTCGACTCCTTGAGCCCCTTGGCCCTGGCGGTCCGCACGTAGTCGGAGCGCAGGACCTCGAGGATGGAGGCGCGGGAGAGCCGCGCGATGTAGGCGAAGTAGGGGAAGGAGAGGGTCAGGGCCGGGAGGATGATGGCCTTGAGGCCGTGCGTCGAGAACCATTGCCCCAAGGGCAAGATCTTCAACCGCATCGCGAAGAAGAGCTGCAGCACCGGTCCGATGACGAAGAGGGGCACCGAGATGCCGACGACGGCGATCGACACGGCGATGTAGTCCGGCCACTTGTTCTGCTTGAGGGCGGACACGATGCCGACGGCGACGCCCGAGACCGCGGCCAAGAGGAGGGCCGTGATGCCGAGCTGCATCGAGACGGGGAAGCCGTTGTCGATGATGTCGTTGACCGTGTAGTCCTTGTTGCGGTACGAGGGGCCGAGGTCCCACTTCAGGACGTTCCCGAGGTACTTCACGTACTGCACCACGAGGGGCTTGTCCATGTCGTAGCGCTTGAGGAGGTTCTGGCGGATCGCCTCGGGGAGGTCGCGCTCGCGGGAGAAGGGGTCTCCGGGCGCGAGCCTGATCAGGAAGAAGCTCAGCGTGATGATGACGAACAGGGTCGGGATCAGACTGAGTATCCGCCGGATGAAGTATCTGGCCATGCGGATAGACTCCTTTGTTGCCTTGGGGCTTTCGCGCGCTACGGCGCGTAGAAGCGCGTCGCGCTGGCGATCGCCGCCGCGGCGCTGGTGGGATGAAAAAGGCCGCGGGAACGGTGTCCCGCGGCCGCATTATAGCCTGATATCGGCTAGAACGCTAGAGGAGAATTATTACTTCTTCTTCGGCCCGATGAACTTCCAGGGGTGCTGGTTCAGGGGGTTCGGGTACCAGCCGTCCCACTTGTTGAGGTCGATCATGTTCTGGGTGACGTACCAGTAGATCGGGAGGATCGCGGCGTCCTGGTTGATGAGGACGTCCTCGGCCTGCATGAGGGTCTTCATGCGGGTCGCGCCGGACTGGGTGCGGGCGAGCTTGATGGCGTCGTCGTACTTCTTGTTGGAGTAGAGGCCGTCGTTCTGGGTGCCGCCGGTGATCCACATGTCGGAGAAGGTCGAGGGATCGAGGTAGTCGGCGATCCAGCCCGCGCGGGCGATGTCGAAGTCGTGGGCCTGCGAGCGGGTGTCGAGGTAGGTCGCCCACTCCTGGTTGACGAGGTCGACCGTGATGCCGAGGTTGGTCTTCCACTGGGCCTGGATGAACTCGGCGATGCGCTTGTGGTTGGAGCTCGTGTTGTAGAGGATCGTCATCTTCGGGAAGCCCTGGCCGTTCGCGAAGCCGGCGGCCGCGAGCATCTTCTTGGCCTCCTCCGGATTGTAGGGCCAGCCCTTGACGGCGGTGAAGCCCGCGCTCGGGGGGACGAAGCCGGCGGTCGGGATCTGCCCGCCCTTGGTGACGGTCTCGACGAGGGTCTTGCGGTCGATGGCCATGGAGAGGGCCTTGCGGACCTCGGCCTTGTCGAGCGGCTTGCGGGTCACGTTGAGGATGAAGTAGTACGAGCCGTACTCGGGCGCGACGTGGAAGTCGGGGCGGAGCTTGATCTCGTCCATGAGCTCGGAGGGGACCGTGTCGATCCAGTCCGCGGCGCCGGTCTTGTAGAGGTTGTAGCCGGCCATGACGTCGTCGTTCGGGATGAAGGTGATCTTCTTGAGCTTCACGTTCTTCGCGTCATAGAACTTGGGGTTCGGGACGGCGACGAGCTTCTCCTGGGGCTTCCACTCGGAGAGGGTGAAGGGGCCGTTGCTGACGAAGTTGCCGGGCTTGACCCAGTCCTGGCCGAACTTCTCGATGGCGTGCATCGGGACGAGGGCGAAGGCGTAGTGGGTGGTCATGTCGGGGAAGTGGGGGGTCGGGCCGACGAGGGTGACCTCGAAGGTGGAGGCGTCGACGGCGCGGATCTTGACGGCCTCGGGACCGGCCTTGCCCTTGTTGTACTCCTCGGCTCCCTTGATGATGTAGAGCAGGTCGGCGTACTGGAAGGCGTTCTTCGGGTCGAGCTTGCGGAGCCAGGACTTCACGCAGTTCTCGGCGGTGACGGGGGTACCGTCGGACCAGACGGCCTTGCGGAGCTTGAACGTGACGACGTCCATGCCCTTGTTGAAGGTCCACTTCTCGGCCATGCCGGGAATGGCGCGGTTGGTCTTGGGGTCGGCGACCGTGAGGCCCTCGAAGAGAGCCATGTAGATGCGGTGCTCAGGCACGCCCTCGACATAGTGCGGATCGATCGACGCCGGCTCGGCGCCGTTGACGATCGTGAACTCCTGGGCGTTCAGGCTGACGATGGCAGCCAGAGCGAAAAGGACCGCGAGAATCCTCTTCATAAAACCTCCTGTGAGAATTCGAGAGATACAGCCCTTTATACCCCGCTTTAAACCTCAACGCAAGAAATTTCTTCGGTCCGCGTTCGGTCCGGGAACCGAAACATTCAGGTGGTATTATTGTATCTATTTATAGTAAAAGGCTTTCTAGGCAGCGTGAACTTTCGATCCATCAAGGTCCCAAGACGATTTTTCCTTGACGGATCAGGAAAACCGTGTGCCCCTACTCCGCTCCCACGATCCGGAGCCGGGAGCCGGCCCGGCCCTTCGTCACCTCGATGCGCGAGGGGATGCGGGCGCGGAGCTCGGCGACGTGGGAGACGAGGCCGATCATGCGCTCGCCCCGCGCCGCGTCGAGGACTCCGATGGCCCGGTCCAGGGCCTCGTCGTCGAGGGAGCCGAAGCCCTCGTCGATGAACACGGCCTCGAGGGCGGAGGCGCCGGAGCGCTCGCGGATCTCGTCGGCGAGGCCGAGGGCCAGGGCGAGGGCGGTGAGGAAGCGCTCGCCCCCCGAGAGGGTGCCGGCCGGCCTCGCCTGACCGGTGAAGGCGTCGCGGACGATGAGGTCGAGGCCGATCTTGCCGCGGCCGGAGGCGGCGCCCTCGTCCGCGGCGAGGGCGAAGCGGCCGTCGGACATCTCGGCGAGCCGGAGGCTCGCGCGCCGGGCGACCGAGGCGAAGTAGGCTCCGAGCACGTAGTTCTTGAAGGGGAGGCGCCGACCCGGGAGCTCGCCGTTCAGGAGGGCCGAGAGGCCGGCGAGACGCGCGGAATCCTCCCGTTGGGCGGAGCCCTCGGCGGCGAGGCGCGTCCGCTCCGCGAGGGATCGGCCGAGCCCGTCGCGGGCCGCGTTGGCCGCGTCGAGGGCCCCCTGCGCCGCCTCGAGCGCGGCGCGCGCTTCCCCTACCCTCTCCGTCAGTGCATCGAGGTCGGGGGCCTCCGACTCCGGCGCGCCGGCCAGGGCCTCGGACTCGGCGCGAGCGGCGGCGAGCTCGCGCTCGTGGGTCGCGGCATCGGCCTCCAGGGCCGCCAGGGCGGTCGGGGGCAGGAGGGCGGCGCGGAGCGCGGCCTCCTCGCCGAAGCCGGAATCGCGGAGCGCGGCGGCGGCCCGGGCGGCCGCGGCGAGGGAGTCGCGCTCGAGGGAGGCAAGGCGCTCGCGGGCCTCGGCCGCGAGGGCGGCGGCGCTTTCGCGCGAGCGCGCCCACTCGGCGGCCCCCGCGGACAAGCTCCGCCCCGCCGCCCTGGCCTCGTCGCGGCGCGCGCGCGCGGCCTCGATGCGCGGAGCGGGATCGGCCTCGCCGGCGTGGGCTCGCGCCTCGGCCAGCGCCGCCTCCCGCGCCGCGAGCCCGGCGCGGGCCTTCGACTGAAGCTCGGAGGCGACAAGCGTGGAGCTCCGTGCCGCCTCATAGGCGGAGGCGAGCGCGACGGCCGCCTTGCGGCGGTCATTCATCTCCTTGAGCCGATCGGCGGCGCGGCCCGCCTCGGCCTGCCGGGCCTCGAGCGCCGCCTTCGCCTCGGTGACGGAGGGCATCGCGGAGGGGCCTTCGCCCTCGGTCGCGGCGGCGCCGCGAGCCGCCGCGAGGCTCGCCGCCTCGGCGGCCTCGGCGATGGCAGCCTCGAGGGAGGCGCGGGCGGCGGCCTCGGCCGCGAGCGCGGACTCCCGGGCCCGCCGCGCGTCGCGCAGGGAAGCGGCGGCGGGAGCCCCGTCGGCATGGGCCGCGGCGGGAGCGGGATGGCTCCGCGAGCCGCAGACGGGACAGGGCTCGCCCTCGACGAGGTGGGAGGCGAGGGCAGCGGCCTCGGTCTCGCGGACAGCGGCCTCGAGCGCGGCGAGTTCCGCATCGGCTCCTGCGCGCGCGTTCGACGCGGATTCGAGGGCGGCCCGGCGCTCGAGGACCTCGGCGGCCCGGCGCGCGGCCTGCCCCGCCTTTTCCGCCGCATCGGTCGTCGACCGGAGAGTCTCCTTGGCCGCCTCGTGGGCCAGCCGCGCCTCTTCGAAGGCGGCGCGGATCGCGGCCTCCGCCTCGGGCGAAACCGCGGATGCCTCCAGGCGGCGCCGGGCCTCGGCCTCGGCGGCGCGCGAGGCCTCGGCTGAAGCGGAGGCGGAGGCCCAGGCGGCGCGGGCCTCCGCCGCGAGCGAGGCGGCGGCGACCGCGGCCTTCCAGGACTCCGCGGCCCGGGCGAGGGCGCCGAGCTCCTCGTCGAGGGCCGCGGCCTCGGCCTCGAGGCGGGCGGCGCGGGCCTCGGCCTCCGCGAACTCGGCGGCCTTCGCCTCGACGGCCGCCGAGGCGGCCGACTTCGACGCGAGGGCTGCGCGCGCCGCCTCGGCGGCCGCCCGGGCCGCGCCCGCCGCCTCGAGGGAGGGCAGGGCCGAGG
>CAYNPQ010000044.1:26984-28584 GCA_964399065.1 uncultured Treponemataceae bacterium | reverse complement strand
GGCGGGGAGGGGGCATGGCCGATGCGGGCAGGTTGGCGCGCGCTCTTGCTGGCGTTCTCGCTTTCGCTCTTCTCGCGGCCGGCCTGGCCGCAGGAATCGCCGCAGCCGGAGCTGGCCGCGCGGCTGCGCGAGATATTGCAGCGATACGAGAGCAATATCGCGTCCTTGAAGAGTCGTATCGCGGAGTTAGAGAGTCGGCTGAGCGACTCGGAGGAAAGATCGACGAGCTTGCTCGCGGACTTGAGCGAGTCGAGGGCGGCGCTCTCATCCTTGACCGAGCGATACGCGACGCTCGCGACGCGGCTCGAAGAGTATCAGACTCGGTTAGAGGACTCGAGGAGACGAACGGAGAGCTCGCTCGACTCGTTGGAGAGCTCGATGGCGGCGCTGCGGGTTCGGAGCCTCCTCCAAGGTAGCGGTATGGTCCTCGTCCTCCTCGCCGTGCTAGTATTGCTCGCCCGCTGAAGCCAGGCGAGGCGACGGAGGTCGCGCATGAAGAAGGTGCTCGTGGCGTACTCGACCAAGGACGGCTCCACCGCCGAGGTCGCCGAGGCGATCGGCAAGGCCCTCGGCGAGAGGGGCCTCGAGGCCGAGGTCAGGCCCGTCGGGCAGGTCGCGGGGCTCGAGGGTTACGGGGCGGTCGTGCTGGGCTCGCCGATCAACGGCATGCGCTGGCAGCAGCCGGCGGAGTCCTTCGTCGGCGCCCACGCCGCCGCGCTGCGCGGCATGCCCGTCGCGCTCTTCTACCTCTCGTACATCGAATTCGCCGAGGGCCGCCCGACGTGGCGGCGCTCGATCCGCAAGGGCATGGAAGCCCTCTCCGCCGCCGCGGGCGCCTTCTCCTGCAGGGGCTTCGGCGGCAAGCTCGCCTCGCCCCTGCCCCCCGCCGCGCGCTTCCTCTTCGGCACCCGCAAGGACGCCCCCGCCGACCTCCGCGACTGGGACGCGGTCCGCTCCTGGGCCGGCGAGATCGCGCCGCGCCTCGGCGCCTAGGGGAGGGGCCGGGATGGACTGGGACGTCGCCTTCCCCATACTGTGCGTCTTCATCGGGGCGCCCTCGGTGGTCTTCACCTTCGTCTACATGCTCAGGCGCAACCGCAACGACCTCGAGGCCCTCCGCGTCAAGAAGGAGATGCTCCAGCTCGAGGTCGAGAAGGAGCGCCTCCGGGTCCAGTCCCTCGCCGAGGAGAACCGGAAGTACGACCGGATCATCTCGGACGGCGGCGGGCGGGACGCGGCCCCCTAGGAGGTCGCGGCCTGCGCCTCTGGTCCTTCCACCCCCGCTTCCTCGACCCCGCGGGCCTCGTGGCCCTCTGGCGCGAGGCATTGCTCGCGCAGGCCGTGCTCGCGGGCCGGACGAGGGGCTACCGGAGCCATCCCCAGCTCGAGCGCTTCGCGGCCGCGGCCGATCCGTGCGCCGCGATCCGCGGCTACCTCGAGGCGGTGCGGGCCGAGGCCGCGGGCCGCGGCTACTCCTTCGACGCCTCGCGGATCGACCGCGGGGCGAGGGCGGTTTCGCGCATCGCGGTGTCGAGGGGGCAGGTGGAGTACGAGTGGGCGCTCTTCGGGAGCAAGGTGGCGGCGCGCGCCCCGGAGCGCT